>WTHB01000069.1 GCA_011523305.1 Planctomycetaceae bacterium | reverse complement strand
TTGAATGTGAGACAATCACTCCGTCGGGGTATTCAACAGAAGCCTTTTCCGACGGTTGTTGGTCTTCTTACTTAGGGCCAGGTGGCTCAACGAACCCATTGACTTTTTCAACAGGTTATATTTCGCGATGCTTGGCGATAAATAACGACGGTGACCTGTCGATTACCATAACTGCATCTATTGCCAATGAGCCTTTGCGTTCAGCAACCGCCCATGTTGGTATAGGTTCTTTTCCCAACTCTTTTTCACCGTTTGGTGCAGCCCCCTTTAATTACGCTGTGTCCGGTGTTGCCATTGGCTCTGGCACCGGCGGTCAAGGTTCGCCCGGCAAGGATCGAATCCAGCATTTTTCAGCCGATGTTCAGGGTTATGCCGATGGTGACTTCACCGGCACTCTTTCCGCCACGTTTTCGCGGCGTTCTGGAATATGGTATGTGTCAACGCCTGGACTAGGAGAATCGCCGTTTCAGTTCAATCTGCCGGCTAGTGGGCTTTTGTTCCACGGCGTTCAGGGAACAAACTCGGAAAAGGTGTTTTCCGGTTACTCTGTAACGGTGTCTTGATGGCCTGTTATCAAATCAAAAACCTGCCAGATAATTTTTCTGCCACGGGTCGCTCGGTCTACCGCACCGAGGCCGACTGCCTCAAAGCCTGCGCCGAGGGCGCGTGCTGCGAAGCCGACGGCTCGTGCAGCATTAAGCAGCAGTGTGAGTGCGACACGGAGAACGGAGCGGTCTTCGCCGGAGACGGGGAGGCGTGTGCGGCGTGCGAGTCGTGCCCCGACCTTGGCGGGTCTGATAGTCAAATCTATAACGGAACGACGCTGAAAGCCACATTCAGCCCTCTCAGTTTCGCTGCCGAGCAAATGTACTACGAAGGGATAGAAGACTGCGACCACTCACAACTGCTTTCGCTAATCCCGAGCGAGATCAGTCAACCTTTTGCACAGATTGACGCATCCTCACCGCCGCTCTTCACAGCGTTGTGGTCTGATGGCAACGTCCTGTCAGGCAATTTTCAGAATTTGATTGCATTTCTTTGCGGCCAATATTATTTGCTATCCTTTGATATTATCCCACCACTGCCTAATTGCATCAAAGGCATGATGGTGCCTGGCGCCGATGAAGGCAGCTCGGTCTATGCAGACCCGGAGAGCATTCGCTGGGGATTTTTTTATAAATCACACAATTCTGGAGAGTTTCTGAGAATGGTTGCAGGCACGCCGATCGGGGTTTCTCTTAACTTGCACTGGTCGCTGATAGGATATTATGTCGACCCCCTTACCGGCCGCAGGACAGCGCACGGGCTCGGAACAGCAAGCAGCTCAGTGACGATCGAAAACTTGAACCCCCTCCCATGACCACCACCAACATCAAGAACCTCGAAGCCCGCTGCCGTCAACGGGGCTACACCCTCGACGAGGTCGCCGCATGCATTGTCTCCCGCGACGGCGACACTGTCACGGTTGACGTTGACCACCCCGCCTACCCTCGCCACCCGAAGCCTGGGTTCACGCCAAAAACGCCTGAACCAGCCCCTACGCACGGCCCCGGCACCGAACTGAAGAAACTGTTGAAAAGAGTCGGCATCACTGCCTCGCCAAACTGCTCTTGCAATGCCAGGGCAAGAACGATGGATCAGTGGGGCTGTGATAAATGCGAAGAACGTATCGACGAGATCGTCGGTTGGCTCCGCGAAGAGGCGACGAAACGACGCCTCCCCTTTATCGATGCTGTCGGCAGGATGATAGTAAAGCGTGCTATCAAAATTGCACGAAAATCTGCTCTGGACGCCGCTTAGGATACCCGACACAATATTACAATGCCACGCGACCACCACTTTCTGATCGGCGGGGTTAAATTCCTTTGGCGGTACACCCGGCTCCGTGGCAAGGCCCACGGGTGGACGTACCACGGAGAAAAAGTGCTGATCGAAGAGCGTCTCCAAAAGAGGGCAAAACTTTGCACCGAGATTCACGAGTTTCTGCACGCGGCCAACCCCAATATGAGCGAGGAGGCCGTCGTCAATCAGTCAGAGGATCTAAGCAAAATTCTCTGGGCTCTGGGCTACAGGCAGCAGTCGAGCGAGCACTAGCCGCAGCACCGAAAAACGCACCACTCAACTGGCTTGAACGTCTCTCGCCAGAGCACCGAGCACAGGTAGAAGCGTTCGCCGCCGATGTCGTCACGGTGGAAGGCATCAACGCGACCGCCGTAGCCAGAGGAATCCTTGAATGGCTCGTCGAGCAAAAACAGCCAGCCCCAAAGTCGCCAGAGCAAATCGCTCGCTGGCTCAAACAGTCGCAGCGGCAGTCGAACGCGACAGCGTAGAGGCTCGGCTCCGAGCCGAACTCTCCGAGACAAAGGCAAAGTACAAGGCGGCACTGGCACGCCTGGATGTCGCGGACGCTGAGATCAGGAAGCATCACGAGTTGGCAGGCGTCGGCCTGAAGAAGCTCAAACCGGTCGCTCGCAAGGGCAAGCGTCCGCAGGCAACCGCCGTGCTTGTGTTGAGCGACTGGCACGTCGAGGAACTGATCCGGCCAGAGGACTGCCGGGGTTTGAACGAGTACACCCTCGACATTGCCGACCGGCGGATTCAGACGCTGGCCTCGAAGGCGGCGATGCTCATTGAGCACGAGAAGCACCTCACCGACATCCGACGCATTGTGGTCGCTGCGATCGGTGACTTCATCACGGGCCACATTCACGACGACTGCATAGAACGCTGCCAGTTGCCGCCTCTGGCAGCCACCCGCTGGGCTGGCGAGCGACTAAACGGCGTGATCGACCGCATGGCCGAAATTGCTCCGGTGCTAGTGGCGACAGCGACGGGCAACCACGGCCGCACGACCAAGAAACCTCGGGTCAGCACCGAGAACGACCATTCTTACGAACAGAACCTCTACCTCACCCTGGCAGCCGCTGAACGGCGGAAGAACGTCGCCTGGCAGGTGGGGGTCGGCTACCACAACATCGTCGATCTCGACGGGTTCATCCTGCGGGCGCATCACGGTCACGCCCTGTCCTACGGAGGCGGCGTGGGTGGCCTGACAGTGCCGACCAACAAGGCCATCGCCCAGTGGAATTCAGCACAGCGAGCTGACCTCGACGTGTTCGGCCATTGGCACCAGTTCATCCACGTCCCGTATCGGTTCGTTGCTAACTCATGCCTATGCGGACACAACGCCTACGCCGACCGCATCAAGGCTGAGTATCAGCCACCGAGCCAATCACTGATAGTCATTGACCATAACCATCGGAGGGTGACCAAGGTACTGCCTGTCTTCGTGCAATGAAAGAAACAATGACACTCGACGAACGCCGGCAGGCTTGGCTACTAGTCAACAAGTTTGGCCCGTCGAACTCGTGGACAGCATCCAACGGGACGCTGGCTGCGGCTCTGGGGCGGGCACTCAAGAAAATAGAGGAGATGGAAGACAAGATGAACCTGAACGAGAGGGGTGATGTGATTAGCCGTCAAGACGACGAGGCGAAGCCGCAGGCCACCAGGTCGGGCAGTGAGATCCTGCTGGAGGCCCACCGGCTGGTCAACCAAGACCGAGGCGAACAGTACGGCCCGCCGCACGAGGACTACGCAAAAGTGGCCGAACTGTTTACTGCGATGACCGGCGTTAAACTGACGGTGAAGCAGGCGATCATGTTCCCGCTGGCAATGAAGTTGGCGAGGATTCGCACAAACACATTCAGCGGCCACGACGGTTGGCACAGTGACAGTGTGGTCGACGCCTGCGGATATTTGGCATGCCTCTCGATGGCCCACGCGGCACTTTCCGAGCAGGTAGAATAGTAATAGGCACTGTCACTATTACTACTCCGCTGGACCCTCACCCATGATGGACGAGGCTCGCGGCCATGTATTAGCCCTTCTGGAGCGTTTCGGCGTTCCCGTGGCGATCCTGGCTGTCATTCTCTTTTTCGCCCGTGAAGCGGCGATCTCCCTGCACCAGACGGTCCTCGTGCCGGTGGTTCACAGCCACGCCGAGTTCCTCGACGCTACTCAAGAGACTCTGATTGAGATCGGACGGGCACAAGAGAAGCAGGCTGAGACGATGCAGGAATTGTGCCAGGGTCAGGCAGAGATCCGACACGCCCTGAATCTGGAATGGAAGAAACGGGTCGAGGGAACGAACTAATGAAGTTTGAGCAACTACCCGGCACGCTGGACGTTGAATTCGTTGCCTCTGATGAGGTCGCAATGTCAGTCGACTTCGACCGAGACATTACAAATTACTCTCTGGCCGCCCCGATCTACGTCTCAAAAATTTTTGCGACCGGAGTGGGTGGCACTGGGCGTTCCGAGTCTGTTGGCGACGTTGTCGACAACTGGACGATATCTGTAACCGACGCTGCAAACGGGACAGTTGCCCTTGGTCTCACGGAAACGCAGACGGAGGCCCTCTCTCCTGGCACTCGATACAGATGGTATTTTCAGTGGGCTGATACTAGCGGCTATACACGAACGGTTCTCTCTGGAACACTTACTACGAGGAACCCGTGAGCGATATACAGGTAACATCAGTTGACGGGCAGACGATAAACGTCAGCACAGGAACGGTCGTGGGGCCACTGCCGGAACTCCAGATTGCGGCTGGAACCGGCATCTCAATCAACAGCAGTGGCGGCGTCTCGACAATCTCGGCGAATGTCGCCGAACTCTCCATCCCAGTAAACCTCTCAGACCTCTCTGATGTGTCGAATGTGTCGCCAACGGTCGGGCAGACACTGTCGTGGAACGGAACAGTGTGGGCGGCCGACGACGATGTGGCAAACATCGCTGACCTCGCTGATGTATCGAACGTGTCGCCAACGGTCGGGCAGACACTGTCGTGGAACGGAACCGTGTGGGCTGCCGCCGACGATGTGTCAAACCTCTCAGACCTCTCTGATGTGTCGAATGTGTCGCCAACGGTCGGGCAGACACTGTCGTGGAACGGAACAGCGTGGGTAGCGGCTAACACGACAGCCGGCACAACCGTAAACACGTTGTCAGGAAATATTAGTCTGGTCGGCGGAACAAACATCAACATATCGTCCGACGGGCAAAACCTGACCATCGGAACAATCGGTCAGGCAAGCATCGCAAACGTCACCGACCTTCTTGATGTCAACACGACGATGTCTCCGGCGAACGGCCAGGCTCTCGTCTGGAATGGATCGGCGTGGACTGCGGATTCGGTCACCGCGCTTGTGTCAAACGGCACGACGCTCGACCTGGGCACTGGCAAGATTCTGTACAGCAACATCTATAACACGCTGACAGACCTCCCTGATGCGGCAAGTTATCACGGGATGTTTGCTCATGTCCACAACTATGATGGGCTAGGAACAGGTGCAGCATACTACGCACACGCAGGACAATGGGTTCGTTTGGCCGATAGCGACAGCATACCGACATCCATTGTCAACTCAGTGAATGGCCTTAGTGGGTTAGTCACGTTAGCCGGCGGAAACAACGTGCAGATAACTCAGGTTGGAAGCGCGTTGACGATCTCGTCGACTCAGACGTTTTCGACGCTCAACGGTGAGTCGGGGTCGCTGTCCCTCGTCGGCGGCCAGGGTATATCCGTCTCGACGGTGGACAACGCCATTACCGTCTCGGCGACAAACCAGGGAGGGATTAGTTGGGCCAACCCGCCAAGTGATCCTGGTGATCCCGGCGATCCCGGCGACATGGCATACGACGACAACTACCTGTATGTACACACTTCGCAAGGCTGGCGGCGATCAGCGTTGGGGTCATGGAACCCCGAGATCACGGTCACCATCCAGCCGCAAAACCTCTCGGTTGGAATCGGCGGCAGTGGGAACTTCACCGTCGCGGCCACGGTCAGCGACGGTTCGTCTCCCTCGTATCAGTGGCAGGACAGCAGCGACAGCGGAGTCACTTGGGACACAATCACTGGGGCAAACACTACGTCATACGCTCTCAGCGGCGTACCGGCGAGCCAGAATGGCACGCTGTATCGCGCGATTGTTTCTGCGCCAGGCGCACTCAACGTAACGAGTAACATAGCCACCCTGACAGTCTCAGACTCATATGATCTACTCTCTGAGACGGGTGATGTGATCACCACCGAGAGTGGCAGTCAGCTGAATCAAGATTACATTGTGACCACCTATGATTATAGTTGGTCACTTGTTCACAGCGCGATCAACGGCACGGTGGCATCTGCCGAGCTTGGTTCGGCGGTCGCTCTTGACTACAACGCAACCACGCTTGTTCTTGGTGAGCCTGGCAGCAACACGACCAGGGTGTTCTCGAACAACGGGTCGGTGTGGTCTGAGGCCACCAATTCAAGCATCATGTCGACAGGGAATGATCGCTTTGGCTTTGCGGTTTCCGTTAGCGACACAGGTGACAAGTTCGTAGCACTTGGTCGTCAGACTGGAAGCGGCATCCCGTCTGGCCTGCGGTTGTTCACGAACTCAAACGGAACTTGGTCGCGTGTAAACAGTCCCGTGAGCTTCTACTGGAGCAGCGAGCCCTCGGCAGACCGGGGTGACGCTGCCATTTCGCGTGACGGTTCGACCGTCGTCGTCGGCGTGCCATTCGCTGGAGGGACGCCCGGAACTAACTACCAAGCTGCCGTCACGGCGTTTGATATCTCATCAGGGAGTTTCTCGCAGATCGGCGGGAACGTGGCTGTCTCGAATGTTGGAAGCGGAACGTGGGTCTACTACGGCAACAAAGTTGCCGTGAATGGTGACGGGACTGTCGCAGCGGTAAGCCTGCAAGGTTCCGCAATCGGACGCGATTCTTTCTACGCAGTCGAAGTGAAGGAGTGGACCGGGTCTGCCTGGTCCCCAAGAGGCACGACGATCGAGCCCGCCGCCTCAGGCGGCCTGTTTGGCTATGACATCTCGCTCTCCAGCGATGGCACAAGGCTGGCAGTGGGCTCGCCACAGGACGACACCGCGGGGACCGACACGGGGTATGCACGGGTGTACTCATGGAGCGGGTCCGCGTGGTCACAACTGGGTGCAGATATCACAGGGTCCACCAATTACGATTACGCTGGGTGGTCTGTGTCACTTTCAGCTGACGGCTCTCGCCTGGCTGTCGGCATTCGTGGCAGCGACCCAAATGGCAGCAACTCGGGGACTACGAGGATCTATGAGTGGAGCGGTTCGTTTTGGGTTCAAGTCGGTGACGACATACCAGGCGAGGCGACAGGGGATTACAGCGGAAGTTCAGTCCAACTCAGTGGCTCAGGGGCTGTAGTAGCCATCGGCTCGCCAGGAAGTTCTGCGAGTAACTCCTCCGCAGGCAGAGGCCGCGTTTTTGAAGAACTAGTGGCAATGCCGTAACCCACTGTTTGCTAAACTAACAGTAAAGGAGGATCGCGTGATTACATCAGTTTCTGTCGGAACCGCAGCCACTTCAATCCTTGCAGCCCCCTCCGGCGCAGCGTACAAGTTTGTCGCAATCAGCAACGTCGGAAACGAAACTGCCTACATCAAGGTGGTTCCTGGGGCCACGGCGGTCGACGTGACAAACGGTATACCCCTGGCTGCCGGAGCGGCGTTTGTCGTCGACCAAGACGCCCAGCGGGAAATGTTTGACGCGGGGGCGTCGGCCATTGTGGGCACGGGCACAACGACAATCAGCGTTCAGGCGTTTTGATCGATGGGTGTTGCATTCGTTGGTCGTGGCCTAGGCATGATTGCGGCGATCACACCAGTGGGTGTGGTGACGCCGGCAAGCATAGTCTCACCGACAGCACCGGCTGCCGAGACATACCGAATAACTACAGAACTTGGCGACACCCTGGTCACAGAGGCCGGCGTGAATATCGCACGACACTTTAACACGCTGGCATCGGAGGCTGGCGACAGGATCGTGACCGAAGACAATTATCTTTTAGAGGTGTAAGTATGGCTGATGTCAAAATCTCGGAACTGACAGCGAATACGTCACCAGCGGCGAACGATGTTGCCGCTGTCAGTAATTCTGCGGCGACCGCCACAAACAAGGTTGAACTTGTTGCTATTGCTAGGCTTTTCTCTGATCCCAGCGGGGTTACTGGTGCTGATGCGATCACGAACGTGATGAGCCTGACTCAGGCTGAGTATGACGCGATCACGCCAGACGCCTCGACGCTTTACGTAATCACCTGAGTAGGAGCACTCATGGCACTCAATCTTGGAAGCGGTGCAATCTCAGCCGCGAAGATCGGCTCGACCGACGTAGCAAAGTTGATTCTTGGTTCGACAGAGGTCTATACTGCTGGCGGTGGTAGTCTCTCTGACCCGTCTACTATTAGCGGCTTGCAACTCTGGATCGATGCGAGCGACTCGTCGTCTTACACCACGAGCAACGGATTCATTCAGTACATCAACGACAAGAGTACAAACGCGCACCAATTCGACGAAAAGACGATCGCGTATTACCCTGGTCAGTACGGGGCGACTGTAAGCTCGGCGAGCCAGAACAGTCTCGACACGTTCTACTTTGACAATGATGGCTACAATATCAACAGCAGCTTTGTGCCCTATGTTCCAAACTGCACTATTTTCTTTGTTGCCTCAACGACATCAGGGACCAACGATTACTGGCTCGGTGGCAATGCTAGCGGCACAAGACCCGCCATACTGTCCGGTTACGATGTGACCAGCAGCGGGCAGGCTCAGGGATTTGAATGGTACGGCATGGCGGCAGGTGAAATGCTGACGTTTGGCAACCAGTCGGGAATGACCGGCCCGCAGTTGTTAACAGTCACGCGATCACAGCCAGGATCGACTACCATATACCTTGACGGAACGCAGGTCGCAACAGCGACAGCAGACACAACGCCGACGACCTCTGACGGCTTTACGAAACTGGGCTATGGAGGCGGTTCTGTCACGGGGGCGACATTTTGCGAATGGCTTGTCTATGACTCGGTCCTTAGCAGCTCAGACCGACAAGCTGTCGAGGGCTACCTGCGGACAAAATGGGGTCTGTAAATGCGTCGCCCGTACTTTGTCGCGGGCGACCGTCTGCTCGGATTCAATGCGAAGGCTGGCAGCAGTTCGCTCGTCCGTGAGATTATTCGCCGGTATTACCCCGAGCACGAGAGCGGGTTGACGTTTGGAGACAACGTGAGGCATCACGGCTGCGTTGATAAACTCAGCGAGCCAGACCGCCCGGTGGTCGTCGTGCTCCGCGATCCGGTGCAGCGGTTTCTCTCAGCGATGGTGCAGACAGGCCTAGATGATGTTGCAGCAGTCATCGATGAGTTGCAAACAGAGGCTGGCCTAGTTGAGTCTCACGAGGGCGGCGGCCTGCTTTCGGAAGACGTGCATTTTCTGCCGCAATCTCGATTTACTGGACAGCTCAAATACTTTCCGATCAGCCGCATCGCCGACGCGGCGGCAGAACTCGGCGTGAGGCGACCGCTCCGGCTCAATGCGAGCGACCCGGCACGACGACCCGCAATAACGCAAGACCAGGCCGAGGCGGTGCGTAATTATTACGCGGCTGATGTTGCACTCTGGCGGCAGGTGAAGGCATGAGCACAATTCAACTAAAGACACTGGCTCGAGTGATCATCTATCCCCTCGTGTTTTTGGTGGTCGGAGGCGGCCTCGGCTTCGCGGCTTACCCCCAAATAATCGGTCACAAAATCTGGCTGATCTCTTGGGCTTACCGTTCAATATTTTACCCTGCACCCTATGACGCCGAAGCGGTCACGCGGATTGCGACGATGAAGTTGATGGCTCACTGGAGCCACAAGCCTGGATTCACGCTCATCGACTGGAGGGACTTCGGCCAGGAGGCCCGCGAGTTTCGCATTGAGTTGACCGGGCCTGACGGCAAGCCTGAACGTAAGTTGATCCGCATCTGGGTTCGCTGGAAAAACTGGGCGGTGAACAACGGAGAAGACATCATTTACAGCGAGCAGAACTCGCACACTCACGGCACCATGTGCGAGTGCTTCCGCATGGAGACTGTAAAGTGAAGGAACTCTTTGTTTCGCTGATCGTCTTCGCCTCGACGATCTCGCTGATCCTGCTTGTCGACGGTTGCCGGTGAGCGAGCCGATCCCCCGCGAAGTGCTGCTGGCTCGCGGCAGGTGCTGCCACCTCGATTGTACGAATTGCCCCTACTCATCCGACCTTCGGAAGGACATCGGGGGCGGCGATCGACCGGACGATCCTGGGGTCGAGATACCGCCGAGTGACAGCCGGCGATGAGTGATCAAGCAACTGCTGGGCACTGTGGCCGGCGGCTGCGTAAAAAGAAGCGGTCGTTCTCCTGATGCGGTGAAATTTGCTGCGGCGGTCATCGGGCAGCCCGGCCCTCCTCTGAATGATGCCCAGCCGTTTCCACAAATAAGACTCGCCACGGTCCCAAGGGAAGACTAGATCTCGCCTCGGCTCCCTGATCGCGTCGATGGCATCGCGGGTGTGGTCCCCTATCTGGCGGCAGATGTCCCGAGTGTTCCCCTTTCGCGTCTCGGCCCTGAAGATCACGTCTTCGTCTCGAACGTCGCACCAGCGGAGATGGCGCATCGCAGACACACGTTCCGCTGTGTCATAGGCCAGCAGCAAGAACGCGCGCCACCAGCACGCGGCAGGCACGCGGCCAATGGTCACGACCTCCAGCGAGGCCGAGGCCAGCAGCCGACGAAACTCCTCGGCGGTCCACGCCTCGGGCACTCGCTCAGGCACCTTGATTCGGCGAACCTCGGGCCACTTCGTGACCAGGCCGCGCTTCGCAGCGAACGACCACAAGGCGACGATCTGAGCACGATCCTTCGCGACAGTGGCTGGCGATCGGTGACGACCGCGGTAAGACAGAAACCGAGCCACCGCCGTCTCGTCGCAATCGTCGAGGCATGGAGGGCGACCGAGCATCTCGGCCCATGCATCGAGCGAGTAGCGGTAAAGAGTGACCGTGCGGTCGCCGATGCCTCGAAGCGGCCAGTACAGGTCGACTAGTAGATCAGCGAGAAGCATGGCAAGCCCTCCGTTCTGTGGGTCATGGTGTTCCACCAAAACTGGGGATGAAACCATCACCGTCAACCGTTCCTCTGAACGGCAGGCCAACTTTTTTCCACCACGGCCCTGCACGACTGGGACTGCTGTCAGAAACGGCACAGACCGCAAGTTCCGGCGTAATTGAAACGGCGGCATCAGGCATGGCCTCAAAATCGGCAAAGGCGACAGAGAGAATGCGGCAGGTGGGGTAGCGATTACCGATCTCGTGCCACCACTCTGCGACGGCGAAGAGCATCGCGTCTCGCTCGTTTTCCGCGTCGATGACACGCTCGTCTGTGTCGGTCGTTTTTCGATCGGTCCACTCGATGTAAATGAGATGCTTCATGGGTGCTTGACTCCTTCCTCAGATCGTGAGACTCTTGTTTTGCAGGCGTCGTGCGTGCAAAGTTCGAGTCCACTATCCTCCACTCCGAGCCCGTTGTCAAGGACGATTAAAAGGCGGAAAGCAAAACAGGTGATTCATGCACCTACCAGACCTGGCACTTTCGACAGGTGAGGCCGCAGCCGTGATCGGCGTCCATTGGACGCGGATCGCGAAGATGGCCGCAGCCGGCCAACTGAAGTACAAAGAGATCGAGGGAGGCTGGGGGCCGAAGAGCCGCTCGATCAAAATCTACTCGCTCCACGACTGCGAGCGAGAGTTCGCCGAGTACCTGGAGATGCGGGCCGCCGACGACCCTTGGCTGCGGCGGCCCCGAACAAAGGTTGACGACCGAAGGCCGATGCTGAAGAAACTGGCGAAGGTCGAGCCGATCACTTTCAAGGATGCTATCGGGACCGGTGAGGTCGCCGATCTGCTGCGAATCGACCCAAAACTGGCCGTCAGATATGCCGAAGAAGGCGTGATTCGGGCACGGAAGCCCATCGACGACGCAAGGGGCAGTCAGCAGTCGCAGTCGCGGTGGTGGATCTACTCGCTGGATTCAGCCAAGGCCCGCCGGGGCAACATCATCGAGAAAGAGCTCGATGGCACCAAGCGGGGCATCCGCAAATTCTACGAGGGGTAGGGACACCGAGAGACGCGAAAAAACTGAAGTTGACGCCTAGGATACCCGACACCTATATTGACCGCACCAGCAAGGAGGCAGGTGATGAGCGAGATGTGGCAGCATCAGCGGGAGGCCCACGAGTGGGTGCTCGACCGCTTTGATTCCGGCGAGCCGGCCCTGCTCGACATGGGCATGGGCACAGGGAAAACCCGCGTGGCGATCGAAACACTTCGGTCGCTCCAAATAGGCTACCCGGCTCACTTCCGAGTGCTGGTCGGCTGCCCCAAGGCGGTGATTGAGGCGTGGACCGAGAAGCAGTTGCCAATGTGGCTGCCTGGAATCCGCGTGCTGCCGCTGACCCAGGCGACCAGCAAAAAGAAGGGCGAGGCTCTGACCGCTGCCCTCGCTGACACCACCCCCCTAGTGGTGGTGGGGAATTACGAATCGCTTTGGCGAATTCCGGAAATTGGGAAAACCAAGTGGTCACTGGTAGTCTGGGACGAGGTTCACCGACTGAAGAGCCACCGTGGCCGGGCGGCCAAGTGGGCCAAGAAGATGGCCCAGGGAGCCCCTGAGACGCGATTTCTGGGCATGAGCGGCACCCTGCTGGCTCAGAACCTCTTGGACGCATACGGCGTCTGGTGGGCCGTAGGGAGCCCCATATGGGGCAAATCATTCACGGCGTTCCGAGCGCGGTACAGCGTGTCAAATCCGGCCATTCCCGGCATGGTCATCGGCTGGCGGAATCAGGCCGAGATGAGCCGCATCATTGCCGAGACCACGTTTCGACGAACCACCGCGCAGGTGATCAAGTGGCTGCCCGAGCTGACCCACGAGTCGCTGGAGTTCGACCTGACCACCGAGGAGGCCCGCGTCTACCGCGAGTTGGTCAGCGAGTTCGCCGCTGATGTCGACGACGGCACGATCACGCCGGCCAACGCGATGGTCGGTGTACTCCGGTTGCTGCAAGTGTGCGGCGGCTTCTGCCGGCTCGATGAGGACAGCACGCCGTACCGGCTTGTCGATCGGCCAGCCAAGCAGGCTCGCCTCGGCGAACTACTGACCGATATTCCAGTCGATGAGCCGCTGGTCGTGTTCTGCCGCTTCCGCGACGACATCGATAGTGTCAGGGCAGAATGTCAATCGCATGGCCGCAGCGTGAGCGAACTCTCGGGTAAGATGAATGACCTTTGCGAATGGCAGTCGGGGAAGACGAGCACATTGGTTGCACAGATTCAGAGCGGCGGCATCGGCATCGACCTGACGCGGGCCAGTCTCGGCGTCTTCTACTCAGTCGGCCACTCTCTCTCAGAGTTCCTCCAGGCGGTCGCACGGTTGCACCGACCTGGGCAGGAAAACGCCACGCGATTCTATTCGCTGGTGGCAAGGATACCCGGCAGGACAAAGCCAACCGTAGAGCGTGGAGTCTACGAAGCCCTCAAGGAGAAGAAGGATGTCATCACACGAGTTCTGGAAGGATTCCGAAATCGACGAGCCGCCGATGCCCACGGGGCTGGCAGCAACGCTTGAAGAGGTCACCGCGCTCGATAAGCGGCGTGACGAACTCAAGATCGAACTCAAGCGAATCGAGGCACGACGATCGCGGCTGGAGGATCTGGCTGTGGAAGAGCTGACGGCCAGCGGCATCGATGGAGTCAAGGTCGCTGGTCGGTCATGGCGGGTGGAGATGGATCACCACCTCTCGGTGCCGATGGACCGGCGAGACGCGGTGCTGGAGGCAGCGCGTGGCATGGGTTTGGACACGGACGTTCTCACCCAGGTCAACACAGCACGCCTAAAAAGCGTGCTGCGGGAGGCGGCCAACGAGGCGGGGAAGGACACCCGCCGGCCGTTCTCAGAGGGAACTGCTCTCGAGGGACTCGTGAGCGAGTTCACTCAGAGCAAATTGCGGCATCGCAGCGTGTGATGTCGCGTCTTTTTTTGTTGCTCACCCCAGGAGGAAGACATGAGCACTGCTATTAGTACCGCCACGGGCGGTGAACTCTCCTACTCGTCGCTCTCGCCGAATTCGCGGCAGGCGGCGATTCTCAGGGCGAACCTAAACGGCGAGCCAATGAGCGAACGTGATCTCGTGAAGGTCCGCACACCGCTGGGTGGCGGGACAACGTGGTCGTTCGATTTCAACGGGAACGAGGAGACGTGCGACGAGATCGTCGGTCTGCTGGTTGCCGTGGGAAAACGAGGCGTGCTGTGGCCGCAGGACGACCCGTCCGATATGCGGCCTGTGTTGATAAGCCACGACCTCAAGGTTGGTCATCGTGTCGGCAATGACCTCGGGAGCATCGATCCCGATGCCCTGGAGAAGTTCCGCACCGGTGATGACACCTATGACTGGGTTGCCCTCTCAGGCTCAAAGGAGTTTGGCTATGGGTCGGCTCGAAACGGCACTGGCCGCAAGGCGAAGGAAAGCCGAATCCTGGCGATCCTCCGCGAGGGCGATGTCTGGCCGCTGCTGGTCACAGTGGGGCCGGGGTCACTGGCTGGGCTCGCTCCATTCATGAAGCGGTTGCCCTGCTTCCCGTGGGAGGCCGTTGTTGGGCTTCGCCTGGAGAAGACCAAGAGCAAGGCCGGTCAGCCGTACTCGGTGATCGTGCCGCGTCTGGTCGGAACAATCAGCGAGGAGCAGGGTGAGGTGGCTCGCGTTACCTACCACGAGCCGCTGATGGCGATGTTCGAGGCGCGACCTCTTGGCAACGGAGGAGAAGGCTAGGAGACACGCCCAGCCGGCGGTGGCGTCGTAACGCCGGAAGTCGCCGGCCGGTCGCGTTCTTCTCTCCGCGTACCCCCGGCTGTGCGGCCACTTGTGCCCCGGCCCGCCGAGTGTTAGCGGCGGGCCGGGGATTTCTATGACATCACACACGAAAAGGATTTCAGGATGAGCAGATCGGTCAATGAAGATGCGTTTCAGTGGGCGGCGAAATATGCCGCGTTGGAGTGGCGAGTCGTCGTCAACTACGGCGTCGACGCCAACGGCGTTTGCACCTGTTACCAGCGGAAAGAGTGTCGCAGCCCTGGCAAGCACCCCGTGGGCAAGGCGTGGCAGACGAACGCAACTACTGATGAGGAGGCGATCTATGAGACGCTCGATGTGAGCGGCAAGCGAAACGTCGGCGTCCAGAACGGCCCCGACTCGGGCGTGATCGACATCGAGTTCGACAACGAAGAGGGCCGCGAGACGGCCAATCGCTACAAGCTCGACACCATAGACACGCCGACGTTCACCAGCAAGAGATCGACGCACCGCGTCTTTCGCTGGAACTCGCGGCTGCCTGACTGCGCCGTCATCAAGGTTGACGAGTTAGAGATCCGCATTGGGGGCGGCGAGAAAGGAAACCAGTCGGTGTTCCCGCCGAGCACTCACGCCAGCGGCGTGTCTTACTCGTGGGTCAACGGCATGACACCCGACGACTGCGAGCCGGCTGACATTCCCGAGCCGCTGATGCAGCGAATCGTTGATGAGGCCGAGAGGACCGGAGGCACAGGGAAGCCTCGCGGCAATGACATACTGAAGGGTGGCATCTCGGCAGGCGGTCGGCATGACCACCTGCTCCAGCATGCGAATGCCCACGCTATGCAACTGCAAAACATTGAAGACCCCGATCAGCAGCAGACGCTGCTGTGCCAACTAATCGGGGCGAATCTTCGGTTCTGCAATCCTCCGAAGTCGCTCGCCGAGATTGATCAAATCTGGCAGGATGCCGTGGCGTGGGCCAAGCGGCAGCGGGCAGGCAAGACCCCAGAAGGCCGCGTGGCGGTGAACGGCCTGGAGTACCGCGATGGGGAGTGGTGGCCGGGCGAGTGGACGCTGAAGGTCATTCACGGCGACCCTGTCACCTATGTCGTCACCCTGCCCGTGTACCGCGACGACCTCAAGGAGACGCGGCGAATCGGCGTGACCCTGAATGCCGAGCAGTACAGATCCGCGTCGAAGGTGGCCGAGGCGATTCTGGAGGCCACCCACACAGTTGTCGTCGATGCGAACCCAGATGAGTGGACCGTTATCTGGAACGGTCGAGGCAAACGGCGAGGCCAGGAGGCCGTGATTGGCATGAAGGCCAAGTTGATGGACGCCAAGGTCTCTGAGGCCGCGACAGCCGAGAACTGCCGGTACGCGGCGGTGGCCGGCTGGTTCCTCGACGCCCTCTCGATGTGCCCTCGGCCCGACGTGGACGACGAAGACGCCGAGCCGGGGCAGCCGGACATTCAGGGTATGCCGTCATGGGTCAGGAACCGCGACGGTGTATGGGAACTCTGGTTCTCGTGGACCCGAGCCTGGGAGATCGCCAACTCAGGCAAGCGGGCCATCGCGGACGTTGAGAAGCTGCGGCTCAAGCGGTCGCTCTTGGAGCGTACCGGCGAGAAGCAGTTCATCATCGGTCGCTCCGAGGGCGAGGGCGGCATCGTCCGCCGGTTTGTCCGATTCAGCCTGCGGCACCTTGAGCAGTTGGAGGCCATCGCCAGCGGTGAAGAGGAGACGAAAAGCACCTCTTCGTTCACGCCGGCACCGGCTACCGCAAAAACCACTATATAACGTGCGTGGGGAGCGTGTTTTCACCTGGAAAATTTCGCGGTAAGTGCGGTAATCGCGGTAGAGGTAACGAAAGTACTAGAAAAATAGGGGTCAGTCACAACCACGGTCAGCACGGAGGCGCGGTAAGCGCGGTAGAAAATGACACGAGCACTGGTAGCAAAGCTCATCGGAGGGGCTGGTACTGGTAAGACGCGGGAGATGATGGCGACTATGGAATCTGCGAAGGATAGGCTAGGCGGTAGCCCGTTCTCCGTGGGTTTCAGTTCGTTCACCCGGGCCGCCAGGGCCGAGGCGGTCTCCAGAGCCGCAGAGGCGTGGCAGGTGCCAGATGAGGTTCTGAGCAAGCAGGGGTGGTTCCGAACGGTCCACTCGATCGCCTACACCCAACTGGGCGTCGAGAGCGGCCAACTGCTGACAGACAACAAAGAGTCAGTCGCCTGGATCGCTGATGCCCTGGGCGTGCCCATCGGGGCCGTCTCCGACGACGAGGCAAATACCACGCGATACGTCGGCGACAAGGTGGCGGCGGCGGCCCTGAACTGCTGGCAGTTGTCGCGGGCGAGGATGGAGCCGCTGAAGCAGGTTGTGCGAACGCTGGCGACCATCACGGGTGAGTCGCTGCCGTGGGCCACGGTCAAGCAATATGTCGAGCGGTTCGAGCGGGCGAAGATGGACGACGACCGCGTCGACTTCAGCGATCTCCTGGCTCGATTTGGCGGCGTGCGATTTACCGTCGAAGGCGTCGAGAGCGTCGAACCAGAGGGGGACGTGCCTGAGGAGGTGAAGGCGTGGGTGTTCGATGAGCAGCAGGACGCCTCGGCCCTCGTGCATCGCTGCTGCGAGCGGCTGGCAGCCGGCGAGAACGTGAAGTGGGTCTACCTGAGCGGTGACCCCATGCAGTCGATCTTCGGATTTGGCGGCAGCGACTCGCGGCACTTTATGAACTGGGAGGCGGACAAAACACGAATCATGGACAGAACATGGCGATGTCCTGCACCCGTATTGAAACTGGGCGAGTCGTGCCTGATGCGGATGCGGGAGGGGTATTTCGACCGAGGCATCAGTCCAGCCGACCACGAGGGAGCCGTCGAGTTCGGCGGCCACGCCGGGGCTTGCGTGCGGATGATTGACCCAAGCGAGCAGACGCTGATCATCGCACGATGCAACTATCAGCTCGACGCCTACATCGAGCACCTGCGAAAGGTTGGTCTGCCGTTCCTGCGGCTGAAGGCGAAGGCCGGGTCATCGGCCCTGACGGCCTGCAAGGCTCTCTGGCAGATCGAGCATGGCGAGCCGGTCAGTGGCGACGAGATGGCCGCTGCCATCGGAAAACTGCCAGCCACGGGCAACATGGTTCGAGGAACCAAGACGGCCTGGCAGAGCCGCGAGATGGTCAGGCAGTGGGACGTGGTATTTCCAGAGCAACTGCCGGAGATCGGCCTCAAAGAATCGCTGATCGAGCGAATCAAGGCCGGTGGCTGGGCCGACCTCGTCCCAGGGGGAAAGTACTGGAGAAAATCCGCCGAGAAATACGGGGCCGAGAAGGCTACCGACCCCAACATTCGCATAGGCACGATTCACGCCTCAAAGGGGATGGAGGCCGACTGTGTCGTCATGTCCACTGAGACGACACAGAAAATCGATGAGTCGCAACTTCGGTCAAACGAGCGACATGACGAGGAGCGGCGAGTGGAGTATGTGGGGATCACCAGGGCTCGTCGCCGGCTGATCCTGGGACGTAACCCAGAGTCGCAATTTCGCATGAGGGTCTCAGTATGAGCAGCACGCTATTCGGGGCCGAGGACGCCCCTCTCGCAGGCAAAAGGAGCCGGAAGGCGGCACCAGCCGCATATGACCGCCCAGTGGCCTCAGAGAGCCTCCTGCGGCCTCCTGCGGCCCATATAGACCCTGAATTCGTCGGTCGTTGCGATTCGGGCTTCGTCTGCGGTGACGCTCGCTGTGCGGCCACTGTGGGCGACGTGGTCGTCGACGACGGTTGGCTCTGGCTGGTGGCGTGCTCGTTCTGCGGCACTGGCCGATGGATCACAGCACCCAAGGATGCGTCGAGATCGTCGGGGAAGGAGTTCACCTTCCGTAGCGGTCAGCATGCGGGGTCAACGATCGCCGAGGTGCTAGCAGTTCGCGGTGGCCGGCGGTATCTGGAGTGGTGCCGAGACAACCACCCCAGCGGGTTCGTTCGGGACGCCGTGAAATCTGGGCTGGACGCCGCTGGCTCCGCTGAGTAGGATACACACCACGCTACACGGGCAAAGGAGTGCTCCATGCTGATACTCACGCGGAAAGAGGGCGAGTCGGTCCACCTGCTTGGCACCGGCGTGGTTGTGACCGTCGCCAGCATTCGTGCAGATGGCCGAATCCGCCTCGGGTTCGACGCCCCCGACGAGACGAAGATTCTTCGCAGCGAGCTGCTCACTGATGAGCAGCGTTCTGCTGCGGCTTGTGTTGCCGCAGACAGGGAGGGCTGATCATGGTCGTGATCTCGCCGATTGAAATGTTCGTCACACTGGCTGCGGCTGGTTGTGTCGCGTACCTGTCGCTGATTCCGCACATGAGGGGGTGAGCGTGAAATACCTCTCTGTATGCAGCGGCATTGAGGCCGCGACTGTTGCTTGGCACGGCCTCGGGTGGGAGCCCGTGGCCTTTGCTGAGATTGAAAAGTTCCCTGCGGCTGTGCTGGCGCACCACTACCCCGAAGTACCGAACCTCGGAGACATGACGCTTTATCGGGATTGGCCTGAAGCGATTCTCGCGGAGGTTGACCTATTAGTCGGAGGTACTCCGTGCCAGGCGTTCAGCATCGGGTGGCTCAAGACAAGCCTTGCAGATGAACGCGGCAACTTGAGCCTCACGTTTGTCAACCTCCACAAATACATCAACGAGGTACGGAGGCGTCATGGAAGGCCACCAGCAATTGTTGTTTGGGAGAACGTGCCTGGAGTATTGTCGACCAAAGACAACGCCTTCGGGTGCCTGCTCGGAGGACTGCTTGGGACCAATGAAACCCCTGAAACTGAAAAAGGGAGATGGGACAACGCAGGCTTTCTCAGTAGCGAAACCAGCCGAGTGGGTTATCGAATCCTCGACGCCCAATACTTTGCCGTGGCTCAGAGGCGTCGGCGAGTCTTTCTCGTTGCCGTGCCTGGTGAACTTGCCGAGCGTTTTGGAGAGAGGGCCTGTCCATCAGCGATACTGTCTATCAGAGAAAGCGTGCTTGGGGGTTCTGCTCCGAGGGAACCGTCCACCAGGGAAACTTCCGGCTGCATTGGAGAACGCACTGAGGAAGGCGATCACCCACCAGTAAAGGTGTTCAGGAAATCAAGGAGAGCCCAGTCTGTGGCTGACTATGAGACGTGGGTTGAGTCGCCTGTTGCGCCGACTCAAAACCAGTTTGACGGCGGCGACGTTCGGGCGACGGTGATCGCCATATGCAACTCTCGTGGTGGTGCTGCACGGAGGATTACCCCCTCTGAGTGCGAGGCTCTACAAGGCTTCCCAACAGGCTACACCGCCGTACCCTACCGAAACAAACCAGCAGCGGACGGGCCGAGATACAAGGCACTCGGCAACTCGATGGCCGTGCCATGCATGTGGTGGATCGGTGACCGGATCAAAAAGGCTACCCAGCCCACATGACCAAGCCACTCAACAGACATCAACGTGCAGTCCTGACCGCGATGGTCGTGCCGCTGTCGAGGCTACAGCAGCCGTGCCACGAAATCGGCGGCTACATGAGTTCGATAAACCAGACCAAGCTCGCGTTTCTTGCCCACATGGTTGCCGAGGCCATCGCGGATGTGAAGGACGAGTACGCGATCATCATGGAACTGGAGGGCGATGATGCAGCGGTGGATTGAACAAGCGTTCTGCGGCGGGTACTGGCTCGACGATGCGACGGTCACAGAGACCGGCGAAGACAAGTCTGCGGAGTGGCACCGAGCCGTTGAGGAGCAGCAGGACAACGTCAATCATCCTTCGCATTACACGAGTCATCCCAGTGGCGTCGAGGCCATCGAAATCACCGAGCACATGGGTTTCTGCTTGGGCAACGTCATCAAGTATGTGATGCGAGCACCCTACAAGGGCAAGCAAATCGAGGATTTGAAGAAGGCTCAGTGGTATCTGGCTCGCGAGATTGAGAGGCAGGAGAAATGTCGCTGATCGATTACACAGCCCTCACTCCAGAGGCTCAGTACCCAGATGATGTCGCTTTTGTTTTTGTTGGCGGGCCGATGGACGGGGACGTTATCCGTGGCAAAACGAGGAGGGATGTCCTAGGGACTTTCATGAGGCAACCTCGTTGCGACTGTTTCTACTCACTTCAGGGGTTTGTGAACCACGGAAGCGAATCGCAAGCCGTTTACGAATGGGGGCAGGAGAAATGTCAGCATGGCTAATAGCAGTAACCGGCCTGATCTATGTGGCCGTTGCGATCGACCTTGCCTTCGCCGGGAAGACAGGGTTGGCGATAACGTATGCGGCCTACGCCGCCGCGAATGTCGGCCTCTACATGGCAGCGGGCCAATGACACTAATCGCGAAGGCCCGCAGCCACCTGCGGAACAACAAGCAGACCTACCGGGAGCACTTCGCGTTTGCCGCCGGCCACGGGCTGCGATGTCTGCGAGCCGCTGCCTACCTGCTGATTCACGCCACGCTGCCAATGTTTTTCGAGCGGGCTGGCAGCCGGCTGGTTGAACGTATGGAGAAAGATTTTGTCGACCACCGAAACCACAATTGAACATGGCTGAACAAGAAATTGAACAAACCGACCTCGTTGCCCGCCTGCGGCACGGCATCGCCGGCAAGGGTGGCCTACGGGAAGAGGCCGCCGATGAGATCGAGCGGCTGCGAGAACTTCTCCGCATGTGGAAAGAGGTCGCTGCAACGTGAAGCGCGCACTGATCACCGGGATCACCGGCCAGGACGGCTCCTACCTGGCCGAACTGCTGATTGCCAAGGGGTATGACGTTCACGGTGTGATCCGCCGGTCGAGCACGTTCTCGACGCAACGCATTGAGCACCTGATGTTCAGCGATCCGCCGGGGGTGACGCTCCACTACGGCGATCTGTCGGATGGCAACGGCCTGATGCGACTACTCCGCGAAATACAGCCGCACGAGGTCTACAATCTCGCCGCCCAGAGCCACGTTAGCGTCAGCTTCGCCCAGCCAACCTACACCGCGGACGTGACTGCCCTCGGCACCCTGCGGATGCTAGAGGCCATCCGCGAAGTTCAGGATGTCACAGGCCGGCAGATCCGCTTTTACCAGGCGTCTAGTTCAGAGATGTTCGGCAAGGTCGTCGAGACGCCGCAAACTGAGGCCACGCCGTTTCACCCTCGCAGCCCCTACGGCGTGGCGAAAGTGTACGCCCACTGGGCCACGGTCAATTACCGCGAGGCATACGGCCTCCACGCCTCCTGCGGCATCCTGTTCAACCACGAGAGCCCACGCCGAGGCGAGACGTTTGTCACGCGGAAGATCACCAGGGCCGCCACCCGCATCAAGCTCGGCCTGCAAGACAAACTCTACCTCGGCAACCTCGACGCCAAACGGGACTGGGGCTTTGCCGGAGACTACGTTGAGGCGATGTGGCTGATGCTCCAGCAGGAGTCCCCAGACGACTATGTCGTCGCCAGCGGCGAGACACATTCAGTCGCTGAGTTCTGTGATGCGGTGTTCAGCCGGCTGGGGATGCTCGCCCACGAACACGTTGCATTCGATCCATCGCAGCAGAGGCCAGCAGAGGTCGACCTCTTGCTTGGCAACCCTGCCAAGGCTGCCCAGACCCTCGGCTGGAAACCGGCCCACACATTCGGCGACCTCGTTGACATGATGGTCGAGCATGACAAGTCGGTCGCGAAGATGGAGATGCTGATCGCCCTCAACGGAAAACCTGAAGGTTCTGCTCTTGCCTGATTAGGCTACTCACCTCACAATAGTATCCATCATGGACCTGACCTCAAAACGCATTCTGGTGACCGGCGGCAACGGCTTCCTGGGCCGCAATGTGCTGGCGAAACTCTACCAGGCCGGCTGTGAAGGCGTTCACGCTCCGCAGCGGCACCACCTCGATTTGACGGTAGTGCATGAGGTGGCAGAACTCTGGGCAATGTATCGGCCCGAGGTGGTCATTCACCTCGCGGCCAACGTCGGCGGCATCGGTAAGAACCGCCGAATGCCCGGCCGGATCTGGCTCGACAACATGGCAATGGCCGTCAATGTGCTGGAGATGAGCGTGGCCGCAAGCGTCGAGAAGATCGTCTATGTCGGCACGGTCTGCTCCTACCCAAAGGTTGTCGACCGCATGCCGTTCATCGAGGCCGACCTATTCAGCGGCTTCCCCGAGGAGACCAATGCCCCATACGGCATCGCCAAGCGGGCCATCGGCGTCGGCCTCCAGGCGATTCACGAGCAGTACGGCATCCCCGCCGCCTACCTGATTCCGACGAATCTCTACGGTCCCGCCGACAATTTTGACATCGATGACAGTCACGTCATCCCGGCCATGATTCGTCGATTCGTCGAGGCCGTCGAGAACGGCGAGGAGCACGTTTCCCTCTGGGGCACTGGCCGCTGCTCTCGCGAGTTTCTCTACGCCGACGACGCGGCCGCTGCAATCGTTAAGGCCGCCGAGGTCGTCGAGACACCGCACCCGATCAACCTCGGTGGCTCAGGCGAAGTGACGATCGAGGTGCTGGCACACAAGATCGCTCGCCACTGCGGGTTTGGTGGTGCGATCACGTTCGACACAACACAGCCCGATGGTCAGCCCCGACGAGCGGTCGATGGCCGGCGGGCGAAGGACGAACTTGGCTGGGAGCCCACCACGGATTTCGAGGACGGTCTCACAGCGACGGTGGAGTGGTACAGGAAGCAACGAAGCATGGAGGCTACCAATGCGTAAGCAGAAGATCGAAGACATTTACAAGCGAATGAGCAGCCGGAAGGCAAAGTTTCTGTCGATGTGGAACGACAGCCTGACAACTAGGATGGAAATGGCTCAGGAGTTCGGCGTGACGGCAGACATGGTGACCGCATATGGTCAGCACATTGGTCTGCCTCGCCGCAAGAGTGGCTACCGGACAGGACGTTTCCAGCGAGAGTTCGACCCGACGCCCGAGGAAATCCGCCAGCGAGCCGCCGACATCCGCGAGGGCCGCAACGGCCACCCAGGCTGGTCGGCTGAAGACGAAGAGGCTCGCCGAGTGGTCAAGAGCAGTGGAGCACGAGGGTTTCTGTGCATTCACGGCGAACTCAATGATCCAATTTTCTCAGAGGGCAATGTGCCCTCCTACATGGAGGCCGAGCTCACCAGCGAAAGGGAGGTTCATGCCCAGAGGAGACGATGGCGGGAGGAAGCCACCACTTGAATCGACGATTACCAAGAAGGTCATGGATCAGGCGAAGACGATGGGCTGGTGGGTGATGAAGACACACGGCACCACTTACTCGCTTCGCGGCATCCCTGACGTGCTGGTGATCAAGGAAGGCAAGGCCGCCTGGATGGAAGTTAAACGGCCGGGGGAGACACCGACCAAAGCACAAGAGCACCGGATGCGAGAACTCGCAAAGGCAAGATGCCCGGTGTGCGTTGTCTGTTCGGCGCAAGATGCGAGGCACTTTCTTGAGGCAATCGGATGAACAGTGAACCGTGGCTCGACACCTACCGCGAGCAGGCCACCGCCGGCCAGACCTCGCTGATGTTCGACATCGGCGCGAACGCTGGCGATTGGACGCTCTGGGGGTGCGGGCACTTTGATCGCGTCGTGGCCGTCGACTGCGACAAGCGGGCGATCTCGACGCTGACAAAGCAGTTCAGCGGTCACTCGAAGGTGACGGTCGTCAACGCGGCAGTGACCTCTGAGCCTGGACGAGTCAGCGTCTACCGCCGTCCAGCCGCCGAGCAGACATCGATCCTCGAAGTGCATCCGATCGGTGGGGCCAGGCAGGCCGACGCTCCCGTGGAAAGCGTCGAATTCGTCGAGGCGACGACGATCGACAACATGATCGTGAAGTACGGCGAGCCCGACTTCATCAAGGTTGACGTGGAGGGGGCCGAGGCACTGGTTCTGGCGGGGGCGACGATGCCGGCGGTGACCAAGGCTCGCTGGCTCATCGAGATTCACGACACGGCGAATGACGTTGGCCTGGAGCTAGCACGCCTCGGCTGGGAGGCCGTGCAGATGATGCGGCACCCGATGCCGGGAGCCCACCCTGGTCACATTTGGGTTTATTTGGAGCCACTCGATGAAGAGACCTGAAGACTTCTGGGCCGTCGATCCTGAGTTCTCCGGCCTCTACGCTGAGAAGGTGGATGCTGGCCGAGCCATCGCTGCCAAGTCAAAGGTGGTGGTGCTGGGCCTCGCCAGGAACGCAGAGAAGAATTTGGCGAACAGCCTGAAACTGCTCGGGTTCCTTGGCACCCACTTCGCCTGGCCGAAGGGGTTCGTCTTTGAAAACGATTCCGACGACAACACGGTGCCGCTGCTGACCGGGCAGCGACCGCCGTGGCTGCTTTTTCGCAGCGACTCCAACGGCAGGCCGCACCTCCAACTGTTTGAGAAAGAACGAACCGACGCTCTCGCTGAGTACCGGAATGTGTGCAAGCAGTGGGCGTTTACTAACGCCAAAGACGCCGATTACGTCGTGGTCGTCGATCTCGACGCAGACGGCGGGTTTAGCGTGGACGGCGTGCTCAACTCAATCGCCTGGCTCGACGAAATCGACGAGGCGTTCGGAATGGGAAGTTACTCATTGTTCCGCATGACCGACGCGGACGGCACCCCGAAGTTTGCTCAGTATGATGCCTGGGCAGCAAGGCTGAACCACTGGAGCGACCGAGTACGCCTTGGCTTGCATAAGTGGTATCACGTGTGGATGCCTCCCGTGGGGTCCGAGCCGGTGCGGTTTTACAGTTGCTTTGGCGGTCTCGCGGTCTACCGGGCCAGGGATTACTTCCTGGGTGAATACCGAGGGGGGGACTGTGAGCATGTGACATTCCACCGCTCGATCCATCAGGCGACGGGGCGATATATGTATTTCAATTCTGGGAGCCGGTTCGCCACACAGTTCTCTTGATACTTACAGCCAACGAAAAGCGCAAGCTGCGGCACCTGTGGAAGGGAGATTCCACAATTGAAGAGATCCTCGACGAGCTTGGATTTACCCCGGAGCAACTCGAAAGTGCTCGCGTTTTTCTGGGGTTGCCGCGAGATGAGGATCGAGAATGTAAAGCTTACCTACCGACGCCAGAGCAGATCAGGATCGCCACTGCCGAGATCCGGTCGCGGTGGTCACAAAGTGAGCGGGAAGAGCGCATCAGGGCAGCGTGGGGTGGTACACTAAATGGTACGAAGGAAGACGATGCTCGCCGAGATTAACATCGCGATCAGCAAGAAATCGATGACCTTGGTCATGCGACTCGGCGAGGCGGTCAGAGACCAAGAGGTCTGGACATACGACCTCATAAGTAAAACCGAGGCGAAGGAAGTAGCACGGACTATTTTCGACGACGCCTATGACTTTTTGAACATGTGCGTTCACGGCGACCCCGAGGCGATCGTCGAAGACGGCGATGAGACCGGCGAAGAAGAAGAGGCCGATGACGCACCACCGGGATGACATTGATCTCGTCGATATCGGCGGGGTCTGGGCCAATCTGAGCAGTGGCGAAGACAGCCTGCCGCTGTGGGCAAAGGTCATCGACAAGCATGAGACATGGGGCAAGTTGACGAGCACCGGACGAACGAACTCGGCGAGTTACCTCGCGTTTGTGGAGCGACACAAGAATGCCAGGATTGAGGAGGCGAAGAAGCGTGGAAACTGAAGCGGAATTTTCGATGTCATGGCTCGACAAGCTGCAACTGATTGCAGAACTCGGTCCGCTGCTGGGCCGGCTGCAAGCGGCGTTCACCCAGGAAGATCCACACAAACAGGCGTTGGCTCTGGTCAATGCTGCAAAGTGGGCCGCCGGTCGAACAGAGACACCGATTGACGACGAAGCCCTCGGTCACCTTGAGGCGATTCTGATCACGCCACAGGGGCGGGATTTCTTCCACTGGTTTGTCAAGAAACTGGGGGTGACGACAGATGAATGATTACATGACCTACGCCCTGGTCGCTGGGGCCGCGTTTCTTCTCGCCGGCCCGCAGATCCTTGAATTCGTCAAGGCATTGGTTCCGTGGGAGATGCTCAGGAGAAACAAGGAATCGTCGGTCAAGGGGATCGGGTTCACCGCCTCACTGAACAGCCTCGCGGCTGTTCGCCAGCGGCTCATCGATACCGGCGGCGTGCCGAAAGACGCCGAGTCCGCGATCGAGGTGTTGACACATGCCCTGCTTGCCGGGAGCGATAAGTAATGGCCCAATGGAGGATGCTCGTGGCTGCGACTCTGCTGTTCTTCGCGTGGAAAGGTGATGCTCTCGACCTCCCGTGGCCGCCGGATGGCGGTGGTCGTTCCGTGGTGGAGCCCGAGCCTGAGACACTCCGCTGGGTCGAAAATGTCAAAGTCAACCAGATGCTTCCGAAGGACCGGCTCTATCTGGCCGATCTGTATGACGCGATGGCCTGGGTGATCACTCGCGATCGGCTGCGGACAGCCCCCGTCCTCAAGACCAACGAGGACTTCGTCCGGTTCCATGCCGGCACGCTGCAACTTGCCATCGATCGCAAGGAGGTCGGCAAGTACCCCGGCCTCGGCAAGGCCATCGATCAGGTGTTTGTCGACTGCCTCGGCGATGACGTTGTCGTCCTGGGGGACGACGAACACGACATCCTGATCGCGGCCTGCAACGCTTTGGCGTGGAGGTTCTCGATTCATGGCGGCTGAGTTCAACCCCAAGAAAGCCTATGAAGACGGGCTCGTTGGGGCTCGCCATGACCCGCGTGCTGCCGAGGAGTTTGAGGACTCCATAATTCGGGCCGGGGGTAATCCCGATGGTGGTGCTGTTGCTCACCAGTGGGAGTGGGCAGGCATTGGGAAGGACAAGTTGACAGCAACGTGGATGCACGTTGAAAGCCAGTTCCCTGGCTGCTGGCCGGGACCGGCACAGCAAGTTGGTGACTGTGTCAGTCACGGCTGCAAGAACGCCAGCCTGACAACGCTCGGCTGCGAGCTAACCGCCGAACAGCCCGACGAAGTCACTGGCAAGATCGAAGGTCGCCCCGAGGTTCCCGCCGAGGGCATCAAGCAGGGTGTTCTTTCAACAGAGGCGATCTACTGGTGGCGATATGAGCGGATGGGGTCGCGGTCGATGGATGGCTGGACGTGCCCCGATGCCGCGAAGCACGTCACAACAAACGCGGGTTTATGGCTTAGAAAAGACTACCCGGAGTTCGGCTTCGACCTGACGAAGTACTCCGCTGGGAACATCAGGAAGTACCTTGGAAGAAACCCTCCCGACAGCGTTCGCGACTTTGGCCGGCAGCACCTGATCCGCACGGCAACCAAGGTCAGCGGTTTTGAACAAGTGAGAGATTTCCTCGCTGCCGGGTATGGCGTGTTCTTCTGTAGTGGGGTTGGCTGGGAATCCACCAGAAATGAAGACGGCGTAAGTTCACCCAGGGGCTCCTGGGCCCACAGCCAATCGCTGATTGGAAGTGACCAGCGTCCCGAGGTTGTTCGCAAGTATGGCGAGCCACTGATTTGCATCCTCAATTCATGGGCGAGGTGGAATCGCGGGCCACGCAAAGTGCTCGGCACCAACCTTGAGATTCCTCATGGTGCGTATTGGACGAAGGCAAGCATCCTGAGCCGCTGCTCCTGCATCGCCCTCTCTTCAGTCGCGGGGTGGCCTCGTCGAAAACTTCCAACATACGGGGCCGAGGGGAACCTATGAGGCTCGCATTGATTGCCCTCGCGGTTCTGCTTGTCGGCTGCCAGCAGCAGCCGCGTGATCTCCAGCCGGTGGTCGCAGCCTACGGTGCGTACACCATGCTGACCGCCAGCAACTCGCCAGACAAACCCGACGCGGGGGAGTGCTCGAATTGCTCTGGCACCGGAAAGATCGGTGACGGTCGCGTCTTCATTGACTGTCCTGTCTGCGGCGGGGACGGGGTCATGGACGCCGATGATCAGGCCGCGGAGCATGATCCGATTGCCGTCGACCTCGACGACCTCCCCGAGGCGGCACCACCAACGACCAAAACCAAGAGCGTGATTTGTAAGGACGGCACATGCACACTGCGCTGACTGAGTTCTGCGAGGCCAAGTCTGTCCGCTGGCGACTGTTCCCTGGCCGCATCCGCAACCGGATGCTGGAGGGCATCGTCGCCGATTGGCCGGAGAGGGTGAACGAGACAACCAGGATCGAGGAGATTCTGAGACAGCGTGGTCGCGAGCGGATCAAGGCTGAGTACGGCTCGGTTTTGCTTCTGATCTTGGCACCGCTGCTCACCGAGTTGATCAAGCTCGCAATCAAGTGGTGGCTGGAGCGGCGAACGAATCAGGTGCTGATGCGAGTCTGGAATGCCGAAGCGAATCGCTAGTTGGCAGGCCGATCGCAGGCGGCCAAAGAAAGAGAGCCGGCCCACCGCTGCCGCCCGAGGCTATTGCTCTGCGGCTTGGCGGCGGACGCGGCTCGCTGTGATTGCTAGGGACGGGGGTATCTGTTGCTTCTGCGGGTGCGTGATCACCGAGAAGGCGCAGGTCGACCACATCGTCGAAAAATCGAAGGGGGGCACCGACGCCCTCGACAATCTTAGGCTTTGCTGCCTGCCTTGCCACGCCCGGCGGCACGCTTCCGAGCGTTGATTCCCTTTGCGGTTCCCCCGGCCCGGCCTGACTCAACGGCCACTCTATGAGCCGCCTCGCTGCCACGCTGGTAGTAGTGCTTCCTGATTCTGTTGAGCCGGTCCTTTCGGATCAGCATTTTGTTGAACAGGTAGACCACGATCTCGTCGCGGCCTGCCCGTTTCAAGGCTCGCCAAAAGGTCTGCTTCGAGCAGCCGATCTCGGCGATTGCTTCATCGGGGGTGAGGAGGTTGTCGGTGTTCATTAGTTTTCATCTCCTTCCCCAACGAGGATGTTGGCAACGTCTACGTTCACCTGAACCGCGTACTCGGGGTGGTCGATCGGCTCAAATGTCAGATTGAACCGGCCAGCCTCAACATCAACTTCGTAGCCGATCCCAACCGTTTTCCCGACCCACGCCTCTTCCAGGGCAGCCAGGGCAGCGGCAGTCCGTTTGACCATCGCCTCGCTGGTATGCCGTTTCCTGCCGTGGGTTTCTACGATCTGGGTATGCACCCCCTGGGCCAGCAGCTCCTCCTGCCGAACCTTGGCGGCATCGTGACCAAACCGCTCGCCCTCATCAATTTCAGTCGTCCACTCGCCGGTCGCCAGCCGGTAATGCTCGCCGGCAATATCACTCAGAACGTATTTCATCGAATTACTCCAATCAGTGCATCGCCGAGATCGGTCATCGCTGTCGCCACGCGGCGCAGCGGCCGTTTCGTCTCTTCTTGGATCACGATCTGTGGCGGCTGCCACGAGACTGCCGGGGGCTGCCATTGTACCGCTGGCATTGGCTGGCGGCCACTCTGATTGATCCACTGCTGCGGCATCGGCGGCGGCTCGGGAGCCACCGGAGGTGCCACTGGTTGCCACGGGCGGGGTGCCGGCGTTTCGACGACCGGGGGTGCCGGTTCTGCCTGCCGGGGCATCCGCAGATCACCTCGGGCGAATGCGATCACCACCATCACCAGACCGGCTCGCATGATATCTCTCAGCATGACGGCACCTCCTCCCCCAGAATCTCGACACTGATCCGCCGGGCCTCGGCTGTTGCCCTGGCGGCAGCGGCCACCAGCCCACTGCGGGCAGCCCGCCACGCCTCCCGTTCGCTCGCATAGATCCGGTCGGCCCCCTGTCGGATTTTGCCGCCGGCACGGACGATGGTCGCGTCGTCCGTGTCCACGACGATTATCTCGACCGGGGTGATCGTCGCGTAGGCTGTTGTCTGCCCCGCGAACACATAGGCTTCGTATCCTTGCATTGTTCTCTCCTGAGTAGTTGTTTCGGTTTTCTAGTGTCCTGCCGTGTAGTCTATTCTTTGGGTTTTCGCCTCCGTTTTCGTTTCGCCCTCCGGGGGGCCAGCCTCTCGATCTCTGCGAGAGCCTCCAGGGCCACCCGCCGCATCGCGGCTTTGGCGTCAGCTTCGCTGCAAATCTGCCGGTCGACCAGCATCTGGAGCCAGCCGGATTCGTAGGGGGTAATTCTGTTCGTTTTCACGGTCGGGCCTCCTCTTCTCCCAGGTAGTGGATTTCTGCCGGGGTCACCCCCGGCACGATTGGTTCACCGTCTATGTCGATCGCTCCGTCGTGGTAGCCGATGATGTAGCCATCGCTGCCCAGCCTCACGGCATCCGTGCCAACTTGGTGCAACAGGCCGGCGACGGCAGCCGCGAGGGCATCGATCTTTTCGTTGGTTGTCATGGGCATCAATACCCCCAGAAGTTTGCAGCCTGGCAGACGTTTGTACGGTTGATCGTGTCATCCAGGGGGCATCTGTCGCACCAGTCCTGCCTGGTTGCGAGTTTCAGGTAACGCCCCTGGAACTCCTGCCAGACACTCCTCTCGGCGGTCACCAGCAATCGGTAGCCACCTCTGACCCGGTAGACCCTGAAAGGCGTGATTTTCTCGCCAGACTCCAGTTCGATTGTCGCGTGCATCATTCAATCTCCTATGGTTTCGCCGCTCTGGGTTTCGATGCACCGGGGGGTGGCGGCTGGCCTCCCGGTGCTGGTGTTGTTTGTGTCGGGTAGCCTATTGGGTTAAACGTCGCAGGACAATGCCTCTTGACGTGACAACCTTCGGAGTTACCCGCTCGATATCTTTCAGCGGATAGCCCCATTTAACGCCGCCGGCCTCGCAGTCAAACTCAGACCCGGCCGGCACCCGGTGCTGCTGGTAGCCTCGCCGGAATGCCCGCCTACCCTGGTAGCACACTGGCTCACCTATCGTCGCGTAGGCAACCAGCGTTGCCGTCCCGCATCCGGTTTTGACGAGTCCAACACGCTGCCCGATGACACTGTCGAGCGATCGCGACCGGCGTGTCTCGACGGTCTTCTCTCCAGCCAGGATCATCTCTGTAAATGGCAGCCGCTTATCGTTAATGTTTACGCCCATCATTTTCTTGTCTCCTAGTTTTCGCCGGCCGGGGGTAGCGGCGGGCGGTCAGGCGGGGCAGTACTCCCCGAAGCATTCCAAGAATTCCGCGATCTCCATGTTTTCCAGCCGCTCGTCCGCCAGCCGGCGGGCTGAAGCGACGGTGATGCAGTCATAGACGTGTAGCCGACCGTCTCGGCCAATGTGGTCGAACTCCGTATAGCCGATCCAATCAAGAGCCGGGTCGGCCTGCTCCAGCCGGTCGAGGTATTTCCACGTTTCCCGGCTGATCGGGCAGCACCCGGCCTCGGCGGCTGCCTCATACCATCGTTTCGTTGCGCTCATCTCGTTTCTCCGTTCGGGGTTCTAAGGTTTCGATACTCGGGGGTCAGTCCAATCCGTTCGCTTCGAGCCAATCCAGCCACGACATTCCCTCGGGCCTCGGGCCGGGGTAATCGGCCCACGCGGCCGTCAGAAAATCGTGGGCAGTCAGATCGCCGGGGGCGTCGTCCGATGGCAGCACCTGGGGCGGGAAATACTCCTCGCTGACTGCCTCGGTGGCATCTGCCACCTCCTCGGCCTCCTGCCTGCTGGCGAATCTGACGGTCTCGAGGTCTTCGTCGATGCCGTGGGTGTCGACTCGCCAGGATCGCGGGGTGGTTGTCATGTCTCGTTTCCTCGCTGGGGGTTAAGGTTTCGATGCACGGGGTTGGTTATTCCTGCGGGGTAGCCTGTTCGATCACGGCCTCATCAGATCATCACGGCAGAACCCAAGATCAGAGAGTGCCTCATACCGCGAGTGTTCCCGCCACAGGTAGCCGATCACAGCATCCTCGTCAGCCGTCTCGATGCCGGGGTGGTTGCCGACCGCCGTGAAATAGGTATCGCGATCAGTCAGCGCGAAAACGGCACCGTCGACGCTGTTGCCATAGACCTCTTCAATGTCGTCGGCAAGGTCTCCGATATTGTCGACGGCATTCTCACGAGCGGGGCCATCAAGGGCCGTGAAACTGCCACGCCAACGATGAAACCACTGCCACAGACCCTCGACCTTGTCCGCGAGTGTCGTCAGATCGTCGCTGCCCCATCCTGCGAACAATTGATCGTCCTCGCCCTCTTTGTCGCTGGGGCAGATCACAGCAATGCCTCCACCGAGACCGTCGACACCGAATTGCAGCCAGTGGGTGGCTGTTTCGCCATCACTGATCAGTGGGACGGCGCATGCCATCGTGAATCCGCCTGTCTGCCAGACTTGGCAGGGGATGCCTCGTGCCAACACTGCCTCCTGCACGGCAGTGACTCCCTGAGCGTCGGCTGCTCGCTTGCATTGTTCCGCGTAATCGTTCATCTCTCGTTTCTCCGTTCGGGGTTATTGGTGGTGGGTAGTGTTTTATTCGGACAACAGCCGCCGCCGCATGGCAGTGTCGCCCAGCATGGCAGCGGTGACCATTGCCTCGGACGGGGGCGGGTTGTGGCCCATCACCAGCCCGAATTCTGCTAGGTTCGCATGGTGTGTTTTGAGGATGCAGTGAATCAACCCACGCTTGAATGCCGGCGGAAACTGCCGCCACTTGGCCTTGCCAATCACCTCCCGCACGGCCTGCATCGGGGGCGTCGAGACGTGGACCCACCCGCATCGCTTGCGGACGATCAATGCGTTGCTGCCTTCCATCCGCTCAATTTTGCGTCGCTGGTTTATTCTGACGCCGGGTATTTTGCTAGGGCGGACTATACGGCCGCCACAGGACTTGGTGCTCATCTCTCGTTTCCTCCTTCGGGGTCATCGTTTCGCCGATCCGGTGATCGACTGTCAATCATCATAGCATTGGTATCGGCGGAGTCAACCCATAAGTTTAGCAGACAACATTTTGTGGTTTCGCCCACCGGGGAAAAGGCTACCGGGCACCACATGTTCTGGTTTCGTCGGTCGGGGTTGTCTGGTTTCCACGGTCGGGGGTGTCGTTTCGTCAGTCGGGGTTCTGGTTTCTACGGTCGGGGTCTCTGGTTTCTGCCTGTGGCCTGTGGTGTCTGCTTGTGGTTCCTGCCTATGGTGCCTGCCTATGGTGTCTGCCTATGGTGTTTGCCTGTGGTGCCTGCCTGTGGTGCCTGCCTGTGGTGTTTGCCTGTGGTGCCTGCCTGTGGTGTTTGCCTGTGGTGCCTGCCTGTGGTGCCTGCCTGTGGTGCCTGC
>WTHB01000118.1:2884-7277 GCA_011523305.1 Planctomycetaceae bacterium | reverse complement strand
TCAGTGTTGACACGAGCAATTCGAACCCAGCCTTCCTGTTCAGGTGCATTCTTGAGATCGGGCGAACCGTTTCCCACCCATCCGAAAACGGTGTACCGCTGTCTCGCCAACTCACGATGCTCGTATATTTTTGCATGTTGATGCCATGAATAGGAATTGATCACTCCCACATCAACGTCTCGTCCAAGATCAACGAGTAGCGTCCCCCATGCGGGCCCCTGAAAGAGCAGCGACTCGCTTGGTGAATCGGGCTTCGACTGCCCCACCCCATCCGCCAGCAGCCAAGCTTGCCCACTCCCTCCCTTGAGTTGTCCGCTCAAAATCCGAAACACCGCACTGCCCTGAGACTGGTCGGCTGCATCGCTGGGACTTGGCGGGGGAATGGTCGGAAAAGCAAATGCCGCAGTCCCCTCGCCACGCTCAATTCGCGTGATCACGCGTTGTGCTCCTGGCTCGACGAATACCGTCTCACCCGCTCGGACCCGCGACGCCGCTGGAGCCCCACTCCAGACAATGTCAACTTCTCCTTCCGTGACATTAAGCTGACTCAAACCATCAGCGTTCACGGTGGCAACAAACTCGGTCCCTATATCGACGAAACTTGTATCACGAGTGGCCAACACAAACCCCCTCGAAGCAGGTGTCTCTGCCCGCAGCCGCACCTGACCAAGCAGCAAGGCCGCACTGTTCTCCGAAGTCAGCCGAACAACTGCAGGCCCGGTCACGTGCATTTCGGCCCCACTTCCAAACACAAGTTCAACCACCCCCGAAGCCAACTCGAGCCGATCACCCGTCTTCAGCAAGGCACCAGCCATCAGCCCAGCCTGCGGCTGCATCCAATGAGTCTTTCGGACCGCCCCGACCCGGGCAACTACGCTCCCATCACCCTGCGGTGCTGGCATCTGCCACCAGCCGGCAAGACTGGCGATAACTGCTAGGCACAACGCGACCGCAGCGAGGGGCGGCAGCAGACTGCCACCGCTCCACGCAGCCGCTTGCTTCCGCACCAAAGGCTCTCCTAGGCTCGCCTGCAACACCCCGCCGCCTGCTTCCGGCGCCCCAGCCTCGACCGGGGCTGTCGCAAGATAACCATGCAGTTCAACCCGCCAGAGGTACTCATCCCGAGCAGCAGCATCGGCCGCCAGCAACTCATGCAACTGCTGAACCTCCTGATCGCTGCCACAACCATGGCAGGCGGCAGCGACCGCGTCATCGAATTCGGCTGATGGAAACCGCATGCCGGTCATGTCATCGCCTCCTGCTGCTGTTTGATTTCGATACACGTTCGCAGCGCTTTTCTCATTCTCTGAATTGCCTTGTAGACGGCGTCAACACTTTTTTCAGCCCGCCGAGCAACGTCCTCAATCGCCCGCTGTTCAAAATAGAAGTCACTCAGCATGCGTTGCTGCCGCTGCGGCAGCTGCTTCACACAGTCATCGAGATGCCGCAGGCGGCTATCAAATTCCGACTGCAAATGCCGGCGTCGCTGGGCAAGGGTCTCGGCCAACTCTCCCGACAGCAGCCGCTTCCACCGCTGCTGCCGGGCCATCCACTGCCGAGCAACATTGAGGGCAAACCGACACGCCCACGGCGTGAACGGCCGCTCTGGATCATACGCAGAAACCTTCTCCCACAGCACGACAGCCGTCTGCTGGACGATTTCCTCGACGTCACCGACATTGGGAACCAAGCTGCCGACATACCGCCGCACATCCCGCTCGCTGGCCAGAAAGAGCCGCAGAAACTCCTGCTGACTCAGTACGCTCCTGGAAGAACCGCTGGCATCAAGTTGTTCAGGGTCTGGCATCGGTAACGGGACTGCAAGCAAAATCCACGCTCCTTCAATGAGAAAACCATGTCCACCAACAGAGATTCCAGCAGGCAATACCAACGTGGACAAAGCCAGCGAATTTCCCTCTCTCAGCCTGCTGCCGAGGCGACCAATTTTTATTTCTTCTTCCGCTGCTTGACTGCTTGCACCTCGATATCAAGCGTCGATGATAATTCCGGAAGGTTTTCGTCAAACTCGTATGGGGGAAACAGCGGCACCCAATTCTCGTCATACTCAGCCGGCATGTCAGACTCCACAAGGACGGAGTGAGCCCCACCTAGATGGCCACGCCCCCCGGCACTGGCTGTGTCATAACGCCCATTTTCAATGACTGCAGAGCCACCACCGAAGTCACCAGCTTTGGAACTGAAAACGACCGTGCCGTTCTTCACGGGCTTCCCCTCGAATGTCACGGCGCCCGACAAACGGTAGCGAGTCGGGCCGAGGTCTCGCGAACCACAACCAACGAGTCCAACGAGACCAAGCATCACTATCACAGCAGCAGACTTCATGAATTATCCTCATCGCTTACGGCGACACGACTCTCAATCAATAGGAGCCAACAGGTTGCCCATCATTGATTGACAAAAGACGCTCAAAGGTACTGTTGACCGCTGTATTGGGAACGTGGTCAATGTTTTCATTAATGAAGTGTGTTGAACCATCCATGAAAACAAACTGTGTGCCTTGTGGATGATTGCTGCTAAAGCCCGTAGTAAACCACCAACCGGTTCCTTTATTAATGTATTGCCTGCCAGTACCAGCCGCGTCGTAAGCATAATCCCTGTTGTGTCGCGGAGCCCAAATCCCGAACCAGACAGCAGCCTCCCTGTTTCCGCTGCCGTTACTCGTCCTGTCTCGCCTTTCTCCAATGGCAATTGTTGAACTGCTTCCATCGACCAGGTCTCGCATACGTCGAGCCCGATACGATGACGGCGAGGAGCCGCCGGTCCATAAACTGGGATCGGTTCCCGCGAACTGGAACGCGCCCGAAGGTGCCCTATGGTTTTGATAGATGGGATTGCGTGGTTCATAGTGATCGTTCGAGGCCACGTAATTGCTTTTGGCCCCGTCACGAGATGTCCGCGAGTTGTACCAGATGCTGTTTGAAAAGGTTGGAGTCAGATCGGACGGGCAGATGTAGCCATTGATCACCGTTCGAATGACTGAGGCCTTTGCAGCGTCGTTCGGCTCACTGTTTTCAACATCGCAAGCATCGTAGGCAGCCACTTCTTCCATAAACGGCAGAAGGAGGGCACCCCAAGCCCATGCCTGGTCCGCATCATGACCGATTCCGAGTGGCGGAAAATTCTTGTACCTGTCGTTGTAGTTGTGCAACGCAATCCCCATTTGCTTGAGATTGTTGTTGCAGGACACTCGCCGCGCTGCCTCTCGTGCCTGCTGAACTGCCGGCAGGAGCAACCCAACAAGAACGCCAATAATGGCGATGACTACGAGCAACTCAATAAGCGTGAAACCGCTGCGATCCCTGAAGTTGTGACGCATAGCAATATGTCATGCCTCAGGACAAACGTCCCTGAGCATGCGACCCTCCCCGGCTGGTAATGAGAAAAAGACGTTTATGCCGACAGAATCGGAACTGATTGAATTCAACCGGGGAGGGAATTCTGGACAGAAAACCGGAGCAGAGCCTTTCACGCCACGTTCGGCGCAGAAAAAGTCCCCTGCAGTTCGGGTTTTCTGCCTCGCGAACCCCTCATTACGGCAGGTTCCCGCCGGTTCCGATCTCCCAGCCCCAGCCCTTGGGCACCAAACCGCCGCCTGAGTAGTCCCGGCTCGGCTTGAGGGGCGGGAGAGACGCCACAAAAGCGTCGTACTGTGCCCTCATCTGCTTCACAACGTCTGGATGGCTACCCGAGACGTCATCACGCTCTCGCGGATCGTTCAGAAGATCAAAAAGCCGCCAGTCCTCCTCTGCCTTGATCAATCGCCACTGCTTCCACCGCACGGCATAGATATTCCGGCGTGGTGCATCGGTCGGGTCGGCATTGTGCCAGAACAGAAACTCATGCGGACTTCCTTGCTGCCGGCCACAAAGATAGGGCACGAGGTCCTTCCCATCGCAGTGATCGGGAACGGAACAGCCGGCAGCAACAGCGGCAGTGGCATAGTAATCAATCGTGGCCATCAGGCCCGGAAATATTCTTCCAGCAGGAACCGTACCCGGCCAGCTGATAATCGCTGGCGTATGAACCCAGCCATCCTGTTGGGTGTGCTTGCCCTTCCCACCACGGTAGGGCGCTGATGAGCCACCCTCTTCGATGTTCGCCCCGTTGTCACCAGTGAAAAAAATCAACGTGTCGTCTTCGAGGTGGTGCTGCTTGAGCGACGCCATCAGCTTGCCAACCGCATCATCAACAGCTATGACAGCCCCCTCATAGGCCGTCCCATTTCCGCCAGGGACACGCTCCCGATATCGCTGCGGCGTGTCTTTCACCTTGGCGTGCACCGCAAAGGGCGAAAAATACAAAAAGAACGGACGCTCCGCGTTTCGCTCGACAAACTCAACCATTCGATCGCCGTCGAGGTCCGTCAGATACG
>WTHB01000118.1:0-2784 GCA_011523305.1 Planctomycetaceae bacterium | reverse complement strand
CATCGATGTGCGGCGTTGGGATGCGAGTGTTCCCAAAACACCCAACGTCGCCGTACCCCAGATCATCAATAAACAGAATGATGATGTTTGGCATGCGACCAGCATCCTCGGCTGTGACAGCCTGGCCAAACAACCCGAGCAGAAACAGTGCCCAGACAAATCGCATCACAGTAATCCTCATTCTCCTACCGGCCGTCACGATTTTTTCCGTCTTGGCAGGCAAAGCCACACAATCCCAGAGAGGCTGCCGAGGACCAGCCCGCCGTAGCCGAACAGTGCCGACCCGAAATAGACAAGCCGAAATGCCCAGGACCCGGCATCAATCCCCTCAAAGCTCGCCAGAAAGCCGAATACCGAAAAGGGCAAAACGGCCGCGAGACATGCCACCAACACCACCCGTCCCCAAAGCGGCACGGGTTTTCGCCGGGCCAGAAAAAACACCCCGAGCACAAGGCTCAGGCCCAGACCGACGAATGCTGCCAGAAAGACATACACCATGCCGTCTGCTCCAATTCCCATGCTACGCCTCCCCTAGGAAGAGAATTCCCTAGCCAGCTGCAAGCAGTTTCTTCACGGTCGGCTCGATTGCCTTCGCCCAGATTTCATAGCCCTCTTCAGTCAGGTGAAGTCGGTCGGGCATAATCTCTTTTTCGAGCACACCCTCAGACGTGAGGAACTTCTTTCCGATGTCGAGATAGAAGACATGTTCACCGTCATCTAGTGCCTTGACGATGGTATTGGCGCCAGCGTTCGTCTGCCGCAGCGGATCAGCGTCATCGACGCCCCGGGGGAAGATTGCCAGCAGCAGGACTTTGGTGTCCGGCAGCTTGGCTCGCAGTTTCTCAACAATCGCAGTAATGCCAGCAGCGATCTGCTCAGATGTATTGGTGCGTGAATTGTTTGTGCCGATCATCACCACCGCCACCTTCGGTGTGATGCCCTTGATGTTGCCATTGTCCAATCGCCAGAGAACGTGCTCCGTCCGATCGCCACCGATGCCCGCGTTCATCGCCTTCAGTGGCGTGAAGTACTTCTCCCAAACCTTTGCCCCCTTTCGCTCCCAGCCCTGCGTGATCGAGTCACCGAGGAAAATCACATCAACATTACCGGCGGCAGCCCGGCCATTGATCAGTTCTTGCCGGTCCGTCCAGCGCTTTTCTGGCCGTGAGGCGGGTGTAACAGACTCCTTCGGCCCAGCTGGCCGTGGTTCGGGTCGCTTGCGAGCCGCTGACTTCTTTGCAGAAGCAGGTGCCGCCTGAACAGCAGGCATGGCCATCAGGCCGACAACAACCAGACAGAACACCACAACGTTCCATGACTTCATCATTCGCTCCATATTTCTCTGACCTCGAATCCCCACAAACCCTTAGGACCCCACCTCATTGGCAGCGGCTCACCGCCAGTCGATCCTGACGACTTTCTTTCAGAAATCAACGCTGAACAAGGCGTTCTCCAAATACCGGGCAAACGTTCACCCTCGCTGGCCAACATCATACCGAAGCAACGCCAGCAACTGATCAAAACATGTTGCCCTGCAATGCAGCCTTACTGAGCCCTCCTGCACACCTCTGCATTCAGTCCTTAATCCCCCCCCAGCCCAAGGGTTGGATTATCTACAATTAACTGGTGCGGTGGTCGCATATCACCACCAACGCATGAAGATTGCGACGGCATTCCCAAAATTGGACAAATCACATGTTTCTTTCTCCTGCCCGTCTCTGGCGGCTACCCCTCGTCACTGCGGGCCTCGCCCTCACAGCCGGTGTTTTTGTGGGGTCCAAAGCCAGCGGCGGTGACTGGCCGCAACTGCTTGGCCCACACCGGAACGGCATCGCCGCAGCCGATGAGCGACTGGCCGACGCCTGGCCGGCAGCAGGCCCACAGGAGGTGTGGCGGCGGCCTGTGGGAAGCGGCTATGCCGGGCCAGCTGTGGCCGGGAACCGTCTGATTCTATTCCACCGTGAAGGCAACCGCGAAGTCACCGAGGCTCTCGATCCTGAAACCGGCAAAACCCTGTGGCGGGTCGATCACGCCACGCGGTTTCAGCCTCAGGTGGGCGGAGGTGACGGGCCGCTGTGCACCCCGACCATCGCGGACGGCCGGGTGATCACGTTCGGTGCTCAGGGCATGCTCACCTGTACGGAACTTGAAACCGGAAAGATCTATTGGCAGCGAGACACGCATCGGGAATTTGCTGCGTCTGAGGGCTACTTCGGCGCTGGCTCGAGCCCGCTCGTGCTCGGCGATTGCGTGGTGGTCAACGTCGGCGGCCGCGACAGCGCCGGAGTGGTCGGCTTCGATCTAGCCACTGGTAAGGTCCGGTGGCAGGCGACGAATGAACCGGCCAGCTACGCCGCCCCAACTCCAGTGCAGATCGGGGACCGCAGCCATGCGGTCGTGGTCACCCGGTATCAGTGTCTCCTGCTCGATCCCACCGATGGCTCAATCGGCTGGCAGTTTCCCTTCGGTATGCGGGGACCAACCGTCAATGCGGCCACACCGCTGACCTGGACTGCCGGCGACGGCAGCACTCGGCTGCTCGTGACAGCCGCCTACGGCATCGGCGCGGTCTGTGGTGCATTCGATGCAGACTCATTTCAGCCTATTTGGCAGGGCAATGACAGCCTCGCCAGCCAGTACTGCACACCGATCCTGCTCGACGGCCATCTCTTCTGCATCGACGGCCGTGACGATGTGCCGCCGGCGACGCTCACGTGCGTCGCGGCAGCAACCGGCAAAGTCTGCTGGCAGAAGGAAGACTTTGGCTACGGCACGCTCTTGGCC
>WTHB01000062.1 GCA_011523305.1 Planctomycetaceae bacterium | reverse complement strand
CCACTGTTCGCCGAACTGACGATCCATGTAATCACTTCCGTTCCTCATGGCCGTGATCGACTCGGCCCCGCAAAACCGATTCATCGCAAACGGCAGGTCAAGGCTGACCGTGAGGGCTGTGATCTTGTCACCGAGTGACGCCAGCCGCTCATTGAAGGTCTTGGTCTGGACCTGACAGACCGGGGTGTCGAGCGAAGGCACCACACTGATGAAGGCCGGCTTGCCCTGCAGGTCGGCTTTCGTAACCTGCTGCATGCCACCGCCCTCATAGCAGGCCAGGGCAAAGTCGGGGGCAGGGGACCCCACAGCGAGTTCATCGCCAACCAGAGTGAGCGGATTGCCCTTGAACGTGACGGCACCGGAACGATGTGTGGCCATTGAAAACTCCTTCGGGAGGCAATTGCAGATTGCGTGTGCGGAAACGGACCCGCCACCCTGAGCAGTATCGCGGGTCGCGGAGAGGTGACAACCCCGGGCACCCCGCCGGGCCGCTGCGGATCACTCCCGCAACCAGCCCGCCCACGGTAGACTTTGTATTGCCGGCAGGACGCCACGGTCGGCGTCAGCACGACGAGGCATTCCACCCCACCTGCTTCCATGCGACTCATCGGCCAACTTGGACAGCGTCTCGGACTGGTCATTCCAGCCGTGGCGATCATCCTGGAACTCAACCACAGCATCTCACTTGGTCAGATGCTGACGCTGCTGGTTGGGGCGGTCTGTCTGTTTTGGATCGGCCGGATCGTCGAAGGCTACAGCCCATCCTGACGCCTTTGCCGCAGCCCCCGAGGCCTCCTCCCCGCTTCTCCCTCTTGGCCTTGAAGGAACGAACTATTCATGCTGTCACCGCTGCTCTTTACCCCGCTCTATCGGCACTATCTCTGGGGAGGCCATCGCTTCGCGAGCCTGCTCGGTCGGCAGCTGACGGAACCCGGTCCCTACGCCGAATCGTGGGAACTTGTCGACAGGGGGGCTGACCAAAGCGTCGTGCGGGCAGGGCCACTCACCGGCCGCACCCTCGGAGACATTCTCCGTGACGACCCCGTCGCGATGCTGGGAACGACGGCCACCGCAGGCCCCTTCCCGTTGCTGTTCAAATTCTTGGACGCCCACAAGGTGCTGTCGGTGCAGGTTCACCCCGATGACGCGGCAGCCGCTCGCCGCACACCGCCCGACCGAGGCAAGACCGAGGCCTGGTACGTGGTCGAGGCCGAGCCGAACAGTTGCATCTATGCCGGCCTGAAGCCGGGAGTGAACCAGCACGATCTGGCAGCAGCCATCACTGCGGGCACCTGTGAGGAGGTGCTGCACACCATCACCCCCCGGGTTGGCGACTGCATTTTCATTCCAGCAGGAACCGTGCACGCCATCGGCCCAGGGCTGGTCGTCGCTGAAATCCAACAGTCGAGCGATGTCACGTTCCGACTGTTTGACTGGAACCGGGTCGGAGCTGACGGCCAGCCACGAACCCTGCACCTCGAGGACGGGCTTGCTGCCACCCAGCGGCTCGGACCTGTCGCGCCGGTTGAGAAGCAGCCGACCGACGATCCGGCCGTCTCCCGCATGGTGGCCTGCGAGTTCTTTGCGTTCGATGAGGTCACTCCATCCGCCAGTTGGCAGACCGGGGGAGGCGCCTGTGAGTTCCTGGCGATCCTGGCTGGCGAAGTGCTCCTGCCCGACTGCTGGAGCCTGCCTCCACTGCAGCGGGGCGACTGCCTGCTGCTGCCAGCAAGCCTGGAGCCCCAATCGCTTACCTGTCGCCCCACCGCCGACGGCGCCCCCCGCCTGCTGCGGGTGCGGGTGCCCAACAAAGGCGGCTAAGGAGGGCGTTGGGGCTCGTTCCGGCCGCGGCACGGCGGCTGCGGCCCCTCCGGATTTCGGCCTAGGAGCAGGCTGACAGGCCGCCTAGACTCCTGCCCGCTGCGGCGTCTTCCGCTGGCGCTGCGTGTCTGACCTACCTCCTGGAGCGACCATGATGGCTGTCGTTCGGGTTCTGCTCGCTGTCGCCTGTCTGACCAGTGTCGGCTGTGCTTCGCTCGGCCGGCCTGACTGGGCCGCCCCCGGCCCGGCCGCCAAACAGCAGCGGCGTGCCGTCCGGTTTGACCCCTACTTGCAGGACGATATCGCCCCAGCCTCGCTACGGCTTTCGATCATGGATGGGGCCCGCCCACGTGACTTTGCTGACCCGGTTCCTGAGGTCACCCGCTCGCGATGGTGGGCTCCCATGCGGTGAGCTTCTCGTCGAGAAACTGACAGAAACCGGCTCCGCGGCGTGACTCATGCGGTATCCTTGGAGGAGTCACATCCTGCCCACCCGGAAAATCTGCCCGTGTCCCCAGCCCCTCGCCGCCCGCGGCCCCATGCACACTCTGGCCCTGCCAAGCGTTCGCCGCGGGGTGCCTCTCGTCCGTCTGCCAGCGGACGCCCCCGCTACGACAACCGCCCACCAGCCCGTCCAGTCGCTCCCGATGACGGTTTGGAACGGCTCCAAAAGGTGCTCGCCGCCGCCGGCATCGGCAGCCGGCGAGCCTGCGAGGAACTCATCACGACGGGACGGGTGGAAGTCGACCGTGAGGTGGTCACGACCCTCGGTACCCGGGTCGATCCACTGCGGCAGCAGATTCGTGTCGATGGCGAACGCTTGCCGAGCCCCCGTCGCGTTGTTCACCTGCTCTACAAACCGGTCGGCGTGGTCACAACCAACGTTGACCCTGCAGGCCGCCCACGGGTCATCGACCTGGTGCCCAGCGACCAGCGACTGTTTCCGATCGGTCGACTCGACCGCAGCAGCGAAGGCCTGATTCTCGTCACCAATGACGGTGAACTCGGCAACCTACTGACGCATCCACGCTACGGCGTCGAGAAACGCTACCTCGTTCAGGTGGCTGGCATTCCGACCCAAGAGACGATTGAAAGCCTGCGGCAGGGGGTGTCCCTGGCGGAAGCGACGGTCCATGCCAAGCGGGTCACCATTCGCTCACAACACAAGCAGAGCACCGTGCTGGAAATGGTGCTTGATGAAGGACGGAACCGGGAGATTCGCCGAATGCTTGCTGCTTTGGGCCACAAGGTGCAGCAACTCAAGCGGATTGCCGTCGGTGATCTCACCCTCGGCAACTTGCTGCCAGGGCAGTCACGACGGCTCACCTGGGAGGAAATCGAAAAACTTCGACGATCCGCCATTGCCGCCGTGGGGCATCAGCCTGCCCCGCGGCCCGAACGGGGCCGCCCCCGCAGCCCCCGGGCCAACGCGCGGACCGCGTCGCGAGCGCCGGGCCGGCCCGGAACACGTGGTGCCGCCAAGCCAGCAGCCCGACCGTCGGGCCCGAAGCGTCCACGACGGCCAGGCAAGGCGTCCACCTGGCGGAAGGCCCACCGCAAGCCCTCAGCCGACTGATCTCTGGCCCCTCTCCCGACCGCATTTCCCTCCAGCCACCAGCGTCTCCACCTCAAGGGTGCATGCAAATGCCCACCTCGTCGCTGCAGCAATGCTCTTCCGCGTCCGCCGGATATCACCAGGCGACGATCGTGGCCCATGAACAGATTGCCGAAGCCACCTGGCGACTGCGGGTCGACTGCCCCCCGCTGGCAGCCTCGGCCCGGCCCGGCCAGTTTGCGATGGTCCGCATCCCCAACCGGCACGATCCGCTCTTGGCCCGTCCCTTGGCGGTCTATGACGTGTTTGGTGACCTGACCGAACCCACCTGCTGGCTGCCGCCCACCCCCGCCGCAGCTCCGGCATCGCCAAACGCCTTGCGATACGCGGACTTCATCTATGCGGTCGCTGGCAAGTTCACTACGGCAACGACTACGCTTCGTCCGGGTGACACACTGACCCTCTGGGGACCGCTCGGCAACGGCTTCTCACTGCCGACTGTCGACCATCTGGTACTCGTCGCCGGCGGCATCGGCCAGACGGCGGTCTTGATGCTGGGACGCCACCTGCGGCTGACGGCCCCCGCCACTCGCGTCACCTTCTGCTGGGGTGCTCGCCATGGCGAGCTCTTCGGCCACGTCGAAGACTTCCGGGCTGCCGGGCTCGATGTTCAGCTGGCGACCCTGGACGGCTCGGCCGGCACGCAAGGGACAGTTGTCGACCTCCTCGACCAGCTTGAGGCTGAGGGCAGCATCACCGGCTCTGCCACCACGGCCCTTGCCTGCTGCGGTCCGGAACGAATGATGGCGGCCGTTTCCCGTTGGGCTGGCCAACGACAATTCCCTTGCCAGGTCTCGCTGGAAACCCCGATGGCCTGCGGCATCGGTATCTGCTTCAGTTGCGTTGCGCCAGTAATTGACGCTGAGGGCAACTGGGACTACCGCCGGACATGCGTTGAGGGTCCGGTCTTCGAAGGGTCGACCATCGACTGGGAAGCGATGGAATAGGCTGACTGAGCGACCATTCATGCAAGGGCCGCGGACGTCCTGCGGCTCACCCGCTTCCTCAAGCCACCTGCCAGTTTCAGCCAGCCGCTGACTGCGAAGCCTTCAGAATACGGGCCGACAGCCGTGATTTTATCCGGGCGGCCTTGTTCCGATGGATGGTCCGAGAGGACGCTGCCTGATCGGTCTTTTTAGCAACCGTCCGGAACAGTTCCTGGGCAGCCGACACGTCTTTATTGGAGAGGGCGTCGAGCACTTTGCGAATCGACGTCTTGATCTCTGACTTGATGGCCCGGTTGCGATCTCGGCGAACAATGCTCTGACGAAGCCGCTTTTTGGCGCTTGCCGAATGAGGCATGGCAATCTTTTCCTACTCGTAACGATCTGAAAGGGAAGGCCGATGGCTCCCAGAGGAACCTCGACGAGCCCTGTACTCTACCCCACGGCCCAGAATTCTGCCAGCGGACCCCGTGGTTCTCCGTCAAAACCCGGCCCCGCTGTCCCCGCAGAGCAGGGGGCCAGCCAGCGCCCTCTGGCCGGTCGGTCACCTCACCCGCGGGGTCAGGCCGACTCGCTCCCGAGTTTCTGCAGTCGCTCGGCCACGTCACGATAGTTGAAATCGAGCCCGGCAAGCGTGGACAGATGCAGCCGGGCCGCGTCCTGATCCTTCAGGGCCGCCGCCAGCACTCCGGCTCGGTAGAGCGCCCGCTTCTGCAGATCAGACTCGCGTTCATCGAGGCTGTCGATGGCCAACTGATAGTTCTGCAAGGCAAGGCGATACTGCTTGATCTTCTGAAAACACTCGCCGACCTCCAGGGAAACCAGCCCCTTGCGTCGTGAGTCCTGCTGGACGCCCTGAAAAAACTTGATGGCGTCGGCTGGACGGTTTGCTGACTTGAGCCGCATCGCCAGTTCAAACTTCCAGGCGGAGTTGTCGGGGTAGCGTTCCACCCTGGCTGAATAGATATCGATTTCCTGCTTCAGCAGTTGTTGCTGCAACTGGACCAGTGTCTCCTGGGCACCCGGAGAGGACTGCTGGGCAAGCTGCTTCTCCGCCAGCAGCACCCGACGTTTGGCCCACCGCAGTTGGCGATCCTCCAGATGCTCACGAACCTTGAGGTCATTGCCCGTCGCAGCCAGCGTATCGGTGAGGAGCTTTTCAGCCTCTTCAATCGTCGCCTCGCGTTCGAGCAGGTCAGCCAGTTCCAAGGCAACGGCGATATCTGCGGGATTTGCTGCCAGTTTTTTCTGCAGTCGCTCGAGCAGGGGCAACTGCTCACCTTCCTGATCCGGCTTCTTGTCTCGGCCTTCGAGCTTCTGCCGCGCTTTTTCAACGCTGAGGCGGGCAATCTCCCGCTCAGCGAGTTCCTTCACGCCCTTGTTGTCAGCGATCCGCTGCCAGCAGGAAACGGCCTGCTCGTATTCTCCCAGCCGCTCCTTGAAGGCCGCACAGTGCTTGTTGACGGACGTATCACGCGGGGCGACATCGAGGGCCCGTCGCAAAAACCAACCCTGCGAGTCGAGGCAGCCTGCCGCGCCACACGTATCCGCGAGACTGAGAATACAGGCGGTGTCGTTGGGGTTGTTCTTGAGGATCTCGAGGCCCGCCTTGACCGCCTCCCGAATCTGACCGGCAGCAGCCATCCGCTTCACATTGCCTCGTCCGCCCGCAGCAAACAGGGAGGAAAGCCCGCCAGCCTTCTTCTTCCCGGCATATTTCTTGGCAAGTGCCTCCAGAAAGGCCTGGACGTAAACCGGACTGGCGGGATCGCCGGCGACGCAACTGGCAAACAGCTCGACCGCGTAGTCGTGATTTCCCTTCCGCAGATTCTCAGACCCACTCCGGAAGCATTTCGTCAGCCGGGTGCGTTCCGCGGGGGAAGGGGGGGGTAGCACCGGGCCGGAAACCGCTGCAGCCGGAGGCGTTTCGCTTGTCACTTTGTCTGCCATGCGTTGCCACACCACCGCGTTCTGAGACCACGGATTTCGCCCCGTCGCGGCTCCAAGTTTAGCATACGACCTCAAGAATCCAGTCAGCAGCCCACTCCGGCTGAAAGCTGCCATGTCACTGTCCCCGCAACGGAACCGGTGCAAAAACCGACCGCATAGACGAACCTCGGGCGGCCCGGCAAACTTGAGGAAGGAGAGATTGACTGGCCGGGCCCAGCCCCAGCAGGAAGTGCTATCCGTCCCTGCCGCAGGAAGCTGCCATCATCATGCGACCGCCGCCCGAAACAACCGCCCCACCTCGTCACCCCAGCGTCACCGCTCCGGGCACCGTGGTGTTCGTCGGAGCCGGCCCGGGCCAGCCCGACCTTCTGACGGTTCGGGCCCTCACCCAGCTGCAAGCAGCCGACGTCATCGTACATGACCAACTCGTGCCAGCCGCAGTGCTGGCAGAGGCAAACCCTGCGGCCGAGCAGATTCCCCTGAGTCGCCTGCTCGACAGAGAGCCCGTCCGGCACGACTCGGGCACGACTATCGGCGGACACCTGGCCGATTTGGCCGCCACCGGTCGCACCGTGGTTCGCCTGAAAGGGGGCGACCCAGCCGTCTTCGCCCGCTTGCGGGAGGAAATTGCTCCGCTCACCGCCCGTGGCATTCCCTTCGAGATTGTTCCCGGTATCACCGCCGCCATCGCGGCCGCAGCAGCTGCCGGCATTCCCCTCACCTCGCGCGAGACCGCCTCAAGCCTGACGATCGTGACCGGGCATGAAGCAACCGCCAAGGCTGAAGCAATCGACTACGGGCGGCTTGTCCAAGCTGCTGGCACCATCGTGATCTACATGGGTGTCGAGCAATCCGAGCAGTGGTCCCAAGCCCTGCTCACCGCTGGCCTTCCGTCCGACACAGCCGTCACCATCATCAGCCGCTGCACCTGGTCAGATCAGCGGATCATGCAGACAACGCTCGGCTGTTGCGCTGCCGATATC
>WTHB01000016.1:22395-34248 GCA_011523305.1 Planctomycetaceae bacterium | reverse complement strand
GCGCTCGTCGACGTGACATCACCAAGATCGATGGTGATCGCCTGGCGGAGGGCCTGCTCAGCGTCTGTCCGACGACGAGGTGCAGAGTCGGCGGCGGCAGTCAGGTCCTGCGTCTGCTGGGTGGCGAGGTCGCGGCGCTCCAAATTCTTCAGCGTTGCGGTGAGGGCGTCTTGGATGCGTCCCCGCAACTCATCAGAGATCGCATCATTTGCCCGAACGGCTTCAAGCAGTTGCTTGGCATCGGTGATCTCCTGCTGACTGTCTCCTGTGAGGCCGGCCGCGGGTGTGGCCGATTTGGCCGACGCAGATCCGGATGATGGCGGTGTCTGGCCGCCCGGAAGACCTTGCTCAGTGTCTGTTCCGAGTTCCTGGTCAGCGGGCGCGGGTACGATGTTGGATGGTTCGCTCTGTCTTCGCGGCTGCTGCCGGAGTTGAGCAAATGCTGGTAGCGGAAAGAAGCAAGTCGGAACCAGCACACAGGCGGTGACGATGCAGGCGAGCGTTGCCCGGGGGCCACAACATCGTCGGGCACCTGAGACGAGCCACGGCCGTCGCACCAGGTTGAACCGGGGGGAAGAGCAGGAGGCGTTGGTGGCAGGCGATTCCGAGCGGGCGATCATGGCAGCAGTGTTCGCGGTTTCGGGCGAAGCGTCAACTCGACTGACGGTTAAATTATGCATTCGCTCCCCGGAAAACCTGCTGAAATGGTTGATGCGGGGTGCCATTGCCGGTAGGGTGCAGGGGTTGGGTGTCGCGGTTATGGCACTGGCAGGACGTTATCACGAGTGCGGCAGGCGGGCCGCGGGGGTGCCTTATGCGACACATTCCCTCTGGGGAGCAGGCGGCTGTATCGACTGACGAACTCTGTGCAGGTCCCGCACTGGGCGAACCGGCTGAAGGACTGCCTCTGCTGGAATGCGTTCCCAGGCAGCGGTCGCTGCTCGATGAAGTGCTGGAAGGGTTGGAGGGAAATGAGAAGGCCCTTCCTGCCAAGTTGCACTATGACCAACGTGGCAGCGAACTCTTCGAGCAAATCTGCTCACTCGATGAGTACTACATCACCCGGACGGAACTGGGCATCATGCGGCAGACAGCAGCTTCCGTTGCGGAAGCGCTGGGCAACGACTGCATGCTGATTGAGCCGGGGAGTGGAGCGAGCCTCAAGACAGATTTGCTGATCAAGGCGATGGAGTCGCCGGCGGCCTACGTGCCGGTGGACATCAGCCGTGATTTTCTCCTCGAATCAGCGGCTGCCATCGCGGCCCGGCATGACGTCGAAGTGCTGCCGGTCTGGGCAGATTTCACCCGCCGCCATCCGCTGCCGACGCCAAGCGGATCGATTGCATCGCGAGCCATTTACTTTCCCGGTTCAACGGTCGGGAATTTCTCCCGACGCGAAGCAGGCAAACTTCTGGAACAGTTCGTGGAGGTGCTTGCGGAACCCCATCCGAATGCGGCTGGTTGGCAGCCTGATGGGTCGGTGGTGGTCGGTTTTGATTGCAAAAAAGATGTGGGGCGAATGGAAGCGGCCTACAACGACGCGGAGGGCGTGACCGCTGAGTTCAATTACAACGTGCTCGATCGGCTTTCCCGTGAACTCAACACCGATCTCGACCGGGAGCGATTTGAGTTTCGGGCCGACTGGGAGGAGGACGTCGGGGCGATCGTGAGTCGACTGTGGGCCAAAGAAAAGCACTCGGTCGACATTGCCGGGACGACGGTCACCTTTGAAGCGGGTGAGCCCATTCGCATGGAAGAGTCCCATAAGTACACGCCCACCCAGTTTGAGAAACTGGCGGCAGCGGCAGGCTTGGGGATCGAAAAGTTGTGGACCGACGACAGTCGGGATTTTGCCATGGTGCAGCTGCGGCCGTTGTCGTGCTGAACCCCTCCGGTTCGAAAGCCCGAAACCCCAACGGCGTGATGGCGGTTCCAGCAATTGAACTCGAGCAGGTCAGGAAGGAGTATGCCCCTGGTACGCCTCCTGCAGTACGAGATGTCAGTTTCAGCGTGTCTCAGGGTGAGGTGCTGGCCCTTGTCGGCGGCTCGGGAAGCGGCAAGACGACTACGCTGAAGATGATCAACCGCCTGATCGAGCCGACTGCTGGAACGATCAGGGTGATGGGGGAGGACGTCACAGCGATCGACCCGGTGATGCTCCGACGGTCGATCGGGTATGCCTTTCAGGGCGTTGGCCTGTTTCCCCATTTGACTGTTGGCGACAACGTCGCCATCACCCCGCGGCTGCTTCGCTGGCCGGAAGAAAAGACGCGGGCTCGGGTTGATGACTTGCTGGCTTTGATTGATCTGCCGGCCGATTCCTTTCGGGACCGGCTCCCGGCAGAGCTTTCCGGCGGTCAGCGACAGCGAGTTGGGTTCGCCCGAGCCCTCGCAGCGGAACCACGCGCCATTTTGATGGATGAGCCCTTCGGTGCCCTCGATCCGATTACGCGGGATGCGGTGCAGACGGAGTTCCGTGCCGTGCAGCAAAAGCTTGGGCTGAGTGTCGTGGTCGTCACGCATGACATGACGGAGGCGGTGCTGCTCGCTGACCGAATTGCCGTGATGCACGAGGGGGACCTTCGGCAACTCGGTACGCCGCAGCAATTGTTGACGGCGCCTGCCGACGATTACGTGGCCCAGTTGATTGAAACGCCACGGCGGCACAGTGATTTTATTGAGTCACTCATGCGGCCGGCGGTGGTGGGCGGAGAGGGGAAGGCATGAGCTCACGGCTGCAAGGGTTGTTCGAGCAGTTGCCCCAGTTGCTGGGCGGGCACTTGTCGTTGGCCGTACCGGCGATTGTGGTCGGAGTGCTGCTTAGCGTCCCACTGGGCATTCTCTGTGTGAAATCAGCTGCCGTCCGCGGCCCGGTCATGCTGGTGATTTCTCTGGTGCAGACGGTGCCGAGTATAGCCCTGCTGGCGATCATGGTGGCCATTCTTGGGGGGACAATCGGCTATCGTCCCGCCTTCGTCGCCCTGCTGATCTACAGCATTTTGCCGATTGTCCGGAACACCATCGTTGGCCTCGAGGGTGTTGATCCGGCGATGCGAGAGGCTGCCCGAGCGGTGGGCATGCGGCCCCTGCAGCAGTTGCTGAAGGTCGAACTGCCGCTCGCATTTCCGGTGATTCTTGCTGGCATTCGGACCGCCACTGTCTGGGTGGTGGGGATTGCAACCCTCTCCACGCCAGTTGGAGCACCGAGTCTTGGGAACTACATCTTCAGCGGCCTGCAGTTGCGGGATTGGCAGCGGGTACTTTTTGGCTGCGTGGCCACCATGCTGCTGTCCCTGATCCTCGATCAGTTGATTGCCTTGATCGAACGGAGTCTGCAACGGCGGCGATTCGTGGTGGTCTGGGTGGCCACGGCTGTCTTGGGTGGGCTCCTCGCCGTGGGTCTTGCACCGCAGCTTGTTCCGGCGACCGCTGCTGGGTTTACGGAAGTGGGGCAGCAAGCTGCGGTCGCTGAAGGAGCAGCGGCGGAGCAGCAGCCGACCCTGGCAGGCCAGACGATTCGGATTGGTGCCAAAGGGTTCACTGAACAGCTGATACTGACCGATTTGCTGGCGGGGCGGATCCAAGCAGCAGGGGGAACGGCCAGACCGCTGGGCAATATGGGCAGCACCATCGTGTTTGACGCGTTGGCGAAGAACACGATCGATGTCTACGTTGACTATACCGGCACGCTGTGGAGTACGGTTCTGAAAGAGCCTGGCCCTATTGGGCAGGCAGCGATGCGGGTGGCGGTTGCGGGGCGGCTGTTCGATCAGTACGGCATCGTTTTGCTCGGGCCGCTCGGCTTTGAAAACACCTATGCTCTCGTGGTCCGACAGGAGCAGGCCAAGCGTTTCGGTCTCCGGACGATCACCGATCTCACGTCGCAGGCTGGGCAGCTGCGGATTGGGGGCGATCCGGAGTTCTTCGGACGTCCCGAATGGCAGCGGGTCCGGGACCTGTACGGGCTGCACGGAATTGAGCAGGTCGGGATGGACTCGACCTTCATGTATCAGGCGGTCGCTGATGGGCAGGTCGATCTAGCGGCTGGTTTCTCGACCGATGGACGGATTGACGCCTTCAACTTGGCGGTTCTTGACGATCCGCTGGCGGCGTTCCCGCCCTATGACGCGGTGATCCTTCTGTCACCAGCGGCTGCCGCCAACCAGGCGTTGGTCGCGAGCCTCGAGCCGCTGGTGAATCGTATCAGTGTGGCCGCGATGCGGGTGGCCAATCGCAGTGTGGATGAAGATGGACGAACACCCGCTGAGGCGGCGGCGGCTCTGGCAGCAGCAGTCGGGATCGGCGAGAACCCCGGAGATGGCGCTAGCCGGTGACCGTTGCCACCGCCTTCAGGACGCCGCTGCCTGGGTCGACCAGTCGTGGGAAGGCCTCAGGGAGTTCGGTCCACGATAGGCGATGGGTAATCCAGGGGGCGGTGTCAATGCGGCCCTCCTCAATGGCACTGATGATCCGGCCAAAATCCTTGGAGAGGGCGTTCCGGCTGGCCAGCAGGGTCAGTTCCCGCCGGTGCAGCAGGGGGGCATGGGCGAAACTCAGGGTTCCCTGCGTGATGCCGACATAGACCAGGCGACCACCGAAGGCGGCAAACTCCAGGGCACGGTTCATGCTGCCAGCATTGCCGGTAGCGTCGATGACGACGTCACAGAACGCATTGGCTGTGCGGGCCGCTATGGCAGTGATGTCGGCGTCATCCCCGGAGGCAAGCACTGTGTCGGGAATGCCAAGGGTGTCGCTGACAAACGCAAGCCGCTCGGGCACCATGTCCATCACGATCGGCCGACCGCCAGCCAGCCGCACAAACTCCAAGGCGGACAGGCCGATGGGGCCGGCGCCAATCACCAGCACGGTGTCGGCTTCTGTCACATCCGCCCGGTCGACTGCATGACAGCCAATCGCGAGGGTCTCGACCAGGGCGTTCTGTTCCGGCGTCAGGTTCGGTGAGCGGTGTAGCTTGCGAGCAGGCAGAGTGAACAGCGGCTGCAGGCCACCGTCACAGTGCACGCCGAGCGTCTGGTGATGCTCACAGCAGTTGGTTTTGCCACAGCGGCAGGCGTGACACTTCTGGCAGTTGATGTAGGGCTCGACACAGCAGCGGTCGCCCGGTGCAACCGCCGTGACATCAGCACCGACAGCGACCACCTCCACGCCCAGTTCGTGGCCGGGGATCCGCGGGTAGCTGAAAAAAGGCATCTTTCCGAGGTAGCCACCGTAGTCAGTGCCGCAGATGCCGACTGCCTCAACGCGAACGACAGCCTCGCCAGGCCCTGGTGGGGGTGGCTCGGGCACGTCGATCAGATTCCAGTGCCTGGGTTCAACCAGTTGCAGGGCCTTCATGGGAGGCGGTCTCCGGGGCAGGTCGTGTTAGGTGGGGAGGGGCTTCAACCCGTAGAACCGGGTGGCCGTCCCACCACGGATGGCAGCCTGCTCAGTTGGCGTGAGCGAGGCAATCGCGGTCGTGACAAGGTCGATGGCCTTGGCATAGTCAGCGGCGAGGAGGCAGACCGGCCAGTCACTGCCGATCATCAGGCGATCAGGGCCGAACGATTCAAGGGCAACGTCGAGATAACGGCGGAAGTCATCGGGTTTCCAGGCGGCCCAGTCGGCTTCCGTGACCAGCCCGGAAAGTTTGCAGCAGACGTTGGGATGGCTGGCGAGTTGCGTGAATGCGGTTTGCCAGGGCTCAATCTCCCCTGCCTTGACCCCGGGCTTGGCAAGGTGGTCGAGCACAAAGGGTTGGTCAGGAAGCAGGGCCGTCAGTTCGATTGCGGCAGGCAACTGGTGGGGAAACAGCAGGAGATCGTACGTCAGCCCCAGCGGTTGCAGTTCGCGCAGCCCACCGATGAATGCCTCGCCCATGAGGAATCGCGGGTCGGGTTCGTCCTGCACGACATGTCGAACGCCGACAAACCGGTCATGGGCAGCCAGGCGGGCCAGGTCCTCCGAAACGGCCGGACTGCGAAGGTCGACCCAGCCCACTACGCCGCGAAGAAACGGGTTGGCATCGGCCAACTGTAGCAGCCAGTCACTCTCCGCGACGGTCTGTCGTGCCTGCACGGCGACCGAGCCTGTGAACCCGAGTGGCCGGGCAACTGCCTCGAGGTCAACGGGCTGAAAGTCGGCGGCGAGCCGTTCCATGCCGTCGCCGATCCAGGGGTAGTCAGCGACGGTGTAGGTCCAGAAGTGCTGATGGGCGTCAATCTGCATGGCGGGAGGCGTGGCTGTGTGGTGGAAACCCCAGCGGGCTAGTTGTTCTCGGGCAGGCCTTCGGCATGGCCGATGTTCTGCACGGGTGCGAAGATCGCCTGCACGTCAGCAAGCAGTTCGTGATCAAGTGGTTCAGCAATCCACTCGGCCCAGCGACGGATGTTCTCGGGGTTTGCGCTGCCTGCGACCGTTGTGGCGATATCCGAGTTGGCTACGGAGAACTGCAGGGCCAATTTGGCCAGCGAAGATCCCCGGTCTTGGCAGAGTGAGACCGCCTCACGAGCGGCGGCCTTCACCTCCTCAGGCTCTTTGAGCCAGGCGGGAAGCGGCGCATCTGTGAGAAGTCTCGCACTGAAAGGCCCGGCGTGCATGACGCCAATGCCCTTGTCTTTGAGGTACGGAATGGTCTCATCAGCAAAGCGGGTGTTCTGCAGCGTGTATTGGTTGTAGTTGAGCACGCAGTCGACGTCGGTCTGGTCGCAGATAAATCGGAAAATCTTCTGAGGGTAGCCGCTGAAACCGATGAATCGAACCTTGCCGGCCTGCTTTGCTTCCCGCAGGGCGGGTAATGTTTCATCGACGATCTGCTGCATGGGGACAAACTCAATGTCATGGCAGAGCATGATGTCGATGTGGTCGGTGCCGAGGCGATGCAACGAGATGTCAACACTCTCCGCTACCCGCCGGGCAGAAAAGTCGAAGTGCCCGAGGTCATATCGGCCTAGTTTGGTGCAGAGCAGGTAGTCATCACGGGGAATGTCCCGCAGGGCCAGGCCGAGCATCACCTCGCTCATGCCCCGGCCATAGAAGGGACTGCTGTCAATCAGCCGCAGGCCACAGTCGAGGGCCACCTTGACGCTGGCGAGGGCCTCTTCAACAGTGACGCGGCGAAATTCTTGGCCAAGGGAAGACGCGCCAAAGGACAGGATCGGAACGTCGAGGCCGGTGCGGCCGAGGGGGCGGGTATCGATGGCATCACCTCTGCAGGAAAGGAAAACTCAGGGAAAGGTCCGGCAGCCGAGGGTGAGCAGCAGATTGGCCCACGGCTGCGTGTCGGCGGTCTGAATGGTGAGGACATGGTCAGGGGAGTCGACGGCCTCGTAAAAATCCCATTTCACGACCGGCTTCAGAGAACAGTTGCTACCGGCTTCAGTGATGATCTCACGGTAGGTGGTCCAGACGGGAGGATCCCCCGGCGTAGCGGCTGCGTAGGAATCGTCCCGATCAACGCCCATCGTGTGCACCTCATCAACCGGAACCGCCCCGAGGATGGCCCGAAAGACATCTGCGACGGTGGGGATGCCGGGGGAAAGCTGCAGTGGAACGAGCGTCGCCTGGGGCCCATGTTTTGTGCTGGCGGGATAGTTGCCGTCGGCAATCAGAATGCGGGCGTGGTGACCGGCAGTGGCCAAGACACGGAGGATTTCAGGATGGAGCAGGGGAGTGGTGAGCATGATGCAGGGAAACAGAGTGACGGAGTGAGGCGAACGAAGTGACTAGGCACCCGCCGCGTAAAGCGACTCGATCGATGCGATGGTCTGTCGGGCAGCCTCTGCGGCTGACGGCTGGGGGAAGACCTCGGCAGACAGATAGCCGTCGTAGCCGACGTCCTTGAGCGCCGCGTAGGCGGCTGCGGCATCAGTCTGGCCGAAGCCCATCGCCTGACGGGTGGAGTCGGCCCAGTGGACATGGCCGAGCAGATCTCCCGGCAGGCTGCCGATCCGCCGGAGCGTGGCTGCGATGTCCTCTTCTTCGTGACTCATGTGGAAGAGATCGCAGAGCAGTTTGACGCCGGCACTGGCGAGCCCCCGCTCCTGGAGGAAGTCAGCCGCCGCGAGCTGCTGGTTGAACAGGTTCGTCTCACTCCGGTTGAGCGGTTCATAAAGCAGCGGCTGGCCGTAGCGGGCGGCGCGGGCCGCAAGCACCGCCAGCCCCTCGGCGAGGCGGTCGATCGCCTCAGGGCGACTGTCATCATTGACCGCCTGTCCTTGCATTGAGCCGATGATGGCGGGGGCTCCGAATTCGGCTGCGACATCGATGATCTCCCCAATGAACCGGACCGCCTGCCGGCGAACGTCATCGTCAACAGCAACCAGAGAAAGCCGCTGCTGAACCCAGCCGGCACCCGTGCCGACTGCGGCAACGGTGAGGGAGAGTTCTGCGAGCAGGGGCCGCAGGGCATCGGCCGGGAAGGAGTAGGCGTCGGCCGGAAAGATTTCCACGGCAGCGAAGCCAGCTTCAGCAGCGGCCTGGCAGCCATGTTTGAGGCCGTCATGGAAGACAAACGGGCCTTTGGCAGCCTCAGGGACAAGACAGATGGTAACGGCAGATTTCATGCGGGTGTCGGGGCGATGGGAAAAATAAGGCTAGCCGAGAAACAGCGGCCGCAGGTGCCGCTCGAAAAGGTTGTCTGTTACCTGCTTGGCCACAATCTGGCGGTGGGTGGTGAGGAGCGTTGTGTAGCGAGCCCCCTCCTTGGCAGCCACCTTGAAGGCGATGTGGAGAAGCTGACGGACATGAGGGTTGAACCGCGGGTCAGTCGGTACATGGCGAATGGTGGCGGCAGTGTCAGGGCCAGTCAGGGTATTGAACGCCGACTCGGTCAGCAGGGCACTGGGGTCGATGTCGATGACCGTGGCATACGGACCGCAGAGCTCCTCGCGGTGAGCGAGGGCATAGGCGTAGACATCCCGAACAAGCTGCAGACCGTCACCCCCGGCTTCGGCGAGGCCAATCAGTTCCTCCAGCCACGTCGTGCCAGCGGTCTTTAGGTGGAGGCCCGCCCCCGTGGCGTCCGTAATTCGGCGAATGATCGGATAGAGCGAGAACTTGTCGCTCCCGGAGTGGACGGACAGCTTCAGGGAGTCGGGCAGGTGGTACTGGCTGGCTGCAAATCTGCAAACAGCAACGTCATCCGAAAACTCCTGTTCAAACTGTGCCAGATCACCGACATAGTCGACGCCCTTGTTGAAGCGGCCTGTGAATTTTGGGGCGATCGTCTGCAGCGGAACCTGTTCATCAGCAAGCATGGCAAGAATCACGAGCAGTTCAGGTGGAGTCTGCGGTGCCTCGGTCTCATCCATGCTCACCTCGATCACGACATCCTCGCCCCGGGCAGTCACGATGCGTCGGTAGATCGCCGCGGCCTCACGGCAGGCACGGAGGTAGGTGTGAGCAATCGCCGCCGTGCCGTTCTCGGAGAGCCGGATCACCTTAGTGATGCCGGGAATCGAAATTGGCTTGCCGAGTTCTGGGTGCCGGGCGACAAATGCCGCAATGTCGGCCTCGTCGGCTTGCTGGCCGATGCTGTCGGCGACGTCGATGGTGAAGAAGTCACTGCAGGTCAGATAGCCATCAACTGTGTCGAGCCGAATGTGGTCAGCATCGACAAACCAGGGGTGTTCCCATGCGGTGGCAGCAACGGCGGCGGCGGCGGCGGTCCGGACGCTCTCGGGGCTGCTGCCAATGAAACTGTGCTCACGATGCGACTTGTTCCAGACGGGAGCCGCCACAACCCCGGCGTCGGCCAGTTTCTGGAAGGCGGCCAGTTGAGCTTCGGCCTCGTGGGCGAAGCGGTCACCGACACCGAAGGAATATCGAGGAAGTTTGAGCATGAGAGGGCCTTGAGGGCGTTGTTTCGAAACAGAGCACAAGCATACCGCCGGTTGCTGCCAGCGAGGATGATGATTCTTGACCCAAAGATGGCTATTCTTGACCTTATGAAAGGATTCCTAAAACAACAGCCGCGGCCTGTTCGCCTGCCATCTTTCGTTTCTCGGCAGGTTGCTCGCGCAAAACGGTATTTTCTTGACCTGGCCCCTGATCGAGGGAGGACGCTTGCCGTCGCCTGTGGGGGGTATGAGGAGGTCACCGCCGACTACACGGTCGCTCGGGATGACTTTCCCTACTTTTGTCTTGAATGGGTGACTGGCGGGAAGGGGCAGGTCTGGCTTGGGGCAGCCGCATCGGGCTCACCTTGTGGTGAATCGCTGCCGTTGGCAGCCGGCACGCTGTTTTCGTACGGGCCGGGTATTCCCCATCGGATCGTGACGGATCGCCGCAGCAAACTCCGCAAGCACTATGTTGATTTTGTGGGGCGGCAGGCGGCGGTGCAGTTAGGCGCAGCCGGACTGGTGCCGGGGCGGTGCATCCGTGTGAGTCATGCAGAAGAGGTGACAGAGATTTTTGACCTGATGCTGCGGTGTGGGCTGCCGCAGTCCGCCCACAGTGGGGCCCTCTGTCAGCAATTGGTTGGAGTGTTGTTGGCGAAGGTGCGGCAACGACGACTGCCTGACTCGCGGCACGATGACCAGGCCGCCGTCACCTTTGAAGCGTTTCGGAGGCTCCTGCAAGAACGGTGTGAGGAGTGGCAGTCGGTCGAGGCGGCCTGCCATGCGTTTGGCATGACACCCGCCTACGCCTGTCGGCTGTTTGCCCGATTTGGTGAGCACAGCCCCTATCAGTTTCTCGTCCGGCAGCGAATGAGCCTCGCGGCCGAATGGCTGGGGGCCGAGCAGGCCTTGGTCCGCGAAGTGGCGGCCCGGTTGGGGTTTGCCGATCCCTACCAGTTTTCCCGGACGTTCAAGCGAGTCTTCGGGATTGCCCCCGCAGCGTTCCGCCGGGCCCAGGCTGGCTCGACTGGTTCTGTGGTAACTGAGCCGACACGGTCACTGCCCGCGGTTCAGTCGGCCAGGGCGTCGCGGAGGTAGGCAGCGGGTTCGAAGTCTTCCAGGACGACAGTGGTCTGGCCGTCCCGGAGCATGCGGACCTGCCGGACGTGAATCTCTGGCGTCTTGGACGGCGAATAGAGAATGTCGTCGTGGGTTGCGTTGAGACGGTACTTGAACAGGTTGGGGGTAAGATGCCCGCCGAGATGATCGCTGCGGCCCGTTGCCACATGGACGGTTCCCAAGACCTTCTCGTCTTGGATGTCCCGGCCGGAGACGGGGAGGTCTTGCGTCCCAAACCCGAGTTCGCCCAACTCACCGGTGACCGGGTCAGCGGCCAGTTTTTCGTTGTAGGCAGCCACCAGGCCAGCATCGCCTGACACAAGCGTGGCGGTGTGGATGCGGCCGTCGGCAACATCCATCACAGCCAGGGTGCCATCGTCGAACCGCATCGGAAACTGCCCCTCTGCGCCCGTGGGTACAAAGTAGACCTCGCCGGCGGGCAGGTTTGCGATATCAGGGTCGCGGCCCAAGCAGAGCCCGTGGCTCTTCTGGGCTTCCTGATTGCCGCACAGCAGTGTGAGGGTCAGCCGGTTTTCACCGAGTTCAAAGTCGAGTTCGAAGGCGTCGGCTTTCGTCATCGCCAGTCGCATTTTCTCGGCTTCAGCACTGACCTCGCGGTAGTCGACAGCAAGCCCGGACGCCAAAATGATATCATTGAGGCCATGCAAGGTTGCTCCGCGGAAGCCGTACTGCTTGGCAAACGCAGTGAGTGGTGCTGTCGCGGAGTATGTCGAGATACAGAGGATCAGGTCGTAGTTCGGGTAGAGGTCGCGTTCCAGCGCAATGGTCTTGCCGTCGGCGTCGATCGCCTCATCGGGTAGATCGAGATTGCTTCCACCAGTGGTCTGGTAGGCGAACATTTCGCCGCCGCTGAGACCAAGTTTGTCGGCCACGCCAT
>WTHB01000016.1:3998-22295 GCA_011523305.1 Planctomycetaceae bacterium | reverse complement strand
TCCGAGCAGGGGCCGGTTGTTGTCTCTGCGCCCCCGGGGTCGGGCAAGACGATGCTCGTGCCGGCGGCGATCCATGATGCGGTGCAGGTGAACGGCGACGCAGCCAATCGGCTCATTCTGCTCCAGCCCCGGCGGCTGCCAGCCCGCGCGGTGGCCGCGCAGATTGCGCGGCTCCGAGGTGGCACGGTCGGCGACGAGGTTGGCTATCAGGTGCGGTTTGATACCCGCGTTGGTCGTGACACGACGCTCATTGTCGAAACCACCGGCATTCTCCTGCGGCGGCTACTCGACGACGTCAGTCTTGAGGGTATCGCGGCAGTCGTGCTCGATGAGTTTCACGAGCGAACTGCCGAAATGGACCTGATCCTCGGCATGCTGGTAAGGCTTCGGCAGACGCTCAGGCCTGAGCTTCGCATCGTGGTGATGAGCGCAACCCTCGAGACAGGGCCAGTGGCAACTCGGCTCGGTGATGCAACGGTGATTGCGGCCGAGGGTCGGCTCTTTCCGGTGACGGTTAACTACTTGCCCCACGGCCAGCGGCCGGTCAGTCCCCGTGACCTTCCTGAGGCGGTTGGTCGGGTGGTCCCTCAGGCGTTGCGGAAAACGAACGGGCATCTTCTCGTCTTTTTGCCGGGGGTTGGAGAGATCCACGCCACAGCGCGTCTGCTCGAACCGCTCTGTCGCCGCGAAGGGCATCTGATCGTGCCGCTGTTTGGTGAAATGCCGCCAGAGCGACAGGATGACGCCCTCGCGGAAACGACCAAACGAAAAATCATTTTGGCCACAAATGTTGCCGAGACCTCGCTCACCATTCCGGGAGTCACCGCCGTGATCGACGGCGGCATGGCCCGGCAGCAGCAGGTGACACCAGCCACCGGGCTGCCGCAGCTGGTGACCGTGCCGATCTCCCAGGCAGCCGCTGAACAGCGGGCGGGCCGGGCGGGGCGAACAGGCCCCGGCTGCTGTTGGCGGCTGTGGGATGAAGCCTCGCAGCGGCAGCGGCCGCGGGCGGAAACGGCCGAGGTGCTCCGCGGCGATCTCTGTCAGCCACTACTGAGCCTGGCGGCACTCGGGGAGGCGGCCGATTTTCCCTGGCTGGAGCCGCCGCCGGAGGAGTCGCTGCAGCGTGATCGGGAAACGTTGGCCCAACTCGGCTGTCTTGAGCCGGAGACGGGGGCGATCACACCGCAGGGCCGGCGGGTTGCGGCGGTGCCGGCCCACCCGCGACTGGCCACCCTGCTTCTGGAGGCGGCGTGCCGGGGCGTCCTGCGGGAGGGTGCCGTGGCGGCGGCGTTTCTCTCCGATCGCGATCCCTTCCGAGCCGGCCGGCACCAGGGGCGTGGTCCCCGCGATCAACAGCAGACCCTCACCCGCTGCGATCTGTTTGATCGGGTGCTTGCGGTCCAGCACTTTCATGCGACTGGAAACGAAACAGGTGTGCCGGGGCTGCCCCCACTCCATCCCGGGGCGGCCCGGGGCGTGCTCCGGACGGCGGAGCAGCTCTATCGCCTCGCCGCCGGTGGTGCCAGCGAACGGGCGGCGGATGTTCAGAGCAGCTTTCGGCAGGCCTTGGTCGTCGCCTTCCCCGATCGGCTCTGCCGACTCCGGGCTGGTTCAGCCGACCGGGGCAGGATGGTCGGCGGCCGCGGCGTTCGGCTCGATCGTAGCAGCCGCGTCCGCCATGCGGGCTGGTTCCTCGCAATTGACATCGATGATGCCTCAAGTGAGGTGAAGGTGCGGCTGGCGTCGGCTGTCGAACGGGAGTGGCTCACCGATCCAGCACTTGCCGCTGGGCGGTTACAGACAACCGACGACGTGGTTTTCAATGCCACCCGAAAACAGGTGGAGGCTCGGCGGCGGCAATGTTGGCTTGATCTCACGCTCGATGAGACACCGCTTGCGATCACTGATTCGGCAGCTGCCGCCAGGCTGCTTGCTGAAGAAGCCGGAAAGCAGCGAACCGTGGTCTGGCCAGCAGATGACTCTCCCGCAGGTGGTCTGCTGGCCCGAGCGCGGTTTCTCAGCCGGCTTGATATCGACCAGCAGGCTGGCGGCAGTGGCTTGCCGGCCCCGCTGCCAGCTCTCGACGAGGGGAGTCTGGCGGCTCGGCTGCCCGATCTGTGCCACGGGCTGACCAGCCTTGCCCAGCTGCAGCAGGCGGATTGGTACGGCTGGCTGACAACGCTGCTTGGCTATGAGATGGTGGCGGCGATTGACCGGCTTGCTCCGGCGACGGTGAGCCTTGCCACCGGGAGTCAGCACCCGATTGACTACCAAAGCGGCGACCAGCCACGGGTGAGTATCCGCATTCAAGAGCTGTTCGGCACGGCTGAAACGCCCCGAATTGTGGGCGGTCGGGTGCCGTTGCTGATTGAGTTGCTCGGTCCGAATCGGCGGCCGCAGCAGCTGACCAGCGACCTGGCCAGTTTCTGGGCAACGACCTACTCCGAGGTCAAAAAGGAATTGAAGCGACGATACCCGAAGCACGCCTGGCCTGATGACCCCCTCTCGGCGTCACCTATTCGTTCCGGTCTGAAGCGGGATGCCCGATGAACCAGTTGCCCAGTGCCCTGCCCCCGCTGTCTGCCGCCGCCGCCGAGTGGTTGGCTGGCCTGCGGCAATTTGTCGTCGAGCAGCGGGGTCAGCGGCCGCTGGAAAAGCAGCCGTCGCCGCTGCGGCCGCCTCCCACGGCTACCGAATCCGCGACCGAAGAACAACTCATTGCCGAGCATCTCCGCCACTGGCTGACGACGCTTCCACAACTGATAGCAGAAGGGTGGCAGTCAACTGAATCGAGTCCTGCGATTGCCGTCACTACCTCGGTGGCCGGGCTGCGGGCAGTTGCTGGCCTTGCCGCTGAGCCAGCGGTTGCCGCTGTCCTGTCGTGCTGCTGTGCGGTGACTGAGACGGAGTACCGGTTTTGGTGCAAGCAGCAGCCCGATCCCGATTGGGCGGTGCACTGGAACGGCTGGGCGTGGATCAAGACTCGTGTTCCGGCAGCCAGGGCGGCTGAATTCGCTGCCTATCCACTCGCAGCGGGGAGTCGGCACTGGCTGTTTCGGCACGGGCTGGCAGCTCGCGGTCCCGTCGCTCACCATTCCTGTCGACTCTATTGCTGGGACGGACAGACGGCGACGATGCTAGCCGATTCATTTCATGAGGGCGTCACGGGCCTTTAGCCACTGGCTGATTCCCCGCCCTTTGCTGGTTGAAAAACCACATTACACTGAGCGGTTCCCTTCAGCTTCTTGCCGTAGAGCCCACTATGACCCGCATCCTCGTTACCACCACGTCGTTTCAGGACACGCCCGGCGAGCATCATCAGGCTTTGGCCGACACTGGCTGGGAGATTGTCACCGCGCGGGGGCCACTCTCGGAGGCCGACACCCTGGTGGCGGTCGGCGAGATTGATGGCTACATCTGCGGAGACGACGCGATCACGCGGGCCGTGCTGGAAAAAGCCCGGCCCCGTTTGCGGGTGCTCAGCAAGTACGGGATTGGCGTCGACAAGATCGATGTCGCCGGCTGCACGGAGATGGGGCTGCCGCTGCTGTTTACCCCGGGGGTCAATCATACGACGGTGGCAGAACACACCTTTCTATTGCTGCTAGCGTTGGAAAAGCACCTGCTGCTGCATGCCGACTCCACGCGATCCGGTGGCTGGAAACGCCAGACCGGCCGGGAACTGCTCGGCAAAACCATCGGCATCGTTGGGATGGGCCGGATCGGAAAAGAGGTGGCCAAGCGGGCGGTCGCCTTCGGCATGAAGCCGCTCGGCTACGACCTCTACTGGGACGAGGCCTTTGCCAGCGACTATGGCGTGGAACGGGTCGAGGGCCTTGACGACCTGTTTCCTCGCGTCGACTACCTGTCGCTGCACACCAACCTAACACCGGAAACCCGAGACCTCATTCGGGCCGAAACCATTGCCAAACTGAAGCCTGACGCCATTGTGCTCAACTGTGCCCGGGGTGAAATTGTCCATACGGCCGACATTGCGGCAGCCCTCGCTGATGGGCGGTTGCGGGGTTACGGCACGGACGTCCTCGATGCCGAGCCACCCGCTGCCGATCATCCGCTGACCCACCTTTCCAACTGCCTTGTCACGCCTCACATCGGCTCGCGAACGTTGGAGAGTGTCCAGCGGCAGGCCATGGCGGCTGTAACGAATCTCATCCGCGCAATGCAGGGCGAGCCGCCGCTCGCTCAGGTGAATCCTGAGGTGGCGGTGCAGCGAGTGGTGTCCTAGCCAGGCAGCGGGTGCTGGCGGACGGTCTGTTGGTCGCTCAGACAAATTTAATTAGTGAAGGATCCCCCCATGTCCGAAACGTTTTATGTTGTTCCCGTCGCGGCCCACGAGGCGATCGTGACGGCTGCCTACACCTCCCGGGGCTTCACGGCCGCCGAGGCTGGGCATGCGGCTAGACTGGCCACCGCCGCCACTCGCCACGGCATCCGCACTCACAATGCGATCAAGGCTGTCCATCTTGACGATCTGTTTGGCTCGAAGGTGGGAGGCTGTCAGCCTGCGACGGAGATCAAGAAGTTGCCGGGTCGGTTCGCGGCTGCCGAGGTCTGGGATGCCCAGAAGAAACTCGGCCAGGCGGTGGCCTGGGAGGCGATCGACCGCTGCATCGAACTGGCCGACACGTATGGGACCGGCACCGTCTCGGTCGACAACGCCTTCCACTATCTCTGGGGTGGCGGCTACGTGATGGAGGCTGCCAAGCGGGGCTATCTGGCCTATACCAACTGCACTGCCTCATTGGCAGAGGTTGTGCCCTTCGGCGGTGTTTTTCCAACACTTGGCACAAATCCACACTCGTGGGGCTTCCCAACCACAGAGGCAGTTGGCTTCCCGGTGGTGATTGACTGGGCGACGTCAGTGATAGCGATGGGCCGGGTGCAGCAGTTTCAGCGGGAAGGCAAGCCGCTGCCACCTGGGGCAGCCGTTGACAAGGACGGTCAGCCCACGGCCGACCCCAATGCCGCCGCCTCACTGGTGCCGTTTGGCGGGCACAAGGGCTATGGTCTGGCGTTGATCAACGAGATGGTCGGTGCGTTGATCGGGGGGTCGCTGCCCACAATCCGCAGCCGCGCACCGGTCGACAACGAGAAGCAGTCGTGCACGTTTTACTTCCAGGTGATCCATCCCGAGGCGATCTCGGCTGGCTGCTTTGCGGCTGGTCGGTCTCAGGCGGAAAACATCAAGGCGGTGCTGGCCGATATCTTGGGCCATGGAAATGACTCGTGCCTGTTGCCCGGTCAGATTGAGGCCAATGCTGCCGCTCGTAGTGACGCTGCCGGAGGGTTGCTGTTCTCGGCCGCTGAGGTTGCGGCCCTCAACGAAATTGCTGCCAGCAGCAATGCCGCGCTGCTCGATCTGGAAACACTTGGCCAGGCCTGAGGCATATCCACTCTCTCAATTCTGAAAGGACGTTATGGCACTGCCGATAAAACAGCGTGAAGCCTGCCGGTTTGATGCGGTCTCCCTTGGTGAAGTGATGCTGCGGCTTGACCCCGGTGAGGGTCGCATTCGCACGACGCGGCAGTTTCAGGCCTGGGAGGGTGGTGGCGAATACAACGTGACCCGCGGGCTGAGGAAGTGCTTTGGCCAGCGGACCGCGGTTGTCTCCGGATTCGTTGACAATGAGATTGGCCACCTGATTGAAGACTGCATCATGCAGGGAGGCGTGTGTACCGACTATCTCGTCTGGCGGAATGACGACGGCATGGGCCGGACCGTTCGCAACGGGCTCAATTTCACCGAACGGGGGTTCGGTATCCGGGGTGCGGTCGGAAACCCGGACCGTGGCAACACCGCCGCCAGCCAGTTGAAGCCCGGCGACATCGACTGGGACGCCATCTTCGGCGAGGCCGGGGCCCGGTGGTTCCACACAGGCGGCATTTTTGCGGCCCTCTCCGAGACCACGGCAGCGCTCACGATTGAGGCGGTGTCAGCAGCCAAGCGGCATGGCGCGATTGTTTCGTATGACCTGAACTACCGCCCCAGTCTCTGGAAGAGCATCGGCGGCATCGACAAGGCCCGCGAGGTCAATCGCGAAATTGCCAAGCATGTCGATGTGATGATCGGCAACGAGGAAGATTTCACGGCGTCACTAGGCTTTGAGGTCGAGGGTGTCGATGAGGCGATCAGTGAGATTGAGACCGGGGCGTTCAAGCGGATGATCGAAACGGCAGTGGCTGAGTTTCCGAACTTCAAGGTTGCTGCCACAACCCTGCGGCGGGTGATCACTGCCACCAAGAACGACTGGTCGGCCATTCTCTGGCACGACGGGCAGTTCTATGACAGTCGGAAATACCCGGAACTGGAGATTCTTGATCGTGTCGGTGGCGGAGATAGTTTTGCCAGCGGCTTGGCCTTCGGGTTTCTCGAGTTCAACGATCCCCAGCAGGCTGTTGAATATGGGGCGGCCCACGGCGCACTTGCCTCGACCACGCCGGGAGACACTTCGATGGCAACCCGCAAAGAAGTTGAGAAGGTGATCGCCGGCGGCGGAGCCCGCGTGGTACGCTGAGCGACGCCTTGGGCGGCTGCGAGCAGTTACGTCTTTTGTCCGGTCAGGCCTGTCATTGGGGAGCGTGGTGCGATGAAAGTTGCAAGTTTGTTTCTGGGGCTGGTCGGAGCAGTGATCGCCAGCGAAACGCTCGCGAATGAGTCGCCTGCCGCTGTGGTTGCGGTCGAGTCGCCGGGTTTTCTTGGTTGCGCTGCCTTCCGACAGGGAATGACCATGCGGCTTGTCCCTGACAACGCAGCGTTGCAGGCGAAATTAGTGACCATTCCGCGGCTCTGCGCGGTGCTCCGGTCGGTTGGGTGGGCTGGCGATATGGAGGGGGCGATCACCGTCGAGCCGCTGCCTGACCGTTGGCTTGTGAAATGGAAGACCGCACCGGCTGGGGCGTCAGAACTCGTGCTGACGTTTGACAGGCCACCGCTGCTTCCGGCTGAAGTCGGGCCCGTACAGCCCGAGGCCGATGACGCGCTGCTGCTGCCAGCCTGTTTCGCGACAACGCATGGCACAAAACTCAGGTTCGAGCCCCAGCCATTCAAAAACACCGTGGGGTATTGGACGCAGGCTGATGATTCTGCCACCTGGAAGGTGGTGATCGCGAAGCCGGGCCGCTATGCCGTTGCTGCCCTCCAGGGCTGTGGCAAAGGGCAAGGGGGCAGCGATGCGGTTTTGACGGTCACCAAAGATGACGAGGTTGCTGCGACGCTCGCCTTCAGCCCTGTTGAGACGGGGCATTTCCAGAACTTCCGCTGGGTTCAGTTAGGGTTTGTCACCGTGGAGGCCCCTGGCGACTACGAGGTGCGAGTGTCACCGAAGCGAATTCAGAAAGCCGCATTGTGCGACATCCGGGCTCTTTCACTCGTGCCGCAGGCAACGGCCCGCTAGCCCTGAATTCTGTTGCCCCCTCGGCACGGCACACGCTGCGTCATTTTTTGACTTCGCCCTTCCCCGGCAGATCAGCAGGTTTGCCACTCTTCCAGAGAACGATGCGGTCCGTGTCGTTGGTGGCGGGCTGGCCGGCGGTTGTCCGGCCGCGGGCAATATCGGCTTCCAGACGTTCAAGCAAGCTGGCGACCACATCTGGATGGGCGGACGCCACGTTGTTTTGCTCGCCGGGGTCAGCGGCCATGTCGTACAGTTGAACCCCGGGGGCGTTCGCCTTTCTGGCCTCGCGTTCATTTGGGCTCGACCAGCCACCCGACCCGCGGGCGAGCAGTAATTTCCAGCGACCATGCCGATAACCGAAGTGACCGCTGACGGAATGGTGGATAAGACCATCCCGGCCAGGTGGAATCGGCTGGCCGCTCACGGCAGGCAGGAAACTAACGCTGTCCTCCGCCGCCTCGTCAGGCAGGTTCTCAACCAGAAGATCTGCGGCCGTGGCGAAGAGGTCGGTCAGGCAGACCGTTTGGTCACTTGTTGAGCCAGGCTGGATCTGGCCCGGCCAGCGAATCAGAAACGGCACTCGGTGGCCGCCGTCCCAAAGATCGGCCTTCGAACCACGGAAATCTGCGCTGACGCGATGGCCCTGAGCGGCCAGCTTTTTGATATCGGCGGCCTTTGAGCAGCCGTTGTCGCTACTGAACAGGACAATAGTGTTCTCGGCAAGTTTGTTGCGGTCGAGCGCGGCTAGAATCTCGCCAAGAGCGTGGTCGGTCTGCATGACAAAGTCGCCATAGGCACCCAGGCCGCTTCGGCCCTGCCATTGTGCAGACGGGACGATTGGTGTGTGGGGTGAGCCAAGGGGCACATACAGGAAAAACGGCTGGTTACTGCTCGCCCGGGAGTCGATGTACTCGACGGACTTCGAGGTCAGCCGTGGCAGCATGGTGATCTCGTCAGCGTGGGCAATGACCTGATCATTTTCGATCACGGCCTTCATGTCGCCTGCATGGTGGAACCCATGGAAATAGTCGAAGCCCCGAGCGCACGGCCCATCGGGAAGCGTGGCACCGACGGGCGCGAGTTTCACCTGTTTCCGACCAATCAGTGCGCCACTGTCGGGGGCCTGGTACTGGCAGTTGAGATGCCACTTGCCGAGGATCGCAGTGTGGTAACCCCGATTTCGCAGAAAACTGGCAAGAGTGGGTCGGGCCGGGTCGATGAGGCAGGGGGCGAAGCCGGTGACCACGCCGTTTTGGAGGTGTGTCCGCCAACTGTGTCGGCCTGTGAGCAGGCCGTAGCGGGTGGGGGTGCAGACCGAGGAGCCGGAGTGGGCATCGGTGAAGGTCATGCCTTCTGCCGCCAAGCGATCCGCGTGCGGCGTGGCGATCTTGCCATGCTCCGGATTCAGGCAGTGGACATCGCCGTAGCCGAGGTCATCGCAGAGCACGACAACAAGATTGGGCTGGGGCGGTGGAGCCTGGAGCAGCGACCGCAGCACGGCACGATCGGGCTTCCCGTTGAGCCAGCCGAGCGAGGTGAGAAAGGCATCGGTCTTCAGGACGGTGTCGATGAAGCATCGCTGGTTTTTTGATTCATTGAAAAAACCGTGCGGCTGGCCGGGATAGGCGTGCAGGTCCGACCGCACACCTGCCTCATGCATGGTTTGCTGGAACTTCCTGGCGGTCGCCACCTCGATCAGGGAATCCTTCTCACCCAAGAATACGAGCGTTGGAGGGTCGTCGGCGGAGATGTTGTGTGCTGGCGAAATATCCGGAAACCAAGGCTTCGCCCGTTCGTGTCCCCAGCCGTCAGGTCCATTGTCGTAGACCGGATTGAACAGCAGCAGCGCGTTTGGTTTGGTACTGACCTCTGGCTGTGGGTCGGCGGGATCCTCGAGCCCGTCACAGGTGCCAGCGGCGGCTGCCACGTGACCACCGGCCGAGCCACCACTAGCGGCGATGCGATCGGGATCAATGCCGAGCCGTGCTGCATGGGCACGGATCCAGCGCACCGCCGACTTGCCATCAGCAACGCAGGCATCGGGCCCAGTGTTCTGGCGGCTTTTCACACGATAGTCAGCCACAAAGGTCACCATGCCGCGGGCGGCGAGGTAGCGGGCCTGCTGTTCAAACTGTCGCGGCGAGCCACCCGTCCATCCGCCACCGAAAAAGAAGACCGCTGCCGGTCGCTTATCGTGGTCGGGGTCATGCCCGGGTGGGGAAAATCGGTAGATGAAGAGATCGGTCTCAGAGGCGTGCTTGTACACCTCAGCTGCGACTGCTGGGCCAAAGTCGATCGGTGGCACAGTCTGTTCTGCAGCGCAGGGGTGGAAGTTCAGGATGAAGTGGGCTGAGAGAAGTAGGCAGGCGGTGGCTCGCATCGTATGCTTTCACGAGGTGGGGTGGTTCATGAGGCATGTGCCTTATGAAAAACGACTTAAGATTTTGATGTCCGTCCGAGGGAAACCGTTATGCCACAGATTCGACACACCACGCGTTATATCAGCCGGCTGGGAGTGTTGGCCGCATGCTCGTTGGGAGGAATGGCAGGGGCAAGTGCGCCACCCGCAGGGTTCCCGAACCTCTTGTTTCACGATGACTTTCAGCGAACGGAAACAGATCTCAGCGTTGAGCAGCCAGGGAACAACTGGGGGACCAATAGCAAATCACGGGCGCAGGGTGTGAAGCAGGTGTTTCTCCGCGACGGGGCGGCCTTCATCAAGATGGCCGATGAGGCAAACCATGGTGTGTCCTTTACGCAAGACGTCAGTTTTACGGACGCAGTGATTCGCCTGCGATTCAAACTCGGCAAGTCCGATGATCTTGGGATCAACATCGCCGACATGCAGGAGAAATCAGTGCACGCAGGCCACATCTGCATGCCCCGCATTCGGCTGAACAGCCTTGAGATCCGTGACCTCAAAACGGGACGGATGAAGATGGAGATGCGGGAGAAGAGCCAGGCCAAGGCGTTGACGGCCGCTGATAAAAAATTTCTCGCCACCAAGGAAAAGAAGTTCCCACTGCATCTGAAGGCAGACGCTTGGCACGACCTTGAGATTTGTATCGATGGCGAAACCCTGGCAGTCATGATTGACGGGAAAAAAGCCGGCGAATTTTCATCCCCTGGAATTGGTCATCCAACAAAACGACGAATTCGGGTCGCGGTCAATCGAGAGGCCTGGATCGACGACGTCGAGGTGTTCGGCCGGTAGCGTATGCGTTGTAAGCCGGTTGCCCTGGGCGGGCCGACGATGGAAGCGAGATCACATGCGACGAATTTCAAGGATACGCTGGCGGTGGTCAGCGGTGGCAAATCTTTGGCACATGCCAATGAGTGGTCGCTGCAAAAGTTCCTTGGTAATGCCCCAGTATGGCTGACTATTTTGAGGATCTGACCGAGATAGTTGATGGAAAAGAGAAAAGTCGGAGTCGATCAGGCTGGTGTGTCGACTGTCCGTGGGACGGTTGATGCGACTTCTGCCGCTCCGCCTGAGTCCGATGAGTTAAGCGGCGTGAGCCAACTTACGGATGTCCTGGCGAGTGTTGTCGAAGAAGAGCCTGACCTCCGGCCTGGTGATAGGCTCGGTGACTGCACGATTACGCGGTTGATTGCCGAGGGCGGCATGGGCCGGGTCTACGAGGCTCGACAGCACGCACCGAAGCGTGATGTTGCGGTGAAGCTGATCCGATCTGAGAGGCTGAGCGCTGGTGGGATTCGACGGTTTACATATGAGGCTGAACTGCTCGGACAACTTCAGCATCCAGCGATTGCAAGTATCTATGCCGCAGGTGTGGAGAAACACAATTCCGGCGTGGTGCCCTTCTTTGTGATGGAGTTGGTTTCTGGCGGGCAACCGATTACAGACTTTGCCTCCAAACAACGTCTTTCAAAGGTAGCGTTGACACGTCTATTTTTGACAGTATGCGAGGGCGTCTCCTACGCCCACCGCCGTGGGGTTATTCATCGTGATTTGAAGCCCAGAAACATCATCGTTGGCGATGATGGGCAGCCAAAGGTGATTGACTTTGGGGTTGCGCGAATCACTGGTTCCGAAATTGCGATTCTTGCAAACGGGACAGCAACAGGGGCTTTTGTTGGAACCTTGCAGGCGATGAGCCCAGAGCAGGTAACTGGGGATAGTGATTTGGTAGGAACCCCGTCAGATGTTTACGCGCTCGGCCTTGTACTTTACGAATTGCTTGCGGGGAAGCCGCCGTATCGTGTCCCTCGCGATTCGGTTGTTGAGGCTGCACGGATAATCCAGACACACAATCCACCGTCACTCCTCAGTCTTCGCCGGGGGGTTGATCGTGATCTGTCTCTGATTGTTGCCACCTGTTTGCGAAAGCAGGCAGCAGACCGGTACCAGACGGCAGGAGAGATTGCGGATGATCTGAGGCGATATCTACAAGGGCAGCCGCTGCGGGCACGTGAGCTGACGACTCTTGAGTTAGTGCGGTACTGGGGGCGACGTCACCGTGTTGCAGCAGTCGCAGCCTTCTTTGTGGGCATGTGCTGTGTGGTGGCTGCGATTGGCATTTCTTTGTTCGCGGTGCGGGCAGAGCGGGCGAGAGACGCAGCTGTGGCAGAGCGAAATCGAGTCGCCGGCATGCTCGACTTTTTTCTGAATGTTTTCGAGCAGGCAGATCCTGAGCAGCAGGGAGTGACGACCCAATTGCGCGACGTCCTTCAGCCGGCTGTGAGAACAGCAGAAAATTCCTTCTATGGGGATCCGATTAGCAAGGCAAGGGTTTTGATTACTCTGGCGAGTTGTTTGCGTTCACTTGGTGATTTTGATGCAGCCGCTGAAGCGATCGCGCTCGCGGAGCAGGCTGTTAAAAGTTCCGTGGGAACCGGTTCAGAAGCAGTTCCCTTGATGCCCCTCAGTATTCTTGTGGAGCGGGCCCGTCTTGCCAGTGACAAGGGCGATTATCGGGCAACACAGACCCTCGCAGAGGAAGCTCTTAGGAAGGCTGGCGATCTTTCACCTGGCAGGGATCTAGTGGGTGATGCGTTGGGCCTGCTGGCCCGAGCAAAATTTGCATTTGGTGAAAAACGCCAAGCCGAAGGACTCCTCCGGGAGAGTCTTGCAGTCGGCGGCCCAGCTGCCCAGGAGACTGCTGACTATGCACGGCGGCAGATCCTTTTGGCTGATGTGCTCTTTTCCACGCAGGCAAGGTTTGGTGAAGCGGAGGAAATACTTGAGGGTGTCATTGTTGAGACGGAACAGCGACATGGCGAGAACCATCCGCGTGTTGCTTTTGCCCTGCAACAACTCGCTCACATGAAAATGGCGAAGGAGAGAAGCCTTCATAAGGCTGAACCACTTTTGCAGCGGGCTGTTCTCATTGTCGAAGAGGCTTATGGACCGCAGCATCCGCAGACCGCCACTGCATTGGCAAAAGTGGCAGGTTATTACGTGCGTGTCGACCGGTTCGCTGAGGCACGCCCTCTTATTGATCGTTCAGTTGCAATTCGAGAGGAACGACTTGGGCCAAGTCATGTAAGTACGGCTCGGGGATATATGCTTTTGGCCGATTGGTACGCTGCTCAGGGCAACATTGAGGCGGCAGCCCCATTACAAGAGAAAGGCTGCCGGGTGCTTCGAGAGAGCTACGGCCTGAAGAATGCTTTTTCGCAAAACGAACATGTCACTCTGGCTGGATATCGATCTGATTTAGGTGACATCGCGGGGGCTGAGGAAATGTATGAGGACGTGTGGAATGTTCTCCAACCGTCCCTTGGTACGGCTGAGAATCAGACAGTTGCCAACATTCAGGCGGTTTGTCTGCTCTGGGGTTGGGTGGACATGCTGCTGGATGAGGGTCAGATGGCGGCTGCAGAGAGCCGTGCTCGAGAGTCTCTGAAAATCGCAGAAACTCTGTTCAATGAGAAACACCCAATTTGGAAGTTTCGAGGACGAATTCCAATAATCAACGTTCTGCTTGCGAGCCAACGTGTCGCTGAAGCTCGCTTAATAGCAAATTCGTTCGAAGAGATTTTCCGAAACACGGACCCGAATCATCCTGAGTGGAAGCGACGAGAGGAAATCGAGAGGCGGATACGTGAAGCGGAGAAAGAAGGCAGCGCACTTTGACTCCCAGTTTTGTTTTTTCGCTTAATGCCGGTTATGAGGAATCAGGCTGGCGGTGGCAAGTGCATCGGCTTCGGCGCAGGTCGTTGCCCGGATGATTCGTTTGGCAGGCGGACCGCTACCAGGGTGCTGGCCAGTCCGAGGGTTAATGATCGGTCGTGTGGGGACGTGCTCGACCACTGCGACGGCCTCGCCGCTGTTGAGGCTGATCTGCTGAGAAACGGCGGAACCTTCAGGGCCGCTGGCAATGCCAACCTGCCAGGGATGTCCGTCTTCGAGGGTGCCCCAACCACGGACTTCACCGCCCAGTTCCACCAGGTGGCTGGCTGATCCCAGGGCTGTGAGGCGGTCACCGATCGAATCAACTGCATAGCCGGGGCCGATGCCGCCAAGATCGATTGTGAGTTTGGGGTGATCCTTGCGGAGGGCGGCCGGATTGCTTGCCGTTGCCGTGCGGACATGCAGCATCGGGCTACCGACGTGAGCCAGGATTTTCGCGGGCGGTGCCCGGGTCGTTGCAACATCCTGAGCGTTGGCGGCGGGGTGTTTTCGGTGCCAGTCGATGAGCGGGCCAACGGTGATGTCGAACCGACCGGCGGTCTGGCTGTGAAGACGCTGCGCGATGCTGACAACGTCGGCGAGTTCAGGGCTCACCTCAAGCCAGTCCGTGGTGACTGCACGGTTGAAGCGGCTGGCATCGGAGTCGGACCGCCAGGTGTTGAGGCCGGCGTCGAGCTGAGCCAGCAGGCGGTCAATCTCCCGGTGCACCTGGCCGAGGGACAAACCGGGCACTGGGGCTGCCAGCGTGACGCGGTAGGTGGTGCCCATCGCCGGTCCGGCAAAGGTTGGCAGACCATCCGCGGCAGCCTCGACAGGCTGCTGAGGGAGGATCAGCAAGGCGAAGATGAGCAGGGACAGCACCGCGGACATTCCGCGGGAAGTGGCACAGCACCGGTGGCTTTGGCTCATTGGATCGCCTCCGCGGGCAGGAGGACAGAGCAGGCTGAAACAATCAGCAAGAGTACGAGCACGGCGTCGTTCCAGGTTAGGCGGGCGTTGCGGCCGGGCCGCCTGAGGGCATTGAGCAGGTGGCCTGTTGGGCAGCCTGTGCGGCAGTAGGCCATAGGGACAACACTGCTGGCCATCAGGCTGAGCACGAAGATGGTGATCGCTGCGGCACCAGCCACGGCTGGCAGATAGGCATCGAAGGGTTCCAGGTCGACCAGTTCGAGGGGAAGGTTGAAGCTGGTGGAAAGCACGGCGACTGCCAGCAGGGCTCCAGGGAGCCAGCGAAAACGTTTGAGGATGGTGGTCAGCCCAGCCCGCAGTGGTTGCAGCCAAAGCCGTTGGTGAGGGCGGATGGTCTTTATCAGGAGTTGCTGAGCTGCGCCGTGGGGGCAGAGGTGGGTGCAGTAGACATTCCGGCCGGTCGCGATTGGCGCAAGCACGGCGACACCGGTCAGAAAGAGCAGCACGGTGGCCCCTGTTGGGATGCCGTGTGCCGCCCAGCCCCAGAGTTGAGCCTGCGACAGCACGGCACCTGCCCCAAAGCCGAGGTAGGCCAACACAATCAGGGGCAGGGCCAGTCGCCCCCAGCGGCCGCCCCGCCACCGTGTCACGGCGGTGATCAGGCCCACTGTGATCACGCCGAGTGCTCCCCACTGGGCGGGCTCGACCGATCCGAGCCACCGAGTGAAGGCCTGGCTGGTGCTGAGGCGGTCCCGCCTCCGACTGACTTCAGCGGTGGCTGCCTGCATGATGGCGGCCGCAATCGCTCGACTGGTCATCGTTGCTCCACTGACACCTTCGACACCATCAAGGTCTTGGCGGCTGAGTTCCTCGAACGTGCGTCCGAGAAAGTCCGCGTGGAACGCGGTGTCATCACGGATATAGCCGACGTAGGGCTCGTTGTCGAAACTCGAAAGGATCAACAAGCCGCAGGCACGACCACTCGCATCAAAGCCCACCAGGACATCCGTCGGGCCTTGGTAGCCAACAACATCATCCCCGCGAGGACTCGTTCGCAGCGTCCATCCCAGGGGAATATCACCGGGGTCGTAAAGTTTCGTCACGGAGGGCTCGCCGGGATCTATCTCATAGCGTGCGGCAGTGGGAAACACCTGCTGAAAGTCAGCCAGCGTCGGCGTATTGGGGAATCGCCCAACGTGTGTCTCTGCCCCCAAGCGCAGGCGGATGGCATCAGCGATGGCAAGGCTGGTGAGTGTCGCCCCAGCGGTTGCATGCGGCGGGTCAGTGATAGTGGTGAGTTGCCCAAGGGGCACATCACGAAACTGGTCCCAGAAGGCGTTGTCATGCTCAATCGCTGCGACGTGATCGCGAGTATCGTTGCTGGAAAGAAGATCGACTCCGACCACCGTGAGGGACTCGTCGCAGACAACCAGCAGGTTGGTGGGGCCAGAGAAGCCGATGGCTCGGTTTCCATCTGGAGCGGTCTGGAGGATAACGCCGAGATCCTTGCCTTGGTCATCAACAACCGTGCGTGCACCGCGGATTGCAGCGGACGCCCCGGCAACATGGGCTGCGGCAGGGAGAAACTGGCGGATCTGCACCATTGGAATGGTTTCAAGCGGCGTGACGACTGGTCCCTGGGCTCGCTGCTGGCCAAGAAAGACCAGGATTGCCAGGGCGGCAAGCGTACCGACGCGAAAGCAGTGAATAAGCGTTGGCATCCGGAGACATCGTGTGAGCGAGGAGACGGATTTGCGTCGCTGGCACCGGGTCGGCAACACTGGAAGACTGTTACTTTAGTCTATCGGTAAGCCCGACCAGTCTGCGAAGGAGAGATGATGCCAACGAGAAAAAATACAATCTGCTCTGTGCTTGCGGTGGTCGGGGTGATCGGAAGTGCGTGGATGGGAACCGGGCGAGTCGGGGCGGCTGCGCCAGAGCAGGCGGCCACAGGGCATCCAAATATTGTGGTCTTTCTTGTCGATGACATGGGGCCGCTCGATACCTCGGTCCCCTTCATGACTGATGCCGAGGGCCGGCCCCAGCGATACCCGCTCAACGACTATTACCGGACACCTTCGATGGAGCGGCTAGCCGATCGTGGGATTCGGTTTAGCACCTTCTACGCCATGAGCGTCTGCTCTCCGACGCGGACGTCAATCTTGACCGGCCAAAATGCGGCTCGGCACCGGGTAACCCAGTGGATCAACTCCGAAAAGGACAACCGGGGAGAAAACGGGCCGCCTGACTGGCGCTGGGTCGGCGTGCAGGATGCGACCACGACACTGCCGGGCGTTCTCCGAACCGCCGGGTACCGGACCATCTTCGTCGGCAAGGCCCACTTCGGCCCCTCTGGTGAGCCGTCTGAGTGGCCTGACAACCTCGGCTTCGATGTCAATGTCGCAGGCTGCTCCTGGGGACAGCCGGGCAGTTATTACGGCCAGGATGGCTATGGACATCTCAAGGGCAACAAGCGTCGGGCCGTACCGCATCTGGAGAAATACCACGGCAGCAAGACCTTCCTCTCCGAGGCCCTCACGCTGGAGGCCGAGCAGCAGATCAGCGAGGCGGTGGCCGAAGGCAAGCCGTTTTTTCTCGACTTTTCTCACTATGCGGTTCACGCGCCGTTTCAGAGTGATCCTCGATTTGCTGAGCACTACAAGGATTCGGGGAAGCCAAAAAATGCCCAGGCGTACGCCACGCTGATCGAGGGCATGGACAAGAGTCTCGGAGACATCCTCGACCATCTGGAGTCGCTCGGCGTCGCGGAAAACACCCTCGTGTTGTTCCTGGGCGATAACGGCAGCGATGCACCGCTGGGGCCGACGCATGAGCACACGAGTTCCTTTCCACTGCGAGCGAAAAAGGGGACGCACTACGAGGGGGGCATGCGGGTGCCCTTCATTGCCGCCTGGGCCAAACCCGATACGACGAACAGGTGGCAGCAGCAGCTCCCGATTCCCGCCGGAGCGATCCAGCAGCAACTTGGGACGGTGATGGATATTTATCCGACGGCGTTGGCCCTCGCCGGGGTAAAGCTGCCGGCAGGATACGCCGTTGATGGTGTTGACCTTGCTCCGCAACTGACGGGCGCACCCAACCCCGCGCGGTCGGAGCGGTTCCTGATGCACTTCCCGCACAGCCATCGCAGCAGTTACTTCACGTCGTTTCGGGACGGTGACTGGAAGCTGGTCTACCACTATCTGCCTGCGAAGAACCCGGCCAAGGCTCGCTATGAGCTGTTCAATCTTGCGAACGATCCCTTCGAAAAGCAGGACCTCGCCGATACCCAACCAGCGGTCCTCCGCAGAATGACGAAGGCGATGGCCGTGGCACTTGAATCAGAGCAGGCGGTTTATCCCATCGATGACGGCGGGAACGAGCTGCGTCCTGTGGTGCCGAAGGGCTGACTCACTGTCCGCCAACCGGGACTAGCATGACGGCGTCGGCGTGGGCGAGGCCGCCGGCTGCCTCGGTGCCGATTGTCACAGCACAGACCTCGCCCTTCGTAAGTTTCACTCGCCCGGCGAGGCCGAAGCCGTCAGCGCTGGATGGCTTTTGCATGTTCACGCGTAAGTCATTGCGGACGGTGCCTGCCTCAATCGTAACGGGAACGAGGGTTCCCCGGTTCTCATGTGGCTGCCAGGCGAGCAGCACGTCGTATTCGCCGGTCGCTGGGGCAGGCAGGTCAAACCGCGCTGTCGCGTCACTGTCTGGGGTCGCGTAGCGATAGCCGTAGCCGACGTAGCCTTTGAGGCCGTGGCCAGGGGTCCATTGGCCCTGCATGGTCGCCTGACGGTCGTCGACGACAAC
>WTHB01000016.1:0-3898 GCA_011523305.1 Planctomycetaceae bacterium | reverse complement strand
CCCATCATGCCGCAGGTCTTCATCACCCGGACGGTGCCAAGCGCTTCATGCGTAACGGAAATGCAGCGGCCGGCCATAAACAGGTTTTCGATGTCGCGGGAGTAGAGACAGCGATAGGGAACCGGGTAGCCGAAACTCCGGTCGACTCGCTTGTCGTGTTCTGCAATCGAGATAAATGGATTGTCGGGAAATTTTTTAGCGTACTGCTCTTTGGGATAGTGCAGATCGATTGACCAGGTGGAGGGCACGCAGCCGTCGGGAAAGTCCCGCTTGGTGATGATGTCATCATGGGTCAGCACCACATCGCCGAAAATCCGCCGGCTTTCACGAGGCCCGCCGATGTAGGCAACCCAGGTGAGGAAAGCAGTTGAGTGTTTGGCGGACCCGTCACCATTCTTCATCGCATTGAAAGCGCCAAAGACCGCCCGCAGGTTCCAGTCACGGATGCCCTCGGCATCCTCGAGAGGGTCCTTGTCAAAGCCGCTCTCCCAGAACCACTGCCCGTGATGGTCGCGAGGGTAAGGGAAATCGGCCATCGCCAGTGGCAACGCCCAGGGTGTCTTCGGGAAGGGCTGGGCCACATCAGCCTCATCCCAGGCCCACATGTTGCTCATGCCCATCCGGCCGGTGGGCTCCATCACCGTTTCAGCTCCGGCGAGGTGGCCGATCGTGGCATGACCGGTGGCATCACAGAAAAACCGGCCGGTGAATCGCAATTCCTGGCTGGTGCGGGTGTCGAGGCAGGTGATTGCCTCAATCCGCGTGGCGTCAGACGACCGCTCGACGGCAAAGGCATGCGTGTTGAGGAAGAGATCAATGTTTGGCTCACCCCGGACAACCTGCTCTTTTTTGGCATCGCCGAACTCCTGGTACGTGCCGGGGCTCTTTTTGGCATGATCACAGAACTCCTCGATGATTTCCCCGATCCGTGGATACCTACCCCGGCGGATCAGGCCCATCGCCCAAACCCGGACCTCGCTTGAGCCGTTTCCCCCAAGGACGGGGCGGTCCTGGATCAAGGCAACATGGAGGCCCATACGGGCAGCTGAGAGTGCTGCCCCCATGCCGGAATAGCCGCCACCCACCACAACCAGGTCGTAGGGGCCTTTTGGCTCAGGAGTGGCAGGCAACTCAAGGGCGTTCCGTCGCCAGGCAGCCAAAATTGCAGAGTCGTTTGGTGGCGGTGTGTCATCACGGGTAAAGGCGATGCAGTCACAGCGGCCGTTAAACCCTGTCAGGTCATGCAGGGCCAATTCGTTTTCACCGGCATTAAGTTGCACGGTTCCACCGGGCTGCCAGTGCCAGTCTGCGCCTGTCGCTCCAAAGGTCACCTGGAGGGGCTGGCCGTTCACGACAAGCTGAAACCGCCCTGGCGTGCCTGGGGCCTGCCAGCGGGCCACCCAGTCTTTGGTGCGGACCCACACATGATGTGGCCCTGCTTCCGTCGCGGTAATGGTTGTGGTGGCGTCGGCCACGGGCTTACCCAGCCCATGGGCCAGGAGATACGGAGAGCCCATTTCTCGGATAAACTGGGTATCGAGTTTCCAGCCGCCAGTGTTGGGAAAGCTTTCCGCCTCGACCAAGATTCCAGTCGTGCTGTCCGCCGCCAGCGTCGGGCATGCGATGGCCGCCACGAGCGCAGGAAGAAGCAAGACGGAAGGTTTGAATCGGCTGCACATGGTGTTCTCTGGTGTGTGTCGGGTGGCCGGGTAACGATGGTCGATACGCTGAATATCTTACAGAGGGCGTTCCCAGTGGGTAAGTTTGAGCTGTTGCTACATGAAAAAAGTTTCTGCCCCTCTCATCCAACGCTAACATTTTGTGTGGAACAGTAGCGTGACAGCGTGCCATACAAGGCCGGGCATTGTGGCAAATGCAAAAGCGTGGCTGTTCACGAGTTGCCTCGTCATGGTGGCGTGCCCGCTGGGAGTGCGGGCGGAGGAGGATGATGTGAGGAACCTCCCGCAGTCGGGTGACGACGATCCCGCGGCGTTCACGAACCTTCCCAACCTTCGTCTACCCACGATCGGTGGCAAGCAGTTCTGGACCGATCACTGCTGGCGCAACGGCTGGCGGATTCAGCAGAACGCGATGACGGGGCACTGGCGGTTGCTTGACCCGGGTAACATTCGCTTCGCCTGGGGCACTCGGGCTGCCTGTGAGGCGGAACTTGCCGCGTGTCAGCCCGCGGCGGTGCAGGACCATGTCGAGCATGTCGTGCTGGTCCATGGGCTCTTTCGTTCGGCGGGCTCCATGCAGCAGCTGGGAGAATTTTTAGAGGAAGACCAGAGGCGGCGGATCGTCTGCTTTGAATATGCCAGTACCCGGGGGTCGATCGGCGAGCATGCGGCGGCCCTGCGGGCGGTGGTTGAGGGGCTTCCTTCAGATGTGCCACTCAGTTTTGTCGGGCACAGCATGGGCAACATTGTCATTCGGCATGCTGTCGGTGATTGGGAGGCAGCAAGTGACGAGCAGGTGCTCACCCGCGTGCGGGCGGTTGTCATGCTGGGACCACCGAATCAAGGGGCTGCCATCGCTCGGCAACTGGCGAAGGTTGAAGCCTATGGCTGGATTGCTGGGAAGGGGGGGCTGGAACTCGGGCCGCAGTGGGATGCCCTCGAGCCAAAGTTGGCAGTCCCCCAGTGTCCCGTTGGCATCATCGCGGGGCGTCTGCCGGATGGGTTTGCCAATCCACTGGTAGGCGAAGTGGGAGATTTCGTGGTCAGCGTGGAGGAGACACGGCTGCCGGGGAAAGCGGTCCTGGAAGTCAACCAGTTGCATTCTCTGCTGATGGACGATGCCACGGTTCAGCGTGCGGTCAAGGGGTTCCTTGAACGGCAGCAATTTCCTAAAGAGTGATTGGTCGAAGTGGGCAGTCGCGACAAGGCCAGTTCAGTGTGTGGAGTGTTCTGAATGCGAGCTCGATGTTGTTTGACAGGTATTGCGTCGCGGCCGTTGGCGGCCTTGGTTCTGTCTGCCGTGACAGGGTTTGTATTCTCGTTCGTGTCCCAGTCAGCCCGCGGGGCTGAGGGGGCCACGGATCCGGCCAAAGCCCTGCCGCGACGGGAGATCGGCGGGGTTTATCCGCACCTTGCCTGTTTCAACGACGAGAACGAATGCGGTATTGGTGCGGTGGTTCCCTGGGCCGATCGGCTGTGGGTCATCACGTATGCGCCGCATGCCCCCGCCGGTTCCTCGGACAAACTCTATGAAGTCACACCAGCACTCGAGCAGCGGATTTTCCCGGGAAGTATCGGGGGAACACCGGCGAATCGACTGATTCACAACGAGTCCAGCCAGCTCTTCATCGGGCCCTATTGCATTGATGCACAGCGGCAGATTCGGGTGATCCCGTCACGCACGATGTTTGGGCGGCTGACAGGCACCGCGAGGCATCTGTTTGAGCCGGCGTCAAAGGTCTACTTCGCCACAATGGAGGAGGGGCTCTACGAGGTCGACGTCGAGTCGCTGGAGGTGGCCTGCCTGATTCGTGATGGAAACCCCGGTTCGCCTCGCCCGGGTGTTCAATCCACCTTGCCGGGCTACCACGGCAAGGGTCTCTTCGCAGGCCAAGGCCGGCTGCTCTACACCAACAATGGAGAGCGGCACCCCGCTGTCGGCCACGATCCAACGATTGCCTCGGGGGCGCTTGCCGAGTGGCGGGGCGCGGGCGACTGGCAGTTGGTGCGTCGCAACCAATTCACCGAGGTCACGGGCCCGGGTGGTATTCAGGGCAATCCGTCAGCAGATGCTCCGGTCTGGGCACTCGGCTGGGATGCAAAGTCAGTGATTCTGGGGCTGCTGGATGATGGAGCATGGACCTATTACCGGCTCCCCAAGGGCAGCCATAGTTATGACGGGTCCCATGGCTGGAATACCGAGTGGCCACGTATCAGAG
>WTHB01000021.1:67655-122701 GCA_011523305.1 Planctomycetaceae bacterium | reverse complement strand
GACCCAGCGAGTGCCAGCGTGCAGCATCGCTGGTGGGAATTTGACGTGACCTACTACTTCATTCTGCTGCTCAAGAGCGTGGGCCTCGCCACCAACGTCATTCAGCCTCGGCATGATCGCCAGGGAAAGGCCGCCAGAAGTTAACGGAGCCAGCCAGACTGCAGAGAGACATGCTGCCCTCACGCTATGCCGGCCTGGTCTTTTCGTTCGTGATGTCCGTGCTCATGTCGGGCCTGATGTCACTCGTTATCACGCTGCTGCACCGCGGCATCAGCCCAGACTTGGTGCTGGCGTGGCTGAAGGCCTGGGCAGTCTCGTGGGTGATCGCCTGGCCGACCATTGTGCTGGTCTCACCACTGGTGAAGGTGATCGTCCGCGCAGTGGTCGCTGACGCCCCCAACAGCCCCTGACGGCTGCTGGCCCAGCAGGCTAACGCCTGTGGCCAAAACTATCCGTTCGCAGCGCACAGAAGCTTGCTTACTTCAACGGCTTGGTCAAGAAGTGGCATGGCGTTTTGGGGCGAAAGCTCCTTGCCTCGCGTGTAACACGCAATCAGGGTGCCTGCTCCGTCAGCACAGAGTCCCTTATGGTTCTCAAAGTACTCAATGACATCGTCGCGAAAGAGGCTACGGACTGCCGCCTCGTTTTTTCGCGTTCCGTGGAGGAGATAGTAGTCTGAAAATACTGGATGGGCGGGAAAGTCGATATCCTCCGGCGTCAGCTCGGCAAGCCCGGGTATTAATGCGGAAAAAAGATTTTTGCCGACTTCGTCTTTACGACGGTGTGGGCGAAGTGAGAACGTTGGTATGTCTTGCTGCGGTAAGTCAAGGACAACGACCGTTTGGGTCAACACCTCACCGATAGTTTGTCTACCCGCAGTGTTGTGGCTATATCGAAAATCAAGGATCGCGACACGATAGTCGTCGACCTTCCCAGTCATTATGTTCCACACGTCCCGTTCACGTCCGAGTGAGAAAAGCGGCAGGCGGCTGAATGGACGCAGGAATTCCTCGTCGTCTTCCGCATGCGGCATGTACGAAAAGCCTATCGATTCGGCAAAGGCCTTCATGGCCCGGGCACGTCGCTTACCAGCCACGATCGCAACGATAAAAATCAGGACAAAACAGCTGAGAACACCTATTCCGATATAGGTTTCCATGTTTGCACCCCAGAAAAATCAAGGCGTTGTGCTCGCGACGAACGCCACGCCAGCAAAACTCGCGCACAACCTTAGGCAAGGTTCGCTTCAGTGTCTTCCGATCACAGTCTAGCGTGACCGTGGATATTCCTGACAAGGTGACATCGGGCGGTCAGTGAACTCTTGAACTGTAGTGATCGCCTCTCCGTACGGTGAATTCAACAGTCTCGGAAAAGCAAAAACCCAAAAGGGAAGGTCGCTGCAATCAAGAAAACACCTGCAACCAAATGCGATCCGAAGCAGAATTCGTAGAAAGTTAGCGCCGACGCACTCAGGCTTGCAACAGTCAAACCCACAGTTCCGAGCCTCGATGCAGCCGACATCTCTTCCCACGCTTGCCGATTCGCAGCACGGATTTGATTGGGAACACTGTTTGGGTTCATCGATTTTTCACCTCAGGAAGAGCGTGCCTGCGCTCAAGCAAAAGCCCACAACAAAGAGACCGATCGTAGCCAAGCGGAACCTCTTGCGAATGGCATCGTTTCCTTCTGCAGTATCAATCTTCCCCCAACCAATCACAGCAGCCGACAGCAGCCCACACACCAGCCAGACACAAAATGTGGCCGGGAAATAGATCAGTGTGATGGCCAATCCACCCTGATCATGAAACGTTCCCTCTGGCCGGGAAAGAATCCACACCCACACGCAAACCGAAAAAATGATGGTTGCCAACGCAAGAGACGTTGCTGTTCGTGTGCGGGCACCAAGAGCCATCTTGCGTCTCCTTTACAGTCACCTGAATGGCTTCAGCCACTTCGACAAGCCGTTCATGACCGAAACACACGCCACATGATCTTGTTACCAGAGGGGCATTCAGCCCGAGGCATTCCCGTCGGACTTCTTCGTCTCGTCATTCGGGGAGTCCATCGCGTCGATCAAAACATAAATTGCAACTGTGACAACCAGTGAGATGCTGCAGACGAGCAAAATATTTCCATAAGGGAGTTTATGGGTATAGCGATTGATCCATCGCTCGAACTCATTTGACCAAAAGTAACCATCACTGTTGGACCGGGGAAGATACCCAGTTGCTGCGATGAGCACTGCAACGTTCAGCAACCCCAATGATTGCTTCAGCTTCTTGCAATTGACGTGCATGACTTGCCTGCCAACTGTTTGAGGAAGGACGAAATTTTCCCAGCCAAGAGAAGACCATCACCGACTGGGAGCAGTATCTCTGGACTGAACGTCGCCCGCAACTTTCACGAGAATCGCTGCAGCCTCTTTAATGGTTCGCCATCTGTCTGTCCCATGGATTTGGTGCCCTTGGCTCGTACCGCGGACGACCATCTTTTTCGGGAAGCGAGTCGACGATCTGCTCGAACCTTGCGAGGGCCTGCTGGTGCTCCTGTTCCGTACTGCCAAGCAGATTCGCTTTTTCCAGAGGATCTTCTTCCAAATCGTGCAACCGATCGATCTTTTTGTTGCTGGAGACCCACGCCTTGTACCGCTTGTCACGAATCACCCGCGGTCCGAAATCTCGACGCGGCCGAACGCCTTGTGCGTCCAACGTTCCAGCCCCAAAACTCAGTGACATGATCCACTCACGCGAAGAATCCTGCTCCTTCCCGAGGATGAGCGGAGCAAGCGACACTCCATCGACAATCAGATTGTCGGGCACCTTGCCGCCACCGAGTTCAACAAACGTCGGCAACATATCGGACAAATCGGTGAGGGCATCCGTTTCCACTCCGGCAGGTACAAGCCCCGGGCAGTTGACGAGAAAAGGCCCGCAAACACCGGCCTCGCTCTGGGAGCCCTTTGCTCCCTTGACCGCCTGTCGATTCAGTGAACCGGTGATCTTCGCATCGGTCCCATTGTCGCTGGCCAGGAAGACAATGGTGCGGTCACGAATACCCAGCTCGTCCAGCGTGTCCACCAACTGGCCAACCATTTTGTCGACGTACCGGACCATGGCCTTGTGACGATCGAGGCGGCTCCTCGCATCTGGTTCGTCCGGCGTGGCCACCCATGGGCCATGCAACAGCGGCATCGGATAGTAAAGCATCATTGGCTCGTTGTGATGAGCCCGCATGAACCCAATCAACCGGTCAGTGTAGATATCGGGGCCAAATTGTCCGGCATAGGTTCGGCTGCCCGCTTCCGGCGTGTTGATGTAAGGGTCCTGATACCGCTTATCGCTCGGTGGATTGCTGGTCTCGAAGCCGGTCCACATCGCCCAGTCGTCGAAGCCATGCTTCCGCAAGGCATCTGGCTCCACCCGGAAATCATTGATCTGCCACTTTCCTGCCGCACAGGTCGCATAGCCCAGGTCTTTCATGAGCCGTGCGAATGTCGTGTTTTCCGTCTTCTTCCAATCGAAATACCCAACTCCCCAGCGAGGCACATCCCAATGACTGACCCACCCGGTGCGATAGGGATATTTGCCTGTCAGCAGCGTTGTCCGCGACTGTGAGCATGATCCCATCGAATAGGCGTTGTGAAACGTCATCCCACCTTCGGCGAGGGCGTCAATGTTCGGCGTCCCGATGTCATCCGCTCCATAGCAACTGACCCAGTCCTTCCCGAGGTCATCGACCATGATGAAGAGGATATTCGGCTTGCGGACCTCCGCCGCTTGGCTCGGGAGCATGGCCGCGGGCAGGAAGAAAGCACAGAGCGTCGTGACAACGAGCGTTCGCACGTGGGACATGGATTTCACTTTCTAGCGATTACGTTCTAGCGATGGGGCCAAGCAGGGGTTCCCCTGTCTCTCCCCGCGGTGTTTGACTCGTGTTGTGGACCGGAGCCACGCATCCCCGTGCGGCCCTGAACAGGCATGGGTGGAGCCGGTTCCCAAACATGGTCCATGTCAGAGGCGTCTTGTTTCTGGTCACAGCGACCTGAGGACGGGGAGCCATCAAAAACTACCCCCGTCAGGGTTGGCACTACTCAACGGCCTTTCAAAGTGTAGTGGTCAACAACGTGATCTGCTCAAGATCTTGTGTTTCGCCCTTGTTTTATCTGTCCAACAGCAAAAACAGCGAATCCATCCAGAACCATTTGCACACAAATCGCACACACGCTTGAAGCGAAGCCACCAGTTGCGTTCTCTCGCCCTTTCAGCGACCAGCCCAACCAAAATCACCCTTCGTCTTATGAAGGGGGGGGTTTTATCTTCACTGCATTTTGCCCCAACGTGGCACGAAAGCGGCGGGTGGTCCGTGCATCTCTGTCAAGGGCTTGGGTGAGCAAGGATTTTCTCAAGGATATTTTGTTGACGATGGGCAAATCGTACTCTTTTAGTTCAGCCCGACGGCAGAGGTAGGCAGAGAGGACACCAATGATGAATCACAATATTGCTGAACGTGACGAAAGCATTTGCCTGATGGCGAGGGCTAATGTTTATTCCTTGAAGGAATCGGCTGAAATGTTTTCTGTTTCAGAGTCCACAATCAAAAGAGTCTGCAAGGCGAGCAATCTTCCTTACGACCCGAACAGAAACGCACTCCTTGAACTAGCACGCTCAAAGAGGTTCACTGTGCCAGAGTTGGCTGAACTGCTGGGCTATGCCCCAGAACACACCAAAAACATCCTTCACAAAAAAATTTCGAATACGTGGGCAAGCCTTGGTCTTCGGATCAGTCCAAGCCGCCAATAAAAAAACAAAGTATCAACCAAAAACGACACATGCCGGAATAGCCAAGCGGAATCACCAAATCCTTGAGATTGCAAAGAAGCAAGCACACGACAATCTAGCGGCATTCTGCCGCAAATGCATTTGTACAAGCCTTGTGGCTTGGGCTAGGTTTTGATTGACGAACATGACGTATCGTCGCGCAAGTTTGGCTCCCCTGCTTCCAGACTCAAGCAGGATGAGGTACTTGCTGAATGGCGTGAAAGACGGAAACGCTTGCCCGAGGATCAGCCGATGAAGGCACCACTAAATCGATCGCTGACCCAACGGTTAGCGAGAATGTGGTGGCCTTCATTGAGAGTATGAAAGCCAGCCAACCCAACTACGAGAGAATCAACGAGACCGTTCACTGGGCTATCGCCTCTGCGGCACCGAAATCGCGATCAAAACGGTGATGCATGACCACCTCCGACCTTAACAACCATTTTAGTTTCGGGTGCGGTTAATGCTTCAGCGGGGCTATCGATGGTCACCTTGAAATGCTCTTTAGCATTTGCGGCGATATCGACCCGAAGGTACTCGGAAGCCTCATCAATAAACGCACCAGAACTGTCGAAGAACTCAGCTTCAATCGTCACGCTAGACCATGTGTGGCTCCCAGTGTTGGTGATCAGGCCGATAATCTCGAGGCTGCGATCAGTCAGTCGTTTTTGCACTCCACTTATGGTCAGGTCTTTGCTTATGTCACCTTGGAGAAGAGTCAGTCTCGCGAGTGGATAAAACCCCAGCAACATGATCGGGATTACGATCAGCAATTGCTTCCAACCCCAAGACATATTGAGATTTGACATTTCGGCTCCGCAATGGGAACACTTCATTTTGGCACGCATGAAGAGTCGGCCTTTCGGTAATAGAGCGGGTCGCCAAGAATATTCAGGTTAGGACATCAAGCGGCGGCTTGTCGAAAAAATTAGAATTCGTCGAAATTAGCCCTCTCTTCTTGGTGGGCTGGATTCTTGGATCTTGTTTGATTGGCTAAGACACCCCCAACCGCTGACCACCAGCCTTTGCTGCCAGGTAGCTTGGCGCATCAAAGATGGTCCAGAACCAAAGAGGCTGAACTCTGCTCCGACAAACCAGCAAAGCACACAAATCGCACACAGATGTGTGCAAACCTCCAAAAACCACTAGACCTGTCGAAAAGAAACTACCCCCGGCAGGATTCGAACCTGCGACACCCGCTTTAGGAAAGCGGTGCTCTATCCCCTGAGCTACGAGGGCGTTGAAGAAGGACTGACGTGGTCGACCTTCATCGATGATACGACCAGCATACCTCGCGGCACAAGCAACCAAGCTGGCAGCCGCGTGGCGTCACAAAGCCGTTAGGCGATCAGGTCAGAAATCACCCGAGCGTGCTCGACGCCAGTCAATTTCTGATCGAGCCCAAGGTGCCGATAGGTGAACCGCTCATGGTCGAAGCCTAGGAGATGCAACGCTGTGGCATGGAAGTCACGGATGTGCACCGGGTCTTTGACAATGTTGTAGGAGAAGTCGTCGGTCTCGCCATAAATCTGTCCCGGCCGGGCACCACCGCCACACATCCACATGGTGAAGCACCGCGGGTGATGATCGCGGCCATAGTTCTGCTTCGACAGGCCTCCCTGCGAGTAGACCGTGCGGCCGAACTCGCCGCCCCAGATAATCAGCGTGTCGTCAAGCAGGCCGCGGGCCTTGAGGTCCTGCACCAGCCCGTAGCAGGCCTGGTCGATGTCGCGGCAGCCATTGGGCAGCCGGCCAGCGACGTCTCCGTGGGTGTCCCAATGGTTGAGATAGAGCTGCACGAATCGTACGCCCCGCTCCACCATCCGCCGCGCCATCAGGACGGAATTGGCAAACGAGCCCGGATCGGTGACCTGATCTCCATAGAGGGCCAACGTGCTGGCTGACTCACTCGAAAGATCGGTCAACTCCGGCACACTGGTCTGCATCCGATAGGCCATCTCGTACTGGGCGATCCGGGTGCGAATCTCCGGATCACCAATCTGCTCAAACGTCCGCTGGTTGAGCGCCTGCAGGCCGTCGAGCGTCTGGCGACGCACAGCATCGGGCACGCCCGGCGGATTGGTAAGATAGAGAATTGGATCGCCGCTTGAACGAAAACTCACACCGGCGTATTCACCCGGCAGGTAGCCACTCGACCAAAGCCTGGCACCGATCGCCTGGGCCTGGGCCGGTTTCGTCGATTTGGCGACCAGCACCACGAACGCTGGGAGGTCATCATTCAGGCTGCCGAGTCCGTAACTGGTCCACGATCCAAGACAGGGCCGGCCGGTGATCTGATTCCCAGTCTGCATATAGGTAATCGCCGGCTCATGGTTGATCGCCTCGGTGTGCATGCTGCGAATAAAGCACATGTCGTCGACCATTTTGGCCGTCCAAGGCAACAATTCAGTCACCCACATGCCGCACTCTCCGTGCTGGGTGAACTTAAACTTGGACGGTGCGATTGGAAACCGCTTCTGGCCCGAGGTCATGGTCGTTAGCCGCTGACCATTGCGAATGCTCTCCGGCAAATCCTTGTCGTACCAATCGTTCATCTGTGGCTTGTAGTCGAACATGTCCTGCTGCGGCGGTCCGCCGACCATGTGCAGGTAGATCACATGCTTGGCCTTCGGCGCAAAGTGAGGGCCGATAGCACCAGGCACCTTTGTCAAGCCGGCGTCGGCGTTGGCGGCAGGCACCGCGGCTTGCGCGTGGCCGCTGGGCAGTAGGGAGGCCAGCGCCGCACCGCCGAGCAAGTGGCTCCCCTGTTCGAAGAATCGCCGCCGGGTAAGGTTCAGGCCGAGTTCATCCAGTGGTGAGCGAATTGGGGGATTCATAGAATCTTTTCCTGCACTGCGCTATTTGCAGAGGACTTCATCGAGGTTCATCAGTTCATTGGTCAGCATCGTCCAACTGGCCAACAGCACGGCATCATCATGCCGGGGTGCCGATTCCCCCACGGTAATCACGGCCTTGGCATCGTCTGGGTGAGCCTTGTACCAAGTCGTAAGTTCTGCCAGGGACTTCTTGACTATTGTCTTCTCAGCCAGAGTCAGTGACCGTGCGATCAGCCGGCTGGTAATGAAGTCAACCCGCGCGTCGTCACTCTCACCACCAATGAACAGGGCCTCATCGGCAAGAACGCGGGCCGCTTCGACAAACTGTGGATCGTTGAGGGTGACAAGGGCCTGCAACGGTGTGTTGGTCCGTTCCCGCTGGACAGTGCAGACCTCCCGGGAGGGAGCATTCAAAATGTCCATCGAGGTCGGCGGGGCAGATCGCTTCCAGAACCAATACATGCTTCTTCGATACAGATCGGCCCCTTTGCTGGCGGTGTATTTTTTTGTGTCACTCTGTGGCATTGCAACGGCCGACCAGACCCCTGATGGCTGATAAGGCTTCACGCTCGGCCCACCAATTTTACGGACCAGCAGGCCACTTGCTGCCAAGGCGGTGTCACGGACCATCTCGGCATCCATGCGATACCGAGGGCCCCGGGAGAGCAGCCGGTTGTCGCGATCTTTGGTGAGTTTTTCAGGGGTTGTTGCCGGCGCCTGACGATAGGCAGCGCTGGTAACAAACAGCCTGAAAAGCCGCTTCACATCCCAACCGCTTTCTCGGAACTCAACAGCAAGCCAATCGAGCAGTTCAGGATGACTGGGCAGTTCGCCTGTGATGCCGAAGTCGCCGCTGGTGCGAACGAGCCCGGTACCAAAGACCTCCTGCCAGAACCGGTTGACTGTGACCCGTGTTGTCAGCGGATGATCCTGCAGCAACAGCCACTGGGCTAACCCCAGCCGATTGCGGGGCAGTGCCTCAGGGAAGGCCGGCAGCATTTCGGGCGTGTCGGGGCCGACCTCGTCGAGTCGCCTGTCATATTCACCCCGATCAAGAATGTACGCCTTGGGCGTCTCCGGCTTTTCCTGCATCACATGGGCGATGGTTCCTCGCCTCATAATCACCGCCTCTTCCGCGACGAGTTTTGTCTCCAGAGCCACCGCCTGCTTGAACGCATCGTCAAAGCTCGCCAGCCACCAGTCATAGAGTCCCTTGGCCGCCGCTACCCGCTGATCGGCAGGCAGGGCGACGATAGCAGCGATAGCGTCTGCGCGAGAAAGGCCCTCGACCTCTGCGGCCGCCAGGCTCCGGCCCCAGATGGTGAGATCAGTCAAGCCAACGGCGTGAGCGTCTGCCCCGGTTGAGCGGCCACCGACAACCAGCGGCACATCCGTGCGAATGGTGTCCTTCTTGAATTTATTATTGGCGATCCGTGGCTTGGTTTGCGGCTTGCCGTCGTAATAGATCGTCACACCTGCGGCGGTGCCTGAGCCGTCATAGGTGACCGTCACCAGGGTCCAGGTGTCAGCCTTGAGTTGGTCACGCGCAACGACCTTGACGGCGTTCTCCGGCCAGGAATGAATCAGGTGCATGCCAACGCGGCGGCCTTCGACCCAGACATCCCAGCCCCGGTGGGCCTGACCCTCGTCCATCTTGGACACGAGTGCATACATGGAATCGACGGCAGGCAGTTTGACCCAACAACTCACGCTGAAGGGCTGGTTGTGCTCAAGGTCCGCCTGCCCCGGTAACTCCAAGGCTCGGCCGTCGAGCAACGCGGCGGGCTTGCCGCTTGGGCCGGCCTGCCACGTTGTGGTGGAGGTAAGCGGCAGGTCGGCCTGCTTACCGAGCAGACTCGCCTTTGTCGCGGCTCCTTCCCCCTTGGAAAGGTCCAAATGCACCAGTGGCGTATCCTGCGGCAGGGCAGTGGCGATGTCGGCCATAGTTGCCTTCGTGACCCAGGTCTCGAAGTCAGGCCGCGCGGTTCGCTTGCGTTCGGCAACCGCTTGTCTCGCTGCTGGCAGTTCCCGCTGCAACTCGCGAAATCGAGGACGGTCAGCCGCCAACGGTACCGGCAGAATCGGCGGGGTATTGAAGACATTGCCGTCTCTCGCCCGCTGGGTCGTATTATTGAAGAAGGCTGAGAGTTCATAGAACTCCTGCTGGGAAAGCGGATCAAACTTGTGGTCGTGGCAGACCGCACAGCCGGCCGTTAGGCCCATGAAGACCTGAGCAGTCGTCTCCGTCCGGTCCCGGGCATAGAGCACCAGGTACTCTTCATCGATGATGCCCCCTTCGTTGGTGGTCATGTTGCAGCGGTTGAAGCCACTGGCAATTTTGTTGTCGAGGATCTGATCAGGGGTGGCATTGGGGCCATGGTCTGCCACCAGATCCCCGGCGAGTTGCAGAATCGTGAAGTCGTCGAAGGGCATGTTGCGGTTGAAGGCGTTGATCACCCACTGTCGGTAGGTCCACATCTCGCGGTAGTTGTCGAAGTGGATGCCGTGAGTGTCGGCATAGCGGGCATAGTCGAGCCAGTGCCGGCCACGGTGCTCACCCCACTCGAGGCTCGCCAGCAGCGTATCGACCAGCCGCTCATAGGCATCGGAATGCGGATCAAGCACAAAGGCCTCAACCAACGCCGGATCAGGCGGAAGGCCGGTCAGGTCATAGGCAACCCGGCGGGCAAGCGTCCGACGGTCAGCTTCAACGGCTGGGGCAAGGCCATCAGTTTCAAGCCGGGCGAGGATAAATTGGTCAATCGGATTGCGAACCCAATCGGTCTTTTGCACTTCTGGCAGTGGCGGCCGCGTTGGTGGAATGAATGACCAATGAGGCTCGTACTCTGCCCCCTCTTTGACCCAGCGAGTCAGCAACGCTTTTTGTTCAGCCGAAAGTGTCTTCTTGGTTTCTGGCGGCGGCATCACCTCATCAGGGTCGTCGGCATAGACCCGGTCGAGCATCACCGTCGAGTCGGGGTCACCCGGCACAATGGCCCCGTATTCAATGGCGTCATCCCGCCGGTCAAGCCGCAGGTCAGCCTCACGGCTCGCGGAGTCAGCCCCGTGACAGGAGAAGCAGTTCTCGACAAGAATCGGGCGAATGTGCTCGTTGTACGAGAGCGGGGCGTCAGCCGCGGGTACAGCGATGGGCAGACCAAGTTGACAGACGGCAACGCTGCCGCCTGCAATACACCAACTGAGCCAGCGAGGGAGACGGGACCACGGCCGCAAAGGCGAGGGTTCCATGGACGAAACTCCTAAGAGTCTGGTTGGGAACACCCACGTCGCCGCTTCGAGGCAGCCGGCCCAGAAGCGCGGACCCCCTGAAGAGCCAGGGATCGATCGGCGGGAACTTTTAAAACCTCCTCTATTATTAACCACTTTTTCTGTAACGGCAAACAATCGGCAGCGTTATCCGGATGAATAGAGGCGTTTTGACACTGTTTTTCTGGATTCACTCACCCCAACGGCGTTTTCTCAAACGAGGGCCTTCAACGATGCCACTTACTCCCTTTCACTGTCGGCAGAACGCCGTTGCTTACCGCCTATTTTTGTGCGGCCTCACTGCCTGCCTATGGAGCCTTATCAGCCTGCCGGCCCAGGCCTCTGCTGCTCAGTTGCAGGTTCCCCGTCAAGAGATTTGGAAGCGAATCGAAAAGGCGCTCCGCGAGGGAAAGCCTAAGACAGCCGGAGAACTCCTCACCAGCGTCGAGCAGGCGGCAGCCACCGAAGAAGCCTGGGATGAAGTGGGCCGCGCGATTGCCACGCGGGTCCTGGTGACTAATGCCGACCGGCCCGGCGATGACCCGCAGCGGCTGATCGACCTTGCTGCTGCGACGAAGGCAGCTGCCGCTCCAACCCGCAGCGTGCTCGAAGCCATTCGTGCCAACTGGACATGGGGCTTTTTTCAAGCCAACCGCTGGCGGTTCTCCCAGCGGACAAGCCAGGCTGCTGAAGACAGCGACCGTGACCTTACGGAGATGGCTTCGTGGGATCTCCGACAAATTGTGGATGAAATTCAGCATCAGTTTGCAGTAGCGCTCGCTGATGAGGCTGGCCTGAAAAAACTGCCTGTCGATGACTGGGTGATGCTGGTTGAACCAGGCAGCATGGGAGCCGCCTATCGCCCCACCATCTGGGACGTGGTGGTTCATGATGCCATCGCTTTTTACGTGATGGGGGAACGTGGATTTGCTGAGCCTGAGGATGCGTTTGAACTTGAGGCATCAAGCCCAGCACTCCAGGACGTTGAGGCCTTTCGCCGATGGAAGCCGGCCGGCCCAAATGGCGGTGAGACTGTCAGCGATACCGAGTCACCCCTGCTGGCTGTGGCCGGTCTTTATCAAGCCCTGTTGGCTTTTCATGCCGACGACGCCGACCGCACCGCATTTCTGGCCGCTGATCTCGATCGGCTGCTCTGGGCCGGCGGCGTTGCTGTTGCCGATGCCACCGCCCAGCCAAAGGAAGCCCTCCAAGCCGCACTGAAGGGGTTCATTGAACAGGCAGCAGATCATTCTCTGTCATCTCAAGCGCGGTTTCGCCTGGCATCCAGCCTGCGGGAGGACGATCCGGCTGAGGCAAGAGCCATCGCCCTGGCAGGGAGCAAAGCCCACCCGAATAGCGTTGGTGGGAAGGCGTGCCGAAACCTCATCAAAAAAATTGAATCCAAAGAAATCGCGCTCGAGACCGAGCGGGCCTGGGCGGCGCCTTGGCCGACTGTCACCGTTACCTACCGCAACCTCACCCGGGTCCATCTGCGGCTGGCACGGGCCGACTGGGAAGGCCGGCTGGCCGCGGGCAAACCTGCGGGCAACTGGCTGGATGCCGAGGAACGCCGGGCACTTCTGGCGTTGCCGGCTGTCAAAACCTTTGTCGCTGACCTGCCGGCAACGACTGATTACCGACAAGCGATGCATCAGATTCCGGTCGCCACCGCCTTGGATGCGACCGCACTGGAGCCGGGAGCATACTGGCTGCTCGCCAGCCACCGTGACGATTTTGGCGACAAGGATAACGTGGTTGCGACCGCGCTCATCTGGGTCAGCCGGCTGGCTCTGGTTAACACGACCAATCATTCGCAGCCGCAAGCCCAGCACACGGGCTATGTGGTCGAAAGTGGGAGCGGTGAGCCAGTTGCGGGAGCAACCGTCACCGTCTGGCAGCAGCCAGCGGACGGTAATCGGCCACCCCGGTTCGAGCCGGCCGGTAGCACGCAGACCAATGCCGAGGGCCGCTATGAACTCGCCGCCACCACAGGCCGTCTGGCGGTCCTCGTCGCCACGGCCAGCATCGCCGGTCACAGCCAGACGATCCTCAGTGAACCGCAGAACTACTGGCATCACCGCCACCAATCGCGGGCCCAACGCTCGATTGTCTTGATGAGTGATCGCGGCATCTACCGGCCCGGGCAACTCGTCCAGTTCAAGGGGGTGCTCCTTGAGCGGGCAGCCGATGGCCGCAGTGCCCGGGCGATCGAGGCAGGCCGCGTCGAGGTCGTCCTCCGAGATGCCAATCGTCGTGAGGTGGCAAAGCTTGCTGCCACGACCAATCGATTTGGCTCGTTCCAAGGCAGCTTCCCGATCCCAACAGGGGCTCTGCCCGGTGGCTGGTCGGTTCAGGCTCGAGGCAGCGGTGGATCAGGGTCGACCGCGATTCGTGTGGAGGAATACAAGCGGCCGAAGTTCAAGGTTGAATTGGCTGCTCCCACCGAATCAGTGCAACTCAACCGAGACGTCCGTCTTCCAGGGACGGCCACCAGCTACACCGGGCTGGCAGTCGCCGGGGCAAAGGTGGTCTGGCGGGTTGAACGGCAGATGCGGTTTCCGATCTGGTGCCGCTGGGTCTACCCCTGGCTCCCCTTCGACAGTGGCAGCCGGCGGATTGCCCGGGGCACGGCCACCACGGATGGTGACGGCAGTTTCACCATTCAATTCCCGGCGGTGCCTGACCGCAGCGTGCCACAAGCCTCGCTGCCGGTTTTTACGTATGCGGTGACCGCCGATGTCACGGACACCGCAGGCGAGACTCGTTCGGCCAATCGCCGCGTTGCGGCAGGCTACACCGATGTTGAGGCCACGGTTGAGGTGGCTGCCTGGCAGGCATCTCACAACGGCAACCCGGCGGCGGTGCCGCTGACCATCACAACGACCTCGCTCGACGGAGCGCCGCGAGGAGTAACCGGGCGGCTTCGGGTCGTTCGGCTTGTCCAGCCACCAGAGGTGAGCCGCGGTGATTTCTCCAACGGTCCGGGACCCTACCCCGCGTTCCGGAAAGGGAGCCCCGTCAATGATCCTGCGGTGAGGGAACCTGATCCCGCGAACCCCGAGACCTGGGCAGAGGGAGAGGAGGTGTTTGCGGCCGACGACACGACCGACGCCGCCACCGGCAAGGCGGTCGCGACAGTGAACCTGTCAGCAGGCATCTACCGGGCAATCTTTGAGGTAACAGGTGACGAGGCTCGCCCTGCGGTCCAGGCCACCCGACTGATTGAGGTCGTCGACCCGGCTGCAAGCACCTATGGCATCAAGCGGGCTTTTGCCCTGCGGGCGGAAAAAACAACGGTCGACGTGGACAGTGAACTCGTGGCCCTTGTCGGCACGGGCTACGAGCAGGGGCGAATGCTGGTTGAACTGGTCAAGGCGGGCCGCGTGATCAAGCGGTTCTGGACCGAACCCAACCGAACCCAGACGCCCATTCGCTTGAAGCTGACCGACGCCCATCGTGGCGGCGTGACCGTACGAGCCTGGATGGTGCGGGATGGTCGGCTCCACCATGATTCGCAGACATTCACCGTGCCGTGGACCAACAAACAACTTTCCGTCACCTGGGAACGGTTCACGCGGAAACTGGAACCTGCCGCACAAGAGATCTGGCGGGCGACCATCCGCACCGTCGCCGATCCGTTGGCAGGACCATCAGCAGCCACTGTCGCTGAAATGGCGGCAACCCTCTACGACCAGTCCCTCGATGCGCTTGCCTCGCATGCTTGGCCGCAGGGCTTTCTTGGGCTTTTCGCTGGCGAGTCGAGTTCGCAGCAGCTTTGGTTCACGAATGATGCGGAGCCGTTGCAGCCAATCTTGGGGTCATGGGGGCGGCGGTTTGAGAGAGTCTCGATTTCCTACCACCGTCTCCGGGCTCCGTTTGGTTCCCCGCTGCAGGGCGGCTTCGGTGGCATGCTGGGCGGACGGATGCGCCGGGGCGGCATGGTGCCAATGGCCGCGATGACGGCCCCCGCGATGGCCGAGGGAATGGCGATGGAGAACGCCACGATGGCAGCAGATGCGATAGCTTCTGAGGCCATGATGAAACAGTCGGCAAAAGCCACGAGTGAGCCAGAGGTGGCCGCCGACAAACTGGCCGACGGTGCCGATCCCACTGTGGCAACCGCCCCGCCCCCGCGTCGCAACCTCGCCGAGACAGCCTTCTTTCTGCCGACGCTGGTCTCGGACGCCAACGGCGCCGTGACACTCGAGTTCACGCTGCCCGACACGCTGACCACCTGGCAATTCAAGGCAGTTGCCCATGATGAGCAGCTCCGCAGCGGCACGCTGTTTGACACCTGTGTGACGGCCAAGGATCTGATGGTTGAGCCCCAGCCACCGCGGTTCCTTCGCGAGGGCGACGTGGTGCAGTTCCCTGTCAAAGTAAGCAACGCTTCCACCGGCCGGCTCACCGGCCGCGTGCGGCTGGCTCTGTTTGACGCCCGCAGCAATGATTCTCGTGAGTCACTCCTTGACGGCCCGGCTGAGCGAACCTTCGACCTCGCGGCGGGGGCAAGCGAGGCTGTCTTCTTCACGATTCGAGTTGCCGACGGCACCGATGTGCTCCGCTATCTGGCGACCGGCTCCACGACAGGCTCGGCCCGACCGCTGAGCGACGGCGAAGAAGCCCTGCTGCCCGTCCTACCCCGCAAGGTGCTGGTGACCGAGACGATTCCCGTAACCGTTCGTGGCGGCGAAACCCGCCACGTCCGTCTTGAGAAACTCGCTGCCATGGCACAGCAGGCAGAGGCAACGATCGAAAACCAGTCGCTCGTCGTACAGGCAGTCTCCAACCCGGCCTGGTATGCGGTGATGGCCCTGCCTTACCTGATGGAAGATGGATGCGAAAGCATCGACACACTGTTCCAACGGCTCTATGCCAACGCCTACGCCCGACACCTGGTCGCCGCTGACCCGCGGATTGCCCAGGTGTTCGACCAGTGGCGGGGCACCGACGCCCTGGAAAGCCCGCTGGAGAAGAACAGCGACCTCGTCCAAACCCTGCTCGCGGAAACCCCCTGGTTCCGTGAGGCGACCGACGAACGTGAAGCCCGGGCCCGCATCGCCCTGCTTTTCGACAAGACGCGGGTGGAAAACGAAATTGCCGCGGCGATCGCTCGCCTAAACAGACTGCGGAACCCTGACGGGGGCTGGCCCTGGTTCCCCGGTGGCCGATCGTGCGATTCAATCACGCTCTCGATTACGGCTGGCTTCGGACGGCTACGGGCTAGTGGTGTAAAGATTGACGTGACCCCCGCCTTAGCCGCGATACCCTGGATCGATCAGCGGCTGATTGAAGAGAAGGAACTGTTTGAACGGCGAGCGGAGCGGGCCCGCAAAGCCGGCAACAATGCCCTCGCAGAAGAGCCTGTGCTCACCTCACTGGGGGTCTTTGCCCTCTATGCCCGAAGTTTCTTCCTTAAGGATGTACCGCCTCAGGGACCGGCCGCCGCCGCCCATGCCTGGTGTGTTAAGGTCGGCCGGAAAAGCTGGACAGAGCTCTCGCACAACCGCAGCCAAGGACAACTGGCCCTCGCGCTCGCTCGCAACAGTGAACGCGAGACCGCCTTGTCGATCATCGAAAGCCTGCGGCAGCGGGCGGTGGGTGGCCCCCGGGGTGAGCAGACCGCCGATCGAGGCGAGGACAACTGGCAGGGTATGTGGTGGCGGCAGCGGCATCCCGGCTGGTGGAGTTGGCTGACGGCACCGATCGAAACCCAGTCGGTCCTGATCGAGGCGTTTGATGAGGTGGCTGGTGATGCCGCATCGGTTGAGGCGATGAAGGCATGGCTCGTCCAACAGAAACGCACCAGCCGTTGGTCAGGGAATCAGGCCACCGCCAATGCCGTCGGTGTCCTGCTGGGTCGGGGCCGTGATCTGCTCGGTGACAAAAGCCTGATGGCGGTCACCGTCGGCGGTGAATCGATCAAGCCAGGGGAGGCTGGGGCAAGCGAGTCCGAAGTGGGCACTGGCTTTTTCGAGACCCGCTTCGTGCGGCGGGAGATCGGGCCCGCCATGGGCGAGGTGACCTTTGCCAAGCCAGCGGGTGGTGGGCTGGCCTTTGGTGGTGTCCACTGGCAGTACCTTGATGCGATCGAAAACGTTGAGGCAGCAGGCCGAAAAGAATTGGCGGTCACCAAAGCCCTGTTCAAAAAGACCTTCACCAAGGCGGGGCCGGTGCTTGAGCCGGTGCCGGCCACCACAGCGGTGGAGGTGGGTGACGAACTGGTGGTGCGGCTGGTGGTGACCAGCGACCGGGCTTATGAGTTCCTCGAACTGGCCGACCATCGCCCGAGCCTGACGGAGCCGGTCGATGTGCTCTCGGGCTGGAAGTGGAGCGATGGTGTGGGCTGGTACCAGGTGACCCGGGATGCCAGCACGCAGCTGTTCTTTGAACGACTGCCACCCGGCACCCACGTCTTTGAGTATTCCCTCCGCGTCGCACACCGCGGCGAGGCCTCCAGCGGCTTTGCCACGATTCGCAGCCGGTACGCACCGGAGTTTTCCGCCCGATCGCAAAGCCTTCCCGTCACAAGTCGCTAGCGGCAGGGCAGGTCAGTCCAGCAGGGCGTGAATCCGCGGATCGGCCAGTGAGTCGGCGATCAAGGCTGCGCCCGCGAAGTCGTGGCGGTGACTGTGCCCCCCCGGCACGGCCACGACGACCGCACCGGCAGCGACGGCCGCCCGGCAGCCATTCTGGGAGTCTTCGCAGACGAGCATCTGGGCTGGCGACACGCCAGCTCGCGCGGCAGCCGTTTCATAGATTTCCGGATGGGGCTTGCCCTGGGTGACGTCAGCCGCGGTCAGCACGAAGTCAAAGCAGTCGAGCAGGCCCACCCGTGCGAGCACATCGTGAGCGAACGCGGGACCGCTGCTGGTCGCGACACCCTGGGGCAGCCCGCGACGGGAGAGCAGCCCAACGAGATCGACCGCCCCGGGCATCGCCGCTAAGCGAGTCGGGAGCAGCCCCTGGAAGATCTCCGCTGTTTCAGCAGCCAATGTCTCGACCGTCGCGTCGAGTTCGTGCCAGTCGATCATGATTTGGAGGGCGACCTGCTGCGGGCGGCCCATCATGGCGTCGAGCAGATTGGCAGTGAAGACCTTGCCTCGCCGCCGCAGCAACTCCGAACCGACGTCTTGATAGAGCTCTTCCGTGTTGACCAGCAAGCCGTCCAGATCAAAAACCACGGCAGAAACTGCTGTCGACAATTGCTTGCGGAATTCAGGCGTCATTTTGGGGGAGGCACGTTTTGGCAGGGATCTGCCAGCAGGCATGTCGCCGATTGAGCCTGCATTATGGCTCCAGCGGGAAATGAGCAGAATAACGGATGGCGGTCGCGCGTCGGCTTGAAACCAGTCAGGCACATCCCGCAGGAGTGACTGGACAGCGTCTTGGATCGTGAATGCTCCGCAACGTTGGTTGCGGTCCTCAGGGTGCGGTCATACAACAGTGGTCCCGCGGGGTAATCCATCGGTGATCATACGGCACCATGCGTGGCAGGGCTCCCAAGAGATGACCGCGGGCGCAGGCCTCCGTTCGCCGGTGGCTTTGCGGTATGATCCGGCCTCACACCCTGTACACAGTCACGCATCCATCGGCTCAGCCCACAGCGAGAAGGAAGAACGAAATGCCACATACCAGCCCCAAACTCCACAACGCCATGTGGCCCGGTCTCGTGGGCAAGGGCACCGATGAAGGCCAGGAGCCGCCGATCTCACTGGAACGCATGCTCGAACTGACCGCCGCCGCCGAGGTGGATGGCCAGAAGTTTGACGGCATCGATTACTTCTTGTTTCTGCCACACACCAATCCAGAGGCGACTGACGACGAGCTGCGGTCAATCGCCGATCTGATTGCCGGCCATGGCTTTGCCGTCGGCTCGCTGGTCGCCCCGGTCTGGCCAGGCACGGTTGGGGACTCCGCAATGGGCGACGCGGCTGCCCGCGAGAAGTTTCTCTCGGCCGTGAAGATGGCCTGCCGAATTGCGCGTGTCTTTGAAGAGCATGGCGTGCGGAAGTACGGCGTGATTCGCATTGACTCCGCTGAGTTCGGAGTGGCGACCTGGCGGGAAGACACCAAAGCGAACACTGGCAAGATTGTTCAAACCTTCAAGGAGGCGGCTACGATCGCTGCCGACCACGGCCAGCGGCTCGCCGCGGAGGGAGAGATCTGCTGGGCTGGCATGCACTCCTGGAAGGACATGCTCGATGTGCTCGAAGGGGTCGGTATGCCGGAGACGCTCGGCTTCCAGGCTGACCTGGCCCACACCTACCTGTACCTTCTGGGCTACAACGCACCCGAGCACGCGTTGGTGCAACCGGGGTACTCAGAGGATGAGTTCTGGGCGGCCTACAAGCAGATGACCGACCAGCTGCGTCCCTGGACGATCGACTTTCATGTGGCCCAGAACGATGGCGAGGTGCACGGCGCCGGCTCGCATGACAAGACCGGCAAGCACTGCCCGGCCGATGACCCGAACGGCAAACTCGACATCGTGAAATGTTCGGGCTATTGGCTGGAAGATGCCTCGGCCCGCTGCATTGAGCACATCTGCTGGGATGGCTGCATGTTCCCCAACGCCACGCTGGAGAACCCCGCCACCTGGAACACGATCCTCAAAACGATGATTGCCGTGCGGGACGCCCACGGCTGGAACTGACCTGAGTTACGAAAGGACTCCCTGATGGCAAAACCGCTCCGCATCGGCATGATCGGCTACGGCTTCATGGGCCGGGCCCACTCCAATGGCTACAACCGGGTAAAGGATTTTTTTGATCTGGAATACCTGCCGGTGCTGCAGGCGGTCAGTGCGCGGGATAGCGAAAAAGCCCAGGCCTTTGCTGACCGCTGGGGGTACAAGCGGGTGGAAACCGACTGGCGAAAGCTGGTGGCCGCCGACGACATCGACGCGATCGATATCTGCACCCCGAACAACCTGCATGCCGATATCGCCATTGAGGCCGCCAAGCATGGCAAGGCCATTCTCTGCGAGAAGCCGCTCTCGATGGACACGGCCGAAGGCGAACGGATGTGCGAAGCCGTCGAGGCGGCCGGCGTACCCAATACCGTCTGGTACAACTACCGAAGGATTCCAGCCGTCACCTTCGCCAAGCACCTGATCGACTCCGGCCGGCTTGGCCGGGTGTTTCACTACCGGGCGAACTTCCTCCAAGACTGGACCATTAACGCTGACCTGCCTCAGGGCGGCGCGGCTCTCTGGCGGCTCGACGCCAAGGCGGCGGGCAGCGGCGTGACCGGTGACCTGCTGGCCCACTGCATCGACACTGCGATCTGGCTCAATGGATCGGTCAGCGATGTGACGGCGATGACAGAAACGTTTGTCAAAGAGCGGACACACCAACTGACTGGCAAAAAGGAAAAGGTCGAGATTGATGACGCCTGCTCATTCCTCTGCCATTTCCAGAATGGTTCCCTGGGCCTCTTCGAAAGCACCCGGTATGCCCGGGGCCACAAGGCGCTCTACACCTTTGAGATCAACGGTGAGAACATGAGCCTGAAGTGGGATCTGCACGATCTCCACCGGCTCGAAATTTTTGACTACAGCGACGAAGGCCCCGAACGCGGCTGGAAGAGCGTGCATATCACCGACGGTGACCATCCCTACATGGCCAACTGGTGGGTGCCGGGACTCGCGATTGGCTACGAGCACTCATTTGTTCATCACGTCGCCGATTTTCTCGCGGCCTACGCCAAGGGCGAGCCCTGCCGGCCCACCTTCCGCGACGCCCTGGAAACCCAGCAGGTCTGCGATGCAGTGCTGGCCAGCGCCCAGAGCCACCAGTGGGTGAACGTCGGAAAATCGTAAGGGCCAGCACTCCCCCCTGGGGAAGTTGCCTTGTTGTTTCAGCCGAGATAGGCTGAGTAGCCGGCAGTGGGAGAGGGCGGCCAAAACCAGGCCAGCCTGGGGCAGTCGCCATAGCCAGTCAAGCCGCTCTCCCTCACAGGTTTGCGTCCGTTCTTTGTTCCGTCCGGAGTTCGTCCAGGGAAGTCGTCGCTATGTATTTCAATATGCCTTGCCCACACTGCCAGAAGAGCCTCAAGGTTCGCGATGAGCTTGTCGGCAGTACCGCTCGCTGTCCGCACTGCCGCGGATCGATCACGGTGCAGCGGCCTTCCCCACCACCGCTTGCCGCAGGAGAGGCTGCCGGAACAGACGGTGCGGGCGAGTCGGCAGCCGCTCGCTCAAAGGTGCTCTCGGTCACGGCAAACACAAATGTCAGTGTCGGGCTCTATATTCTCGTGGGCCTGGCAGCCACCGTTGTCTTCTACCTGCTCCTGCTTCCGTTTGCTGGCCCGAAAGATGACCGTTCCTACCTGGGGCGGCTGTTCTTTGGTGGTGAGACCGCTTCGATGGCGACCGGCATGTGGGTGCCGTACACAGAGGTCTTCCTGTTCTGCTGGGCCGCCAGCATGCTGGTCGGCAAACTCTTCAAGATCCGGCGGCAGCAGCGGGCAATGCTGTTTGATGTGCTGCCTAGTGACATTGGTGAGAAAATTACGGTTCGGAACATCGACAAGTTCCTGGCCTACATCAGCGAACTCCCCAAGAGTGCGGTTGGGAGTTTCTTGGTCACCCGCTGTGTCCGCGGCCTGGAGCACTTTCGGGTGCGAAAGAGCGCCGCCGACACAGCCACGATGCTCTCCAGCCAGTCTGATCTCGACGCCGGAAGCGTCGACTCCAGTTACACGATGTTCCACGTCTTCATCTGGGCGATTCCGATCCTTGGGTTTCTCGGCACGGTGATCGGGGTGAGTTCCGCCGTCGGCGGGTTTACCGACACACTGAGCAGTTCCAGCGATATGGAGTCGCTCAAGTCTGGCCTCAAGAACATCACCGGCGGTCTGGGCACTTCGTTCGACACGACGCTGGTCGCCCTGGCGATGGCAATGATCCTCACCTTCCCCGTCAGTGCCCTCCAGAAACTGGAAGGTGATGTGATCGGCGAGGTTGATGAATACACCAACGAATACCTGCTGCGACGGCTGGAAGATGGCCGGGGTGGGCCTGACCAGCCAATGCCGACGGCCAGCCGCGTCGACATGCAGGAGGTTGTCAACGCCGCCCTGAAGGCTCATCGAGCGGAACTTGAGGGCTGGGGCGCCCAACTCAAGACACTCGGCAAAAGCGTATCAGCCGATTTGTATGATTCCTGGAAGAAGATCGACGAGAAACAGACCGAGCGGATTGCCCAGACCGAGCAGTCACTGTCGAATTTCGTCGGCCAACTAGACGGCATGGGCGAAAAACTTGCTGCCAAGGTAGAAGAAGGCTGGAGCAATGTCCATGATCGGCTCTACGAAAAGAATGCGGGCCAGGTGGAGCAACTCGGCCAGATGGTGCAGTCAACGCGGGACGAAATCGTCGCCATGGCCTCAACCGCACAAGAAGCACGGGGCCGGGCCGCTGAGTTGATGACCGAAGCGGCCAGCAATGTGCAGGAGTACACCGGCTCCTTGCAGCAGAGCCTAGCCGGGCTCGCCGATACCATTGAGCGTCTCAACGGACAGACCCTCACTGTCGAGACAAAGTCTCGCGGCTGGTTCAGCCGTGGCGGTAGCAAAAAGGCAAAACCGGAGGAAAACTCCAACATCCGCTATCGGTCGTAACCGCCCTGCAGCTCTTTCCCAGGAAATGCGTCGGGGGTGGCAGCAGCCAGCCCGACACTGGAAGTAAACGCCATGGCTCGTAAAGAGAAGAAGAAACAGGAAGTTTCCCTCTTCCCTTTTCTCGACATTCTTGCCTGCGTGATCGGCAATCTGATCCTGATCATTACGGCGGTGGTGCTCGAGCAGGTCGACACCAAGCCGATTGCCGAACAGGCAAAGCGCGAGGCCGTCCAGAAGCAGACCCAGCAAGACCTACAGACGGTAGCGGAACTGAAGAAGGAGCTTGAGAAGCTCAAGCGGCAGAGCATCGCCGGCGACAAGCGTATCGAGCGAGCTGAACAGCAACTAGCCGAGGCCCTGCAACAGCAGCAGGAAGCCCGTGAGCGGCTCCGCCAAATCCCGCCCCCGCCTCCACCTCCGGACAAGGAAGACCTAGCCAAGGTCAAGGAACGCGAGATGGGGATCCAGCAGATCGTTAAAGAGATCCAGCGGATCGAGGGCGAAATCGAGAAACGAAAAGAAAAGCCAGATCAGTCCATTTCGATTCTTTACGAGAACAAGGGCCGGAGCGGCGTACGGCGGCCGTTCTTTGCAGAGGTCACTAATTCCGCCCTTGTCTTATTGCCGAACAAACTCGATTACAAGAACCTATTTGGGGATGAAAAGCCCCGGCAGATTCCGCTGGCAAACATTGGCAACAACGCCGACTTCAAAAAACTTTTGGACTACGTGCTGACACACGCTGGCCAAACGGGGCTTCTCCGCAATCGTCGGGACACGATTGTGACATTCCTGATTCGGCCGGATGCCATCAACGCCTACCGTGGCGTCAAAAATGCAGTCAATCAGTTTGAACGAGCCAACGAGAAGAAACTCGTCATTGGCATGCTGCCCAACGGCGCCCCGGTGCTCGACGGGCTGACCGGGAAGGCCCCGCTGCCCGGTGAAGGAAAAATTGTGCTCGATTAGGCAGCGGGCTGACCCACGACAAGATTCAACAGAGCGGAGAGGAAACAATGGCACGGCGCCGAAGCAAGACATCCGCAACTGGCGGCAACATGGACTCCCTCCTCGATGCCCTGACCAATGTGGTCGGCATTCTTGTCATCGTGCTGGTTGCCGTGCAGATCTCCAGTCAAGAAGCGGCCAGGCGGATGGAAGAGATGATTCAGAAGATCGACCCCAACGAGCAGCAGAAGATCGATCAACAAGCTGCGGCTGCCAAGGCAGAACTGGAAGCGTTGCAGCAGGCGATTCAGGTTGAAGAGGATCGCGACAAGATTGACCCAGACAAATTGCTGGCGTCCCTGCGAGAAGAGCTGTCTGCCGCCGAGGAAAAGGCGAAGCAGGACATGATGATCGTAACAGCCAAGGAAAAAGAGGCTGAGGAAAAGAAACTGGCCGCTGAAGAACTCCGGCAGCAACTCCTGCGGCAACTGGCGGAACTGGAAGAAAAAGAAAAGAAATACATCGTCGCCAAGGAAGATATTATCGCGAAACTCGAGGACACGCCGATCCCGAAGCCGCCGCCACCCAAGGAAGTTCGTCCGCCAACCCCCAAGGACGTTCCCCGAGACAACAAGGGAAACCAACTGTTGCAAGAGCGAAAAGTGCTCGTACGAGACGGCAAGATCATTCCGTTTGTTGATCCTGGCAAGGGTCTTGAGACCGCCATCAAAAATCGCCTGAAGTTTCTGATTGAAAAAAATGGCATCCAGGTAGGTGAAGGCAACTACATTGCTGACGCGAAAAAAGCGGACCAAATGATTGCCGACTTCAATAGCGATCCGGCTAAAAATCAGTATTTTGATATCACTCTGCGAAAAGACGGTAGACGGATCAATGTGCAGCTTGAGCCCACCGAGGAGTGTGGCGAGGAGCCCGAGAAAGCTGTCCGTGGGATTTTTCAGACCGTTCTGAGAAACAATCAGGGCAAGTGGTATCTCAACTACCTCGTTGAACCAAACTCATTCGAAGCCTACATGGCGATCCGCAAGGTTACGGATAAGGCGGGTTATTACGCTGGGTGGCAGCCGAGCGATCCCGGCAGTTACCATCACGTTTTATTCAGTGGCTACCAGATCGGTGTGAAACCGCCGCCACCAAAAAATCCTCCCCCACGGCGGAAGCCAGGGCCGGTCAAGGGCGTGCTGGACTGATCGAAAGGTACGTGGCAGATGGCCTGCGGGGCTTTGCCTCGTCTGCATGGGCAGTTGTCTTGCTCAACAGGAGTGTGTGGTGAGAGCGGCTGGGCGAATCACCCCCTCGCTGGCTGCAGCCGTGTTGCTGGCAGGCTGCCTGGAGCATGACGCCACCTGCCGATTTGCCCGAGTCGTGGGCCAGTCGATGGCCCCCGCACTGCGGGATGGTGACGTGGTTCGGTGGAGACCGTGTGCAACACCCCCACGCCGGTATGACCGGGTGATCTGCCAACTCGATAAGGGCCCGCAGGTCGTCAAGCGAGTGCTCGGGTTCCCCGGTGAACATCTTGCCTGCCAGGCAGGAGACCTGACCGCCGATGGCACGCGTCTGTTGAAGTCGCCGCAGGTGCTTGCCGAACTGGCAACCGTGATTGGCGACGCAACGGCTCTCCGGTGCAAGAATCCATCCGGCTGGAGAATGGCGGGGGACACCTGGAACTGGCAGGCGGCAAAAGTGACCGGCTTTGGTGAGTTGACCATTGAGCCGCAGCAGGTAACCCGGCAGCCGCACGGCACGCCGGTGATCTACGACGACTCACCCTGGCTTGCTGACGAACGCCGTCGGCTGGAGCCGGTCAGGGATGTTGGGCTGGCGGCGGTGATCGCAGTGAGTGAGCTCGACGACGACAAGGCCGTGCTGTCGCTCCGCTGCGGTCCCCAGGCTGCTCAGATGGTGGTGCGAGGTAGCGGTCTGGTCGCCCTTGTCGCCGGACGACTCGACGGGCAGTTTGTTGCCGCAGCGTGGCCACTCGCACAGAACATGGAAACAGACCACCTGCTTGCCGCATGGCTTGCTGGGACCGCCCGATCGGCCCTGCCGCCAGGGGCCCCGGCCGCTTGGCAGGCATTCAGCCCAGCGGCTGCCGCCCCGTCGGTATTTCCGTTGACGCTGGCAGTTGCCGGGCTACCAGAGGCTGACTTTCCGTCTGACCACAACTCTTCCCCTGCAGCGACCCTTACCGTCCACAGGCTGGTCGTCTGGAGGGATGTCCACTGGCTGCCGCCTGCCGGCCAGCGCCGCTGGTCAGTGCCACAGGGGCAGGTGGTTGTGCTGGGTGATTGCCCGGCGGCCAGCCGAGACAGCCGACACTGGGGCGGGCTGCCACTGACAGCGATCGTCGGCGAAGTGCTCGACTGCTCAGGGTTCCAACGCTGATTTCGGTGCTGATTTCGGCACTGGCTCCGGTACTGGGCAGTCCCTTAGGCCTCGCCATCTGCCCGCTTCGGGCAGAGACGATCAGCCTCGTGGAGGAGCGTGACGGAGCCCGCCTGGTGCATCAGCCGGTCAATAGCTTCTGGACTACTTGCGTGGCCGATGTCGAGATCCTCGACAAGGTCTTGATCGAGTCCCGAAAGGAGCACAAGTCGGCGATCACCGAGAGCTTGGGCAAAAAGCTTGGTCTGTAGTGCCTCCCGAACGATCGCAGGATCTCCCGAATGCACAGCTTCACGCAGTAGCATTTTGAGATTTGCACCTTGCCGCCAGCGTGTAAACACGAGGCCCGGCCCTTTGGTTAGGTTTGAAGCGATACAGATCGTGCCTCCACTACTCGTTGTTCGCGCAGCTGCTGCAACAGCACTCGTGACTGCAGCAAAGTCGCAGTTGGGGCGGGATATACCAGCGATCGTAAGGCCACTCAATGCAGAAGAAGGGCGCCAGGAATGCGCTCCTTGGCGAGCTGCACCAAGGGCTTCTTTCGGAAAACCGAAGCTGATGCCCGCGAGTGTATTGTCACGGCCTGGGACCAATCGCAATGAGGCGAGAATACCGAGCTGGAAAGTGACTTTCTCTGCGAGTGCTCTCCAAGCATAACGGGATGAACGACAGCTACGGAGAAGCGAACGCGTGAGACTTTGCTGACGATCAAGCCGGCCAAAGCTAGGCCAAAGTTCACCTGCGGGTGAACGACCGCTAAATGCCGCATCGCAACAGTAGGATTCAACGGCAACGACGACATCTGCATCAACAAGTTGTCGGGCTAAATGAAGTGGTTCGCCATCGTCATCCGCCAGCAGATAAGCAGTTTCCTCGCCCTCAGCAGCACAAAAGTGAACTGAATGCCTGCCGTCATCATTCACTGAACCCAACGGCTGCTGTGAGCACAACTGCTCGTTGTACAAATTCAGCGATGGAGAAATCAGCAGTGAAATATCTCCACGATCAACACCACTGGCCTGAAGGCAGTCGCATACCTGCTGAATGAGACCATCAAGGCCCTTGACCATACCCAGGAGTAGGCCAGGAATTGCGACCGTAACGCGATCTCCAGGGACAACGTGCTTTGCGAGCGGTGGACCGCTAAGCGGAGTCGTAATTGCTTGAGTGAGTGCCTTTTGAGATTCCGCGAGAGACAGACCTGCAGGGCCCTCCAGGTTGGCCACCAAACGACAACGACGCGGATCAAGAATCAGCGGGCTGGCAGCTGCGTAGTCAAGTTCGATGCTCACAAGTTTCACTGCAGCAGAGAAAAAAATTTCTGCTTGCAGTTTAAAGCCTGATCCCTCCAGACGAAATGGCAGGTGTTTGAAGCCTTGCCAATTTCGCCCGAGGGACCAGACAGCCTGACTCTGAAAATCAGAAGCCAGGTGTTACTTCAGCACCTGATCGCGTACTCAATCCCTGAAAGGTCGTCTCATTCATGGAACTTGAGAGAAAGGCAACATGGCCGTCTGCAAAGACTGCATTCATTCCATTTGGGTGTGAACTATAGAAGTCTTCAAAGTGGGGGTCAGCCTCGTTGAACATATGCTCACCAATTCCAACAACACGAGACATTGCAGCGCACTTACCCTCGGGCATTCCTATCCAAAGGCTACCTCCCATTCGGCTGTCTCGCTCAGCGACAGCGATGGTTTTGCTCAAACCATCCGTAAAGTGACGAAAGTAGACTCCGTTATTAAGGGCTGCGTCTGCGAAAAATGTTCCGTCACCGTCGTCAGCCTCGAGGCCACCACCGTGGCCACCGTGCGCTATGTGTTCCGATCCGAACATGCCCGGATAGTTGCTACGAGCATACTGGACCGACCCTGGTGCAGCATCAGGGTTGTCTTCTTCGTCATTTGCACCGACGCCGTCATCTCCCGGGTAAAAAAGTCTTTCCGTGCCGTATGCATCTGAAGGGCAGATGAATGGAGCAAGTACTGATACTCTCGCATTTGCATTGTTTGCGTGCCCAACTGCTTCAGCAAAATCAATGCTATCGTAAACACCATTTTCTTCCATGAAAGGAAGAATCTGGGTAGCCCAGCCCCAACCAGGCCCCTCATCACCATGAACATGCCCACTATCGAGCTCACCCACCCATCCAGTCGGAAGTCTTTCGCGATTTGAATGAGCATAGTTATGAAGAGCGAGCCCAATCTGCTTCATATTGTTTGAACAGGCAGAACGTCGTGCTGCTTCACGAGCCTGCTGTACGGCTGGTAGCAACAGGCCAACAAGTACACCAATGATGGCAATCACTACGAGCAACTCGATGAGGGTGAAGGCCGGATAGCGTGAGAGCCGTGGCTGTTGAGTTCGGCTCATGGACGAAGTTTTCATGGCAGGTGGTCCTTTAAAAAAAGTAGATAAGCGATGGAAAAAATCCTTGCCCGAAGACAGTATGCCCGTCTCCCGGCCGAAAGTCACGCAACAAAATTGCATATGCAACTCACTTGCGTTAGTGTAGCGGTTGTTTTTCTGTTGTCAAGCGTTTGTTGCAATTGAAGCAACGGCACTGGGCCGCCTCCCAAAAACAACTGGACACTCGGGATTCTTCCGTTGAAAAGCCCCTAGTCGCACGACTTGCACCACCCATACGCCGGAATCGACCGATTCGTTCGGTTCAACCGCCATGGGGCAACCTTTCACAGCGTCACTCACGCCCGCCTCAGCCAGCGCCGATCCCCATCGATGGCAGGCGGCCAACGTCTCGGGCTGCCTTGGCGCTCCCGGTGACACGAACAGTGGGAGCAACCAGTGTCGGCTCAGGGCAGGTGTCGCCCGGCCAGCCCCTCGAGGCCGGATGGAGTGATGGAGCGATGAATACAACGCCATGTGCCCACCGCTACCGCCACGCGTGGATCTGGTTTCCCGCGTTTGTGGCTGTTGCTGGTGTTTTTGGTGCTACGACTGGGACTGCCGGAGAAGTGGTCGTGCCATCAGTGGTAAGGCCCGCTGCCTGCGACTGCCAGGCTGATCGTCAGCCGCCCTGGCATGGCAATGTTGCCAATCCCTGCTGCAACCGCCCCTGCTGTCCGCCGCCCACGCTCTTTCATGCCGACCCTTGTGGCCAACTGCAGGCTCGGCAAGAGGCCCGCGAACACTGCATCGACCTGCCACCGGCATTCCCACGGTTCCATGGCTGGCGGAAGGGCTTCATGCCCTCGCCCCGGCCGCTGTCAGTGCCGCACTGCCACCACTGCGGCATGCCGCTCTACCCAGGGACGTGAACCCCAAAGACCCGTGGTGCCAGTGTCAGGACAATGGCGGTGATGACCGCCGCACCGACCACATCGAGCAGCACCCCAGCCTTCATCATCGCCCGCAACGGGACGCGGCCAGTGCCGTAGACGATGGCGTTGCAGGGGGTGCTGACCGGCATCATGAAGCCGAGGCTGGCGGCGAGTGTGGCCGCGATGGCTGTCGCAAGGGGGTCACCACCGGCGGCAATGGCCAGGGCGATGGCGACCGGCACCACCATGTTGGCGCTGGCCGTATTGCTGGTGAATTCACTGGTGAACACAGCGACGATCGAGGCCGCAGCAACAAGCAGCCAGGTGCCACTCCCCGTCGGCAACCAGCTGGTCAACCCAGTACCAATCGCTTCGGCCAGGCCCGTCTGAAAGGCGAGTGAGCCGAGTGCCATGCCACCGCCGTAGAGCAGAATGATGCCCCAGTCGATCCCGGCGGCCTGCTGCCAGGTGAGCACACGGGGGCGACGACTGTCACCAGCCACCCGGTTTCCCGGCAGGACAAACAAGAGAATCGCACCGAGGATGGCCGCCACACCTTCGGGAATGTGCCCCCGAAACCACTGGCAGAGCGGATGCTTCGCCCCAAGCAAAAGAGCCAACAGCCCCGGCGTCACCCAGAGCACCACGGTGACGGCAAACGCCGCGGCCGTCGAACGCTGCGCCACTGTCCAGGCTCCAAGCTGACGGCGCTGGTCAGCGACCAGACGGGTCATGCCTTCGATCCGAGGAACGCCGGCCGGAAAGGCCGCCGCCAGCAGTAGGGTGGCAACGCTGATCAGACAGAGGGCAACCGGGCCACCGACGAGGCACCACTCGAAAAAACTGATCTGCACGTTGAGTTGCTGGTCGATGAAGGCGAGCCCAATCACATTGGGCGGCGTGCCAATCGGCGTTGCCAAACCACCGATCGACGCGGCAAAAGCAACGCAGAGAAGCAGCCCAGTGGCAAATGCCGGAGCCGGCCGGTGGCCGGAACGATTGCCGGCTTCTGTGACAGCATCGAGCATGCCCACCACGATTGCCACCATCATCGCCGTGGTGGCGGTGTTGGAGATAAAACCACTCACCACCCCCGAGATGGCCGCCACCGCCAGCATGATCCGCAGCGGCGACTCGCCGACTACGGGCAGCGCAAGCACGGCAAACGCCAACCGCCGATCAAGCAAATGGATGCGGATTGCCTCCGCCAGAATGAAAGAGCCGATGAACAAGAACACCAACGGCTGCGAGAAGGGTCGAAAGACATCAGCCGCCGGAGCCACGCCACCGATCACACAGGCCACTGCCGCCAGCAATGCGGAGACGGGCAGGGGCAGTGCCTCGGTGACCCAGAGCACCACCACCCCGGCCAGAATCCAGGCCAGGGCGGTGGCTTCGTAACTGAGTTCCATACTAACACCTGAAGGTGCGTCGGCTGGGCCGACGTCAGCAGGTTACTTCAGGGCAGCCTGAGCTGCGGCGAGCCGTGCGACCGGTACACGGAAGGGTGAGCAGCTCACGTAATCGAGACCGATCTCGTGGCAGAAGTGAACCGAGTGCGGATCACCGCCATGCTCGCCACAGATGCCGAGCTTGATCTTTTCGCGGGTGCTCCGTCCCTTCTTGACGGCAATTTTCATCAGTTGCCCCACGCCGGAGACATCGATCGACGCAAACGGATTTGCCTTGAAAATGCCTTCTTCGGTGTACTTCGCCAGGAACGATCCCATGTCGTCCCGGCTCATGCCGAGGGTCGTTTGGGTGAGATCGTTCGTACCAAAGGAGAAGAACTCAGCCGTCTCGGCAATCTCATCCGCCGTGAGGGCACCGCGGGGAATTTCGATCATCGTGCCGACGAGATACTTGATCTTCTGGCCGGTTTCCTTCTGGACCTGCTTGGCAACCTCGTGCACCAGGGCAACCTGGTTATCGAGTTCCTTCTTGAAGCCCACCAGCGGCACCATGATCTCAGGATGAACCTTGATGCCCGCCTTCTGGACCTTGGCGGCGGCTTCGAAGATCGCCCGAGCCTGCATGGCTGAGATTTCCGGATAACTGATGCCGAGCCGGCAGCCCCGATGACCCAGCATAGGGTTGAATTCGTGGAGCGAGGCAACCCGCTTGGCCACCACATCGGGCTTCAGCTTCAACTTCTTGGCGAGGGCGGCCTGCGATTTCTCGTCATGCGGCACGAACTCATGGAGTGGCGGATCGAGCAGCCGGATGGTTGCCGGTCGCCCCTCAAGGGCACGGAAGATGCCCTCAAAGTCATCCCGCTGGTACGGCAACAATTTGTCGAGCGCCGCCCGACGAGCCTCTTCCGTCTCGGCGAGAATCATCTCTCGCATCGCGTCGATCCGGTCGCCTTCGAAGAACATGTGCTCGGTCCGCGTCAGGCCAATGCCCTCAGCACCAAAGGCGATCGCCTGCTTGACCTGTTCGGGCGTGTCGGCGTTGGTCCGCAGCCCGAGTTTGCGATGCTTGTCGGCCAACTTCATGATGAAGTCGTAGTACTGGAACACCTCCGAGTTCTTCGGCTTCATTGTCTTGCTGACCAGTACCTGCTTCAGCTCGCTGTCAGCGGTTTCAATGCTGCCGGCGAAGACCTCGCCGTTACTGCCATTGATGGAAATGGCATCGCCTTCCTTCAGCGTGTGGCCACCACAAGTAAGCGTTCCCTTGGCGTAGTCGATCACGATTTCACCAGCTCCGGCCACGCAGACCTTGCCCATCTGGCGAGCAACCAGGGCGGCATGACTGGAGACACCACCACGGCTGGTGAGAATGCCCTCAGCGGCAATCATGCCCCGCAGATCCTCGGGGCTGGTCTCAATGCGTGCCAGCACCACGCGTTCACCTGCTTCCGCAAGGGCCTCGGCCTTGGCAGCTGTGAAAACCAACTGGCCAGCGGCAGCACCCGGGCCAGCCGGCAGCCCAGCAGTCAGCAGACGGCCTTCTTTCTTGGCGGCGGCGTAGGCCTTGTGATCAAAAATCGGGGCGAGCAACTGCGACAGAGCGTCAGGGTCGGCGCTCTTGATGGCATGAGCAGGCTTCATCAGCTTCTGCTTGACCATGTCGTGGGCAATTTTGACATAGGCCAGTGCCGTCCGTTTGCCGTTCCGGGTCTGCAGCATGTAGAGCTTTTTCTTTTCGATTGTGAACTCGAAGTCTTGGACATCGCCAAACTTCTTCTCCAGCCGTTCCCGCACCTTTTCCAACTGCTTGTAGGTGTTGGCAAAGACTGGGTCGTGGGCCATTTCAGTCACGGGCAGCGGCGTGCGAACGCCCGCCACGACGTCTTCGCCCTGGGCATTGACGAGGTATTCACCGTAGAAGATGTCCTCGCCTGTCGCCGGGTCACGGGTGAAGGCCACTCCGGTGCCGCAGTCATCGCCCATGTTGCCGAAGACCATACTCTGCACGTTGACGGCGGTGCCCCACTCATCCGGAATCTTGTACTTGCGACGGTAGAGAATCGCTCGCTCGTTCATCCAGCTACCGAAGACCGCACCCACCGCACCGATCAGTTGCTTGAAGGGATCCTGCGGGAAGTTCTTGCCGGTTCGCTCCTTGATCAAACGGAAGTACCGCTTGATGAGTTCGCGGAGCGCTTCTTCTGAGAGATCGGTGTCGTTCTCAATGCCAAGCTGATGTTTGAGGCCGTCCATCACTTCGTCAAACGGCTCGTGCTCGTTTTCGTGCCGTTTCTGCACGCCCATCACCACGTCTCCGTACATCTGAATGAAGCGGCGGTACGAGTCATAGGCAAAGCGGGCGTTGCCGGTCGCCTCAGCAAGGCCCACCACGGTTTCGTCGTTGAGACCGAGGTTGAGGATGGTGTCCATCATGCCCGGCATACTGTCGCGGGCACCGGAGCGGACACTCAGCAGCAGGGCGTTGGACGGATCACCGAACTTCTTGCCGGTTTCCTTCTCGGTCGCCTTGAGGTACTTGGCGATTTGGTCTTCCAGGCCCGCAGGAAATTTGCTGCCATTCGTGTAATAATCGATGCAGACTTGGGTTGTGATCGTAAAGCCCGGGGGGACCGGCAGGCCAATTTTGGTCATCTGGGCAAGATTGGCGCCCTTGCCGCCGAGCAGGTCCCGCATCGTGCCGTCACCGTCGCACTTCGACTGACCAAAAAAATAGATCATCCGGCCCGAATTCTTTGATCCGCCTGCCTTTCGAGCAGTATTTTTCTTAGCGGACTTCTTCTTTGCGAGCTTCTTGGCCATCGGGTGTCGGAACCTTTCCTGGTCGGGGGGGGAGCCGTGCAGAAACTGGGCTGCACGACGATGCTTTTCTGTCTTCGGAATGAGAATCTACGGGCGAAACGAGGGGGCGTCAACGAGCCCCAGCAGCCTCGCGGGCCCCGGTGGGCAAAAGCGTCAACCGCCATTTTTCTCGTCCGTAAGTCCAGCAAAGCTCATTTTATAACTGATCAGTTAATAAGCAGGGCCGCCGCCCGACATTACGATGTTCAAGCAAGCTAGCCCCAACCGAACATTCCTGATGGGCGAAAAGAGCCCCGACCTGCGAACAGACAGTCCCATGATTTGTTGCCGCAGTTTTTCCCTCCGGCCTGGCCCCAGCCGATTCCCCCCTCGCCATGGCTGGCTGTTCTGGCTGCCCATGGCTTTCGTTGCTATCTGGTCTGGCGTGGCGAACGGGGCTCAGCCGACGGCGATCTCTTTCAACCACGACATCCGTCCGATCCTGTCGCACAACTGCATTGCCTGCCACGGACCGGATGAGCATGACCGCCAGGCGGGCCTGCGGCTCGATGAACAGCCTGCCGCCGTTGCTGACTTGGACAGCGGGCTGCGGGCGATCGTGCCGGGAAGCCCGGCAGAGAGTGAACTGGTCGCTCGCATCAACGAGACCGATCCGGATCTCATCATGCCGCCGCCAGAGAGCAACCATGTGCTCACTGCCGCGCAGAAAGACTTGCTCACCCGCTGGATCGCAGAGGGAGCCGCCTACCAGCCGCACTGGGCCTACGTACCACCCCAGCGGCACCCGCTACCGAAGGGAACTGACGAACGGTGGTCAAAAAACTGGATCGACCGGTTCATTCTCGCCGACCTTGCGGCAGAAGGATTGGGACCAGCAGCGGCAACCGACCCGATCACCCTTGTGCGGCGGGTCACCTTCGATCTGACCGGACTGCCGCCGACACCGGAAGAGGTTGATGCCTATCTCGCCGACATTACTGCTGACCGCTACGAGCAGCTGGTCGATCGACTGCTGACATCTCCCCGGCATGCGGAGCGAATGGCCGCCTGGTGGCTCGATCTGGTCCGCTACGCCGACACCGTCGGCTATCACGGCGATCAGACACACAACGCCTCACCATACCGTGACTGGGTCATCGACGCCTTCCATGACAACCTCCCGTTTGACCGGTTCACGTTGCTGCAACTGGCCGGCGACCTGATCGAGCCGGCAGCGGATGAACACCCGGATGATCGCGTGCTGGCTGCCGCCTACAACCGCCTGCTCCAGACGACCCATGAAGGTGGACTGCAAGTCAAGGAGTACCGGGCAATCTATCAGGCTGATCGCATCCGCAACGTTTCCGGAGTCTGGCTCGGGGCCACGGTCGGCTGCGCGCAGTGTCATGACCATAAGTACGACCCATACACGAGCCATGACTTCTACGCCCTCGGCGCCTTCTTCGCAGACATTGACGATGAGAAGCACATGGGCAAGGCAGGGTTTGGTGGTGCCCCCAACAAGCTTCCGACGACTCGCGCGCCCGAGCAGTCAGTGATTGGTCCGTTCGACCGCGAGCGGGCGGCGGCGATTGATGCCGAAATCAGCACGATCCGACAACGGCTTCCACCCCGTCCACAACCCTTGGCAGCGAAGGGCTCGGAAGCCAGTGCAACTGCATCCGAGGCGGCTGCCTCGCCACCAGAACCAGCATCTGTCACCAAGGATCGCAAGCAACTGGCCGCATTGGAAAAGCAGCGGGAGGGGCTCACCCGGCGGCTGATGGTGACCCGGCAACTGGCCGAGCCGAGAACGGTACGGGTGCTACCCCGGGGCGACTGGATGAATGAGAATGGGCCAGTGGTCGAGCCGGCCATTCCGGCATTTCTCGGCGAGCTGAAGACAGCCGGCCGAGCCAACCGGGCCGACTTGGCCCGCTGGCTGGTGACGCCGGTGGCAGAGGGTGGCATCGGTGAGTTGACCGCCCGGGTGACGGCCAATCGGATCTGGGCGTTGTTCTTTGGAGCCGGGCTCTGTCGATCCGCAGATGACTTTGGCGGTCAGGGAGAGCCGCCTGACCATCCGGAACTGCTCGACCGCTTGGCATTGGAACTGGTTGACCAAGGCTGGGATCTCCGGCAGTTGATCCGCGCAATCGTCACCAGCGAGGCCTACCGGATGACCTCGAACGTCTCCACCGAACTGCTGGCCCACGATCCTGATAATCGCCTGCTGGCTCGTCAGGGCCGGTGGCGATATCCGGCTGAGGGCGTCCGCGATGCCACGCTGGCAGCGAGTGGCCTGTTGGTTGAACAACTCGGGGGCTTGAGTGTGCATCCATACCAGCCGGCCGGCTATTACCAGCACCTGAACTTTCCCAAACGAACCTACAAGCAGGACAACAACCAGCAGCAGTGGCGACGGGGCCTCTACGTGCACTGGCAGCGGATGTTCCTGCACCCTCAGTTGCTGGCCTTCGACGCGCCGACACGGGAGGAATGCACGGCAGTGCGGATGCGGTCCAACACGCCCAAAGCGGCACTGGTGCTGCTCAATGACCCGACGTTTGTGGAAGCCGCCCGCAAACTTGCCGAGCGGGTGCTAGCCGAAAACGCCGACGACACCACCCGGCTCACCAGACTTTGGAGGCTGGCCGTTTCCCGTCCACCCGATGCGACCGAGCAGGCCCTGCTGGGCGACCTGCTGCACCGGCGGCGGCAGGACTATCACGCCGACCCCGAGGCAGCTACTGCGTTGCTCCAGGTCGGCATCGCATCTCGGGATGAAACACTCGACCCCACCGAACTGGCTGCCTGGACAGCCACCGCCCGGGCCGTGCTGAACCTGCGGGAAGCCATCGGTCGCTACTGACCCCACGCCTGTCACCCCGCCAACCACAGACGACTCCACACAGACAGCCTCACACGAGCAGAACAGCGAGAAACGATGCAGCCCAATCTCCAGATCCAGCGACGGACGTTCCTGGCCCGCAGTGGCCTGAACCTCGGCGGGGCCGCCCTCTCCGGGCTGCTGGCCCGCGACGCCTTGGCTGCCACGACCGGTCGCCCAGCTGCCATGTCAGGCCCGTCCGGGGCTATCAACCCGCTGCACCATGCTCCGCGGGCCAAGGCAGTGATCTTCCTTTGTCTGGCCGGGGGGCCAAGCCATTTGGAGACCTTCGACCACAAGCCGCTGCTTGCGGAACTGGATGGCAAACCGATGCCTGAAAGTGTGACGGCTGGCCAGCCGATTGCCCAGTTGCAGGGGAAAGAGTTGCTCTGTCTTGGTCCGCGGAAGCCCTTTCAGCGGTACGGCGAATGTGGGGCCGAGGTCAGCGATTACTTCCCTCGTCTCGGCAGCCTGGCTGACCGCTATGCGATTGTCCGCAGCATGGTGACCGAACAGATCAACCACGACCCGGCTCATACCTTCATGAATTGCGGCACAGCGCTTTCAGGACGCCCAAGCATGGGGGCATGGGTGACCTATGGGCTGGGCTGTGAGGCGGACGATCTCCCCGGCTTCGTCGTGATGACCAGCAAGATGGGTCGTAACCCGCAGCCCATTGCTGCCCGGCAGTGGCACTCGGGGTTTCTCCCCGGTCAGTTCCAAGGCGTTGAGTTCGCGACGAGTGGCTCCCCGGTGCACTACGTTGGCAATCCTCCCGGTGTCACGGCAGCCCATCAGCACGATCTGATCGAAACAGTGGCCGCCCTCGAGCACCATCGGCTGAAAAGCCTTCGTGATCCTGACGTGGCCACCCGCATCCGCCAATATGAACTCGCCTTCCGTATGCAGACCAGTGTGCCGCAGTTGGCCGATCTTTCTGGGGAAACCGCTGAGACGCTGGCCCTCTACGGCGCAGAGCCTGGAAAGACAACCGTCGGTACCAACTGCCTGATGGCCCGGCGGCTCGTTGAGCGGGGCGTCCGGTTTGTGCATCTCTACCACAGTGACTGGGATCATCACGGCGGCATTGAGCCCTTCATGGACGAGATCTGTCCGCCCACCGATCGAGCGGCCGCAGGGCTGGTGCTCGATTTGGAACGCCGGGGCTTGCTCAACGAAACTCTCGTGGTGATCGGCGGTGAGTTCGGCCGGACACCGATGGGACAGGGACAGAAAAAAGGCATCGGCCGGGACCATCACATCAAGGGCTTCAGCATGGTGCTGGCTGGCGGCGGCATCAAAGGGGGCATCACCCACGGAGCGACCGATGAGTTCGGGTACCACGCCATTGAGGATGTGGTGCACGTTCGTGACCTGCACGCCACGATGCTGCACCTGTTAGGGATCGATCACAACCGGTTTACGGTTCCCTACCAAGGCCTCGACACCAGGCTCACCGGTGTCGAACCGGCACAGCCGGTGCAGGCCCTGCTCGGCTAGGGGCAGTCCTCCCCTGGGTTTTGCCGAGGTTTGAAGGGGTTTTCGAACCCAGCGGCCTCGCGCACAACGGCTCGGCTGTAAGGAAGAACCGTGTTCTACAATTGATGAGTGCCGAATCGTGCCGCGCCCGTCCGGCCTGCCGGAACGCAATAGCACCGCAATACCAGGTGCCGCCCGAACTGCTGAGCCCGCCCGGTGGCTTGCCGAGAAGCCGCTCCATCCCCAACCAAACCGCTCACAAAGGATCGTGCCGTGATCATGCCCCGCCAACTCCTCGTTTTGGTTCTCCTGCTTGTCGGCTGCGGCCTTCCGGCCATGGCTGCTGCCACCGAGCCGTTTCGCTTTCAGCAGGGCGACACAGTTGCCATCTATGGCAACGGCCTGGCCGACCGGATGCAGCATGAACCCTGGGTCGAAACAGTGCTCCAGCACCACCTGCAAGGCCTCGACGTGCGGTTTCGCAACCTCAGCGTTTCCGGTGACACCGTTAGCAAGAAGCCCCGCAGCAGCGGGTTCACCAATGATGAGGCCTACCTGCAGCATGTTGCCCCCGATGTCATCTTCATCATGTACGGCTACAACGAGTCGTTTGCTGGCCCAAAAGCTGCTGGATCCTATCAGCAGGAACTGGTGAAACTGGTCGAGAAGTACCGCGGTTTGCGGAAGCAGCAGGGTGTCGATGCCCGCTTTGTTCTGTTCAGCCCGATTGCCTACGAGTCGACCGGCAGCCGCAATCTTCCCGACGGGGTGGAACTGAACGCCAACGTGGCGGCCTATACCAAGGCGACACAGCAGGCGGCCGAACAGTGCCAGGCAGCTTTCGTCGATCTCTACACGCCCACCCGCCAGCGATTCACGTCAGCCAGCGAACCGCTTACCCTCAATGGCATCCACCTCAACGCGACCGGCTATTGGCAACTCGCGGAGATCATTGCCGCAGCGCTGCTGGGCAAGCAACCGCCGGCTCAGGCGGACCTGCAAAGCCTCTTCGCCGCCGTTCAAGACAAAAACTGGCACTGGCACCATCGCTACCGTGCGACCGATGGCAATGACATCTGGGGCAGCCGCTCAAAACTGACTTTTGTTGACGGCCAGAGCAACGCTGAGGTGCTGAAGCACGAACTGGTGATGCTCGACGTGATGACAGCGAACCGTGATCCGGTCATCTGGGCGGCGGCTGCAGGCCGCACGATTCAGCCGGATGACAGCACCGTGCCGCCACCGGTAAAGGTGATCTCCAATGTCGGCGGGGGCAGTGCCAGTTCCAGTGCCGCCAAAGAGGGCAGTGTCACCTACCTCAGCCCCGAGGAAAGTGCCAAGAACATCATGGTGCCCGAAGGGTTTGAACTGAACGTTTTTGCATCCGAGGAAATGTTTGAAGGCTTTGCCAACCCCGTCCAACTCCAGGTCGACGGCAAGGGCCGACTCTGGGCAGCCTGCTGGAACACCTACCCGAAGTGGGAACCGCTTCAGGAGATGGACGATGCCCTCGTCATCCTCGAGGACGACGATCATGACGGCGTGGCCGACCGTCGAAAGATCTTCGCCCAGGTTCACAATCCGCTCGGGTTTGAATTCTGGGGCGGGGGTGTTGTCGTCACCTCAGGCCCTGACCTGCTCTTCCTGAAGGACACCGATGGCGATGACGTGGCTGACGTTCGCACCATCCTGCTACAGGGTCTGGGAACCGCCGACACCCACCATGCCGCGAACAATCTGATCTACGGCCCCGATGGGGGCATCTACTGGCAAAGTGGCATATTCCTCGTCAACAACCATGAAATGCCATGGAAGCACAACCTCCAAATCGGTGATTCGGGCATGTATCGCTTTGACCCGCGAACCTTTGCCATTACCCCGCATGCAGCGAACAGCCCCAATCCGCACGGCACCAGTTTTGACCGATGGGGTTACTGCTACGCCACTGATGGCACCAGTGGCCGGGCCTATCAGGTACGACCGGAAGGCAGCGGATTCAAGATGCACAAACTGCTAGAGAAAGAGTTCCGGCCGGTGCCGGCCTGTGAGATTCTTTCTTCGGGCCACTTCCCTGACGATCTGCAGCAAGACTTCCTGATCTGCAATTCGATCGGGTTTCTCGGCGTGAAGCAGTACGACCTCGACCGCGACGGTGCGAGCACTGAGGACGCGGTCAACCACCGCTCTCAGGAAGGGCTTGAGATCTCACCAGACGGCAGACTGATCACGATCACATTCCCGAAACTCGACCAGGTCGCGGCGACCGGGTTCAAACTGAGCGTTAACGGCGTTCAGCAGATGAACATCGCCGAGGTCGAAGTCATCAGTGACGGCAAGAACATTGCTGATACGGCTGCCTTGCAGCAGTCGAGTAACTATCACACCGGCGAGTTTCCCGTCCACCTGCTCGTCGATGGCAACAAAGGAAATTTTGCCCATACCAAGAAGCAGCAGAACCCCTGGATGCGGGGTGACTTCAAGGCGGCCCTTCCGGTGAGTGAACTCCGAGTCTGGAATCGACCGGGATTTGAAGACCGGTTCAATAACGGCACGATTGAATTCTTTCACGGCACGGACGTCGTTGCGTCCTTCTCGATCAAAATCAATACGAGCGCTGGCCACGTGACTGCCTCGCGGGCGTTCGGTGAAGTCTGGGGGACGCCAGTCAAGCCCCTGCTCGACAGCAAGGACCCCAACTTCCGGGCGACGGATGCGATCGTCGGTGAGGATGGCGCACTCTACGTGGCTGACTGGCAGAACGTGATCATTGGCCACATGCAGCACAACATTCGTGATCCCAACCGCGACCATACTCACGGACGCATCTACCGGCTCACCGCCAAAGATCGGCCGCTGCAGTCTCCGGTTAAAATCGCTGGCGAGCCGCTTGAGGCGCTGCTGAAAAACCTCGAGCATCCGATCGATGGAGTCCGGCACCGCACCCGCGTGGAACTCAGCAACCGTGACTCCGAGGCAGTCATCGCGGCCACACAAACATGGATGGCTGACTTTGACCCCAACAATGAAACCGAAGCCCATCATCTCCTTGAGGCACTCTGGCTACATCAGCAGCACCACGTCCGGAACGAAGACCTGTTGCAGCAGCTTCTCGCATCGAAGGTCAAACATGCCGTGATCGCGGCCAAAACGGTCGCTCACTTCTGGCACACCGTTGATGCCACCGGCGCGAGTGGGTTTGCAGCACCGGTTGAGCATGAGATCGTGGCCTTTGCTCCGCCTGCCCATCTCGCGAAGGCAGATCATGCCGCCTACGAGCTGGGGTCGAAGGTCTACCAGCGAGAGGCCCACTGTGGCACCTGTCATCTGACTACCGGCAAGGGCAACGGCGTCATCTATCCTTCGCTGGTCAACAGCCCCTGGGTCGGTGGCAGTGAAGAGCGGCTCATCAAGGCAACCCTCCACGGCATGTGGGGACCACTGGTCGTGCATGGCAAAACCTACGACCCTGCCCGTGGCGTGCCCCCGATGACCGCCTTCCGTAACCTGCTGACTGATGAGGAACTGGCTGCGGTGCTCACCTTCGTGCGGAACACCTGGGGCAATCAGGCGGCGGCTGTCAGGCCTGAGACAGTCGCACGCGTGCGGGAGGCAACCCGCAGCCAGACCACGTTCTGGAAACCAGCCGACCTGCTGGCAGCCCATCCCCTCGAGCCCGCCCTTGTCGCCGCTGCGGCAGGTGAGCAGGAAGCAATCGCGAACCTAGCACTCGAAAAAGAACTGCTGGCAACTCCGCTGCACCAGCTGGCTCAGGTTGCGATGCGGAAGGGCAACGCCAAACGCGGCAAAGATCTTTTCTCCACGTCGGCAGCTGCCTGTGCGACCTGTCATAACCCGCCGGCCGGTAGCCTTCGGCTGGCCCCTGCCCTGCAGGAACTCACCACAAAGGTTTCGCCGGAACAGGTGATTGAGTCGGTGCTCTATCCGTCAAAGGTGATCGACAAGGCCTATGCCCAGGTCACCGTCATCACAGCCGAGGGCAAACAGCACACGGGCATCCGCGTGTCGGAAACTGACGACGAGATTGTCATCCGCAATCCGGCCGAATCGACACCGCTTGCCTTCCGCAAGGACGACCTGGACGAGTTTTTTGAATCACCCGTCTCGCTGATGCCAGAGCACCTCGTAGCACAGTTAAAGAATCGCCAGGAGTTCAACGACCTGATGCGATACGTGATCAAGATCCGCAAGCGGTAAACCCCGCAGGGCGTCGCTCAGTGGCCAGTCGAATACGAAAGGGACGCAGGCCAAAAATGCTTGGGGCGGGGCATTGTACATCCACACTCCCCGTTCGCCCCTGAACTTCTCCTGAACTTCGCTCAGGACCTGAAGCAGCATGAAGTCACATCTCCTTCCAGGTAGCACAGTCTCTTCAGGCGTCATGAATCATGAGCATAGTGATGACCGGGCATCTTGCCGGCAGTTTGAGAATCGTCGTGACCCCAATGAAGTGAGTCGCCACGGCATACCAGTTCGAAAATTGTCCTGCAGCCATTTTGACCGATGTTCGTGCTCTCCATCGATTGGTGCAATAACCTCTTGCTTGGAAATCTGTGCGACGAGGCCTACATATTCTCGGAGCTTAGGGGGCCACGGCTGCAGGAGTTTCTTGGCCGGGAAGGAGGTGGGCCCAATAAAACACAGATGCACCGCCAACCAGCAAAAGGCTCACCAACATCACCTGCGTGGAATACTTTCTGACGGCGGGCGTGTAGAGATGAGCTTCACCATCTGCAGTCTGGTTGACAGCGTGACTGATTCGCCACAGACCACTTAGTGGCCCCATGACCAAGAGCAAGAATCCCGCTTCGACCTTGAGGGTGAACACTGGGGCTCTCTGGATGTAAGCAAGTAGACCGACTGTGAGTGTCACCACAATCGCCTGGAGCGAAATCACGTCGCGAAAGGAATTCTCCGGTTTGTACGTCAATTTCGTTTCAGGCAAAGTTTCAGAATGTGACATTGTTTGATGAGGACTTTCTGGAGACCTGAAACTTCTCGCAGACAAGGCGGCAAGGATTGGGATCTCCTTCAAGAACCACGCCAACCCATCGCCCCTGACCCAAGGGTTATGGGTGCAGAATGGGTACACGACGTTGTCCTCGGAAAGGGTTCGACTCCCGAGGACTGAAAACCCCAGAAAACAAATGCCGGAGGTGGGACTTGAACCCACACGCCCTTGCGGGCAACGGATTTTGAATCCGTCGCGTCTGCCATTCCGCCACTCCGGCTGAGTTCCCGAAGATTACGCCACGGGCGGCTGTTTTGCCAGCAGTGGCCTCGCTGGCGGGCGAAGACCTTTGCTAGGGTTTGTCTATGGACGTTTTTGTCTGTGAAGACACCGCCGTGTCAGCCCTCGGCCCGCTTACCCTGGCGCGGCCGGCCTGCGACCTCACCATCGGTGCGGGGACGCTCATTGAGTTCCTGAGCCATCTGGGCCAGGTGCAACGCGTCCTTCGGCCCCACCTGCAGACCTACCTGGCGGCCCTCGGGGCCAAACGGGTGCCCCACTGGGGCGGACCGCTGCTGCCGCAGCGTGCCAGCCTGTCTTCCTCAGAGCATGGCCGGTTGATGCTGCTGGTCAACGCGCGGCTAATCCCAAGTCGGCCCGCCCTGATGACCCTGCGGTCCCTGGTCGAAGCCGGCCAACCGGGACTCGTCACCGCTGAAGATGCCCTTGCCGCCGCCCTGGTTCACCGCGACGCCACTGGCACAGGTGATGCCGCGGAAATCGTCAATGCGGTCCTTGCTGGGGCACAACCCTTTGATGCATTCACCACTGTGGCGACCCTTCCCTACCTCGACGCCACGCTGCCGCTGCTTGAGTCACCACAAGATCTTCTTACCGCCCATGAGGCCAGCCTGGAGGATATGCTGGTGGTGGCACTCGAGACAGGCCGGTATGCCGAACAACAGCCGGGACTGTTCGTGGAACAGACCGACACGCCCGCACTGGCAGCGATGGTAGCCGAGACGGTTACGATTCGGGGGGGGCCGGTACTCATTGATGCCACAGCGGAGGTCGGTCCCTTCTGCTGTTTTGATGGTCCTGTTCGGATCGGCAGGCGTACCAGGGTGCATCCGCACAGTTGGATTGGTTCCGGCACGGTGGCCGGACACGATTGCCGCTTGGGGGGTGAGATCGCGGCCACGGTGATTGAGCCGTTTTCCAACAAGGCCCACGGAGGCTTCCTCGGCCACAGCCATCTCGGTAGTTGGGTCAACCTTGCTGCCGGAACCATCACCGGCAACCTGAAGTTCAGTTACGGCTCAATCCGGCTGTGGGAGTCCGCCGGTGCCAGCCGTGACACCGGCCTGCAGTTCTTTGGTAGTCTGATTGGGGACTTCACAAAAACGGCCATTCAGACAGCGCTCTCCTGCGGCAGTCTGATCGGGCCAGCAACCCTCCTGGGAGGACAGGTCCCCAACCATGTGGAGGCGTTTACGACCCAGTTGGGTGATCCAACCCTGGATGGCCCCGCCGGCATCGAGCCTGTGGCAACGGCGGTGAGCCGCATGATGGACCGCCGGGGGGTGCCGTTCAACCCAGCCGACCGGGAACTCCTCCGGGCTGTTGCAGAGTTGGCAGGCTCATCGGACGGGTGACGCATCAGCCCTGGCAGCCGGTGTTTGAGCGGCCTGCATGGCTCGCAAACGATGCGTTTGGGGCCGTGTTTTGTTAGGATAGGGGGGTGTAGTCGGTTTCCGTGTTGGAGGGCTATTCGGTGCCCCCCAAACACCCCGCTGTCCGCCGAGAGAATGTCACGTGTCGCTTCGCACCACCTACGAAAATGACTCGTTCGGGCTGTCCTTCGAACTGTTTCCGCCCAAAACACCTGAGTCTGAGGCGATGCTCTGGCAGACGGTCGATGAACTGGTGGGCTTCGAACCGGCCCTGATCACCTGCACCTACGGTGCGGGCGGCTCAACCCAAGCCAAAACGCTGGAGGTTCTCGATGGCGTCCGTGGTCGACATCCTGCCGTGGCTGTTGCCAGCCATCTCACCTGTGTTGGCAGCACGGTTGATCAGTTGCGGGAATACCTCCGCGAAGCAGACCAGCGGGGGGTTTCCGCGATTGTCGCCCTGCGGGGCGATCCACCTCAAGGCGAAGCCGCATTCACGCCGGTGGCTGACGGGCTTCGCTATGCCTCTGAGTTGGTGACCCTGATTCGCACCGAGTTCCCTCAGTTCAACATCCTGGTGGCGGGGTATCCCGAAACTCACCAGGAAGCGGTCAGCCCTGAGGCCGACCTTGAGTTTCTCAAGCAAAAGTGTGCCGCCGGCGGCGACGTGGTGGTGACGCAACTCTTCTACAACAACGCTGATTTTTTCCGCTTTCGGGATCGCTGCACCGCCATCGGGATCGACACGCCACTTGTGCCGGGCCTGATGCCGGTGACGAACTTCAAGCAGATTCAGCGAATTGCCAGCCTTTGTAAGGCAGAACTGCCGGAGGCCTTCATCAAGGCGTTCGAGGCCGCCGGCGACGATCCAGCCGCTCAGTTTGAAGCCGGGGTTGAATATGCCTCGCGGCAGGCTGAAGAGTTGATTGCCGAAGGGGTACCCGGTCTCCACCTCTACGTGCTCAACAAATCACCCGCCGCGATTCGGGTGCTGGAGCAGGTCGGCATGACTCGGTCCTAGCCACACCGCCCGTCACTGCATGCTGAGCAGCCCTCGTGTCAGCAGGGGCAGCCTCGCCGTGGCTAGCGATCAACCTGTCGGGGTGGCAGGTCGTCGTCCATGCTGCTGATGTAGTTTCGCAGGCGTTCAAGCTCGTCACTGACATGCCGCAGTTTGAGCATGTTCTCAACCCGCTTGACCAATTCAACGCGGTTGACCGGCTTCGACAGAAAGTCGTCGGTACCGGCCTCAACTGCCCGTTCGATATCGCCGAGTTCACCGAGAGCCGTCACCATCAAAACCATGATCTGCCGCGTCTCGGGAGAGGCCTTCAGTTGCTGGCAGACCTCGAAGCCCGACAGCTTCGGCATCATGATGTCGAGAAGAATCACATCTGGCTGAAACGAGGTGACTTTCTCGAGGGTATCGCGTCCATCGACGGCTGTCGCAATCTCGCAGTCGAGCTCGGCAAGATAGACCTCGAGCAGCTCCCGATTGGGCTCGTTGTCGTCAGCGATCAGAATGCGGCTGGTGGCGGTATTCGACATGGGCAGCAGTTTACACGGCCCCTCAGCCGGTCGCAGGGGGCTGAACCGGGAATTTCAGGGAATCTGGAAAATCGACTGGCTCTTCACGATCGCAAAGTCATCGGGGAACGTGTGGAAGGCCTGGACGATCAGGCTTTTCGTCCGAGTCTCGACGTTGACCCAACTGACGGCACCAACGGCCAGCCTGCCCCCGGTAGCAAATCGGTGGAACAGCCCGTGGGTCATGCCATCGTCGCAGAGTTCCTGCTGAAACGTCCAAAAAACGTCGGGCTGGACCCGTTCCAACTGGAAAGCGGTCTCGTAGCAGACACCGCTGGTGCACTCCAGTGAATCGCTCCGTTCGCCCCGAATCGGGTGCGACAGCAGCCGTCGCTTCATCGGCAGCGGGGCCGCGGCCGATGTGGCCACCTCACTCAGCGTCAGCCCTTCCCCTCGCCAGCAGACGACATGCCCGCTTTCGGTGATCACAACCTCGGCCTGAAACGCCCCACGTTCGACTCGCCGAACCGCGTGCTGCTGAAACAATTCCGGGTGAAGGGACCGCCCGTACAGTTGGAAAACCAGTCCGGTGACGCTGGGGCGGGCTGAAATCACGAAGGCGAACCTCCACACGACCAACCCGTTCCCTGCCGAACGGCTCTGGTGGGGAACGGATGTCGGAGTATATCGGGTTTCTCAAACCACTCCTAACGCTCGGTGAGCATCCTCGCCACGAGCCTGCCGCTTCTGCTGGAGACACCGAGTTTTCCCCGACAAACAGCCGCTCCGGCGACCAGGAGGGCGTGTGCATGCGACGGCACCAGCGGCGGGGCGGGCGACGGCTATCGACAATCGGTGCACCAACGAAAGTGCCCGCACGCACTCACCTGCCCCACCAGCATCCATGCTGTAGTTTCTGCGTCACACCACAGTGAACAGCCTATCTCCGCAGCGTGCACAACAAAATTTCCAAGGGTGCGGCATCCGTGTTTTTTAAAGCCTCGCAAAGTCTTCTCGCGGACCACAGCCATCATGCTTGACAGAATGCTGTGGCTTCACAGAATGCAGCCTCAGTCATCGATCACTCAGGTTCGCTTGACACAACGTTAGGGAAACGCGTGATCGATTCTGGCACCGCTCGATGCTGGTGGCCATGCTGCAGGGAAATCAGCAGGTTCACGGCCGCATCGCTGCGGTGATTGGTGACGCGATACCAGCACGTGCACAGACGTGTTTCCGAACACACGATTTCGAAGACGCAAGTTTGAAGGCTTTCGGGGGGCGGCGACGTGAGGGATCGACAGTCGACGGCAATCGCCGTGGCTTGGATGTCCCCCCCGCCTTCGAAATCGTTTGCCGAAGGGGCATGAGGGCAGAACGGGCCATCCCGGCCCTGCTTGCTTTTCCGCCGGGTCGACCCCATAGAATGGGCCACGCTGTCGTTGACCGCATGAACGCACGCTGACGGCGACATGAGCAGGGCGTCCAGCCAGCCAGGGCCGGACGACTGCGGGCCGGTCGCCCACAGGATTCTGCTCAACTGCGTTCAGTCCACCGCGAGGATGCGTGATGGTTCCTGAAACCGAAAGCGTTGTGCGACCCTCGCGGTGCCTGATTGGCTGCGGCGCGAACGTGGGAAGCCGCCGGGAGCAACTCGACCAGGCAATCGACATGCTGCGGTTCATGCCGGGTGTGGAGATGCTCCAGGTGAGTCGATTTGTGGAGACGCAACCGATCGGTGGGCCACCCGGACAGCCGCCCTTTCTCAACGCGGCCTGCCTGGTCGAAACCAGCTTTGCCCCAGAAGAAATGCTCGACATGCTGGCGGCGGTTGAAAACACACTCCACCGTGAACGGCACACCCGCTGGGGGCCCCGGACGATCGACCTTGATCTGCTGATGTATGACGAGCAGGTCATCACGACCGAGCGGCTTCAAGTACCTCACCCCCGAATGACGACCCGGCGGTTCGTGCTGGAACCTGCCACTGAGATTGCTGCCGACCTGCGGCATCCTGTTGCCGGCTGCACTCTGAGAGAACTCTTGGAAAATATCTCCCAGCGTCATCTGCATGTGGCCGTTGTCGGCGTGCCCGGCAGTGGTGCGGCCGAAGTTGCGGCAGCGGTCGCAGATGTGACGCTGGCCCGGCTGCTCCACGCCCCGACTGCTCTGCCTGGCTGCAGTCCTGCCACGGCCCACCAGGCAGAACCACCCGCTACGAGTCGTGCTTGGCGTGAGCGTGTGGAGGCTTATGCCGCGCCGCTCCGCGAGTCACAGTGGCCTGATGATCCGCACGGAACCGTGGCCGACTATTGGCTGGAAGGTGTGCGGCTGGCCGCTGACGCGTGGCTTCCTCCGGCGGAAAGGGAATCGTTCCTTTCGGCCTTTGAGCAGGTGAGCCACGAGACAGTCTGCCCGCACGTTGTCCTGTTTCTCGAGGTGCGGCAGCAGACGCTCGTTGAGCGGATGGCTTACCGCTCCCATGCAACTGACAGCAGTGATGTCTTTGCCGATCTGGTCGCGACCCAGGCCGCCGCCGGGGGCAAGCGTGGCGTGGCTGCCCTCATGGGCCTCCAAGAGGCCATGGCTGAATGCCTTTTGCACGGCGGAGGCTGCTGCCCTCGGCCCAAGGCAGTGATTCACCTCGCTGCCGATGATCTCGGCCGGGCAGTCCTCGATGCGGTTGCTGCTGTTGAGGCGATCGCATGACGGGGGATCGACCACCGACGATCATTCGTCGGAGCGACGAGATGCGGCAACGGGTGCGGGCCGCCCAGGCCGCTGGCGAGCGGGTCGGCTTCGTGCCGACCATGGGAAGCCTGCATGCCGGTCACACCAGTTTGGTGGAGCGAGCTGCCAGCGACTGCCCAGCCGTGGCAGTGTCGATCTTCGTCAATCCGATACAGTTTGGACCGCAGGAAGACTTCGATCGCTACCCGCGAGATCTGGCAGCAGACTGCAAACGCCTTGCCCCGCATTCAGTCCGCTGGATCTACGCCCCAGACGTAAGCGAGATGTATCCCCCGGATCATGCCACCCGGGTCGAGGTGGCGGGACCAGCCGAGCCGTTCGAGGGCCAACTGAGGCCGGGGCATTTTGCCGGTGTTGCCACCGTGGTCTGTCGACTGTTCCACTGCGTGCCTGCTGACGCGGCTTATTTTGGCGCCAAGGATTGGCAGCAGACCTTGGTTGTCAAACGGATGGTCGCCGACCTTGGGCTGCCAATCGATGTGGTTGTCTGTCCGACCGTGCGGGAAACCGACGGGCTGGCGCTCAGTTCTCGCAATGCCTACCTCACCGCTCCCCAGCGGCAGCAGGCGACCGCCTTGTCGACCGCCCTCAAGCAGGCTCAGAGTGACTGGCAGCAGGGGCACGCTATTTCGGACATTGAGCACCGCATGGCCGCGATCCTTGAGGCTGCCGCAATCGCCGTTGACTACGCAACCGTCGTGGCAGCCGATACGCTTGAACCCTTGGCTCCGAGCGATCAGACCACGGCTGCCATTGCCTTGATTGCCGGCCGCCTCGGTGAGACCCGCCTGATTGACAATCTCTCCCTTCCACCGCGGACGCAGTCCCCGTGCTGACCACGCTCTTTCACATTCCGGCACGGATCACCGTGGGCGCGACATCGGTGCCGCTGTTTGGCTGGGGACTGCTGCTTGCCGTCTGGGCCGTGGCGGGTGCTGTCGTCGTTGGGCTGACACTCCGCCGCCGCCAAGGTCTGGCCGGCCTTTCCTCGTTGCTGGCCCCATTGGCCATCAGTGGGGGGCTGATCCTCTGGGGCCTGCCGGCCCTCGATGATGGACAGGGTGTCCCGATTCGGGGCTATGGCGCCATGCTGTTGGCCGCGGCTGTGGTCGGCACCTGGCTCTCAATCGTCCGCGGTCGCCGCGTCGGCATCGATGCCGACACGATCATCGCCCTGGCCCTTGAAGTCTTTGTGGCAGGGCTCATCGGCGCGCGACTTTTCTACGTCATCGAATACCACGATCGGTTCTTTCTCCCGGGTCAGAGCCCGATCACAGCGATTCCAGCGGTGCTCAACCTGGCTGCGGGCGGACTGGTCGTCTTCGGTGCCCTGCCCACGGCCGCCGTAGCAGCCTGGTGGTTCGCTCGGCGGCGGGGGCTTTCGGTACTGCAACTGGCTGACTGCATCGCACCGGGACTGTTGGTCGGGCTGGCACTCGGCCGGATTGGCTGCTTCCTCAACGGCTGCTGTTACGGTGGGCTCTGTGAGTTGCCCTGGGCGGTGCAGTTCCCACCGGGGAGCCCCCCCTGGTTTGATCAGGTCGCCCGCGGCCTGCTGCCACATCCAACTGCAGGCGGTGTTGCCAACCCAAGTCTGCCTGTTCATCCAGCGCAACTCTACGCAGCACTTGATGCCGCAATCCTGGCGGGGCTGGCAGTCGCCTTCACCCCGGTTGCCCGTCGCGACGGCGAGGTCTTTGCGCTGGTGCTGACCCTGCACCCGATCTCCCGGATCCTGCTTGAGGCAATCCGCATCGATGAAGCCCCGGCACTTGGCACGCCGCTGTCGATCTCCCAGCTGATCTCCCTCGTCATGCTGACTGCTGCCGGCCTGCTCTGGTGGTGGCTGTCGCGGCAGCCCGTGCGGGGGCATGCCGCCACCCTCGGAGGTTCCAGCGAATGAACCTGCCGCTGTCCGATGCTGCCAAGAAGCCTGTGGTGACCATCCGCTGCCGCGAAGACGGTCCGCTGGTGATCGAACTGCCCCGGGAGTCCGATGGACAGATCCGAGCAGAGGTGCAGGTGAATGACCACCACGGGCAGGCCTTCCGGCTGCCAGATCACAAGCGTGCTGTTGCCCTGTGCCGCTGTGGTCACTCAGGCTGCCGGCCGTTCTGCGATGGCTCGCATCGAGACCGGCAGTTTCGGGCCACCGAGACTGCCGCCACCCAAGCGAAGGACGACGACTAAAAATCAGTCACTGTGAGGGGGTCGCTGGAAAAGTGCGCAGTTTTGGGAAAGGCTGCGGCTGGTAGGAAGCGTTCCTGAGGCAACGTTTACGCCCGGAGAGTTCGGGAGAAAAGGTCGGTCTCAGGCTGCGACGATATAGACTCTGGGTTTGAAGATCGGTAATTTTCAAGGCTTCGAGAGCTCTTCCGGAATGCTCTCGGAAGCACTCGCGGAGGCGTTCACAGGCCGAACTATTGGAGGCAGTTCCTCCCCGGGCCATCGATTCCCAACCGGCGTTCTGTCCGGTTCTTTCAGCAGCGGACCTGCAAGGGTTCGACACGAGGCGACATGTCCCAACGAACGGGTTTTTACGAGCGGTACAGCGTCTGGATTCTTGCCATTCTGGTCTTCTTGCTGCCCATGGTGGTGGTGGGTGCCATCAAGGCGAAGGGCAACAACCGGAATGACGTCAAAGGCTGGTTGCCGCTGGAGTATCCAGAAACCCAGACCTATCGGTTCTTCCGCCAGAACTTTCAGGGCGAAGAGTTCATCCTCGTCAGCTGGGATGGCTGCACGATGGCGGACCCACGGCTGGAACTGCTGGCGCGCAAACTGCTGCCGCCACCGGAAGAGGCCTCGCGAATTGGTCGGCCGATCTACTTCAAGACCGCCCAGACCGGGCCACGGGCAGTCGAGCAGATGACCGAAGAGCCGCTCAACCTCGATCCCGAGGAGGCGGTCGATCGACTCACCGGCGCTTTGATCGGTGATCCGCCGCACACCGATCCGGCCGCAGCAACAGACGCGACTCCCCCGAAAGCGGAACGACCCGTCGTTGCGAATGTCGACAGCCTGCAGACCTGTCTTGTCCTCACGCTCTCAGATGCTGCTCGGGCGAATCTGCACGGGGCAATTGACACCATCAAAGATGTCGCCGTTGCGGAGTGTGGCATTCCCGAAGAGACGCTGCACATGGGCGGTCCTCCGGTCGACAACGTCTCGATCGACCGCGCGGGCCAGACCAGTGTGACGCTGCTTTTTGGCCTGTCACTCGTCGTCGGCTTTTTCGTCAGCTGGTGGAGCCTGAAAAGCAAGGTGCTGGTCGGCCTGGTGCTCGCCTCGGGCGTCTACAGCATGTTTGCCAGTCTGGCCATCGTCTGGTACTCGGGCTATCCGGTCGATGCGATCCTGCTGACGATGCCGTCGCTGGTCTACGTTGCCACCACCAGTGGGGCGATTCACCTCGCCAACTACTATCGGGACCAGCTTGCCGAGACGGGTGTCCTCAAGGGCGCTGCGGGCGCATCTGTTCACCACGCCTTGCTGCCGCTGTCATTGGCCACCGGTACCACGGCGGTCGGTCTGGCCACGCTGGCGGTGAGTGAACTCGTGCCGATCAAGATGTTTGGCATTTTTTCAGCCATTGGCGTGGTCGTGAGCTTTGTCATCCTGATGACACTGATGCCGGCATTCCTTGAACTGTTTCCCCCTAAACTACGGCTTGGGGCCTTGGCGGCAGACGACGAGGAAGACTCCTGGCGGCCCATTGAAGAGAGCCCTTGGTGGCGAGTTGGGCAGTGGATCACCCGGCACAATGTCTCGGTTGCCACAGTTTGTCTGCTCACGATGGCAGGCTTCGCCTACGGCATGTTTAAGGTCGAAAGCAGCGTGCAACTCATGCGGCTGTTCTCGCCGCAGGCCCGAATCCGGCAGGACTATCGCTGGCTGGAAAAGAATCTGGGGCCGCTTGTCCCGATGGAGATTCTCATTCGGGTTGATCAGCAGCAGTGCGATTTGAACTTCCTCGAACGCATGGAACTCGTCGATGAGATCCAGCGTGAGATCGGCCAACTCAACGAGGTCGGCAGCTCACTCTCGACCGTCACCTTTGGACGCAGCCTCGACGTCGGCGGCAGTGGCCTGGGCGGTGCTGCCGGTCGGGTCTTTGGCCTGACGGCCCGCACCCGGCGCAGCGTGCTAAACCGGCGGCTGGTGGCCCACCGTCATGAGTTCCTCGATGGTGATTATCTCCGCGAGGCAACGGTAGAGGACGAGCAGGGCGTTCGCGATCAGGAACTCTGGCGGATCAGTGCCCGTGTCAGTGCCACCAAGGAAGTCGACTACGCTGACTTCAAACGTGATCTGCAGTCGAAGATCGACCCGATTCTTGCTCGCTACGAGGGCGATGGCATCGAGGGAGTGGCCGTCGATTACACCGGTCTGGTGCCACTCGTCTACAAGGCGCAGCACTCGTTGCTGGACGGCCTGATTGTGGGCTTCATCAGCGACTTCGCGATCATCGTTCTGGTGATGGTGCTGCTCTGCCGAGCAGCTTCGGCGGGCCTGGTGCTGCTGTTGCCGGCCGCGTTCCCTGCGGTGGTTGTCTTCGGCGGCATGGGCTGGGGCAATGAACTGCTCAAAAACCTCGGCACCGGGAACCTGTTGATCGACATTGGCACAGTCATGGCCCCGAGCGTGGCCCTCGGCGTCACCGTGGATGACGTAGTTCACTTCATGCTCTGGTTCCGCCGGGGCATTTCTGAAGGACTCGATCGCAAGGCCGCCACCATGCTCGCGTACAAGGGCTGTGCCCGGGCGATGTACCAAAGTTGGGGCGTGATCGGCATCGGCCTCTCGGTCTTTTCGCTTTCACCCTTCGGCCCGACGCAGCGGTTTGGCCACATGATGTTGGCAATGCTGACCGTTGCCTTGGTCGGGAATCTTGTCCTGCTGCCCGCTCTCCTTGCTGGACCACTCGGTGACATCTTTGGCTGGAGTGTGTTGCGGCTGGAAAAAAAGAAGACTGCCAAGGACCATCGCCGGGTCAAAGCCGACCCGGGGACTGACTCGCTGCCCCAGCCGCACGTCCTGCCGGAGCCTGCCAAGCAGGTCGTCCATGCCTGACGAGACTCCCGCGGATGCCGCTGACGGTGGCCCCGAAAGCGGTGCGGCTGTCGCGACTGTATTCGTCAAACCGAAGCGGGCCCGGCCGTTCTTTGGTCGCCATCCCTGGGTGCTTGACTCCGCCATCCAGCGAGTCGAAGGCAGTCCGGCCGATGGTGAGGTGGTCGATTTGGTGACCCACGACGGTCAGTTCATCGCCCGCGGCCTCTGGAACAGTTCCAGCCGACTGCGGGTGAGGCTCTACACATTTGACGCCGAGCAGCTGCTTGATCATGCGTTGTGGGAAATCCGGCTGGCCGCTGCGGTCGCCCTCCGTCAACAGTTGGGCCTCGACAATCCAGAGGGGGGCTGTCGGCTGGTCAACAGCGAGGGCGACGACCTGTCCGGGCTAATCATCGACCGGTATGGCGCGTATCTGACGATCCAGGTGACCGCCCTGGCGATGGCGGAGCGACTGGAGCCAATCTGTGACACGCTGGAGCGACTCATCAAGCCTCAGGGCATTGTCCTGCGTGGTGCTGAACGTGGTCTCGGCAAACTGGAAGGGCTCCACCTGCCCGATCGTTTGCTGCGGGGCACCCGTCCGGATGGGCCGGTCTTCGTGACCGAACACGGGCTCCGGTTTGGGGTCGATCTGACTGAAGGGCAGAAGACAGGCTACTACCTCGACCAGCGGGACAACCGGCAGGCGGCGGCCCGCTACGCCCGGGGGCGGCGAGTGCTCGACATGTTCTGCTATTCCGGTGGCTTCGGGGTGGCAGCAGCAGTCACAGGAAAGGCCTCTGCCGTGCTGTCGGTCGACTCAAGCCCCGGCGCGGTGGCTCTTGCCCGGGCCAATGCCGAACTCAATGCCGCCACCACCATGACGGTGGAACAGGCCGACGCGTTCGAGAAGCTGGCAGCCCTGCAGGCTGCTGGAGAGCGGTTCGGTATGGTGGTGCTTGATCCGCCGAAGTTCGCCCGCAGCCGGGCCACCGCTGCCGATGCCTTGCGAGCCTATCACCGCATCAATCGACTGGCAGTCGATCTGCTGGAGCCTGGTGGCCTGCTGGTGACCTGCAGCTGTTCCGGAGCCATCGCCCGCGAAGACTTCCTGGTGATGCTCTCCGGCGTTGCCCAGCGCAGTGGCCGGATGCTTCAACTGCTTGAGTGTCGTGGGGCTGCCGCCGACCACCCGGTGAACCTTCACTGCCTGGAGGGGGAGTATCTCAAGTGCGTCATCGCCCGGGTAGCGTAAGGTCTCGACGACACCGATCCTGTTAGCGCTTCCGAATCCGGGTGGACTC
>WTHB01000021.1:47488-67555 GCA_011523305.1 Planctomycetaceae bacterium | reverse complement strand
ATCCGGGTGTACTCGTCGATGGTCACCGTCGTGAGTTCGCCGTCGTCGCGGGCGAGAATGAGCACGTCGCTGAAGACCTTGTCGTCGGTGTTGCGACGGAAGTGGAGTCCGTGTCGACGGCGTTCCCTGCGGAGAACACGACCCACCGTGGTCGTGCTCCAGTTTGCACTGGAACCAACGGTCACGCCATGGATCACCTCGACCCGGTCGCCCGGCTCAAGCTGCTCGTACAACCTTCGAGTCGCCATTTCAGCAGCAGTGCTCATCCGTGTCTTCTCGGCTTTCTGTTAAGTGCCCTCAGCCAGCGGAGGCCACGACCGGCTCCGCTGGCGCCAACGAGCCAGGTCCTCGTCAGACTTCCTTCGAGTCGATCCACTGCATCATCTTCCGTAACTGCCGGCCAGTCGCAGTCAGCAGATGCTCCCGCTCCCGCCGACGGGTCGCCTTGAAGCTGGCCGCATTGGCACGGTTCTCCAAGATCCAGTCACGGGCGAATTCACCGGAGCGAATCTCGTCAAGAATCTTCTTCATCTCGGCCCGCGTTTCTTCGGTGATTACTCGCTTGCCACGGGTGTAGTCACCATATTCAGCCGTGTTCGAGACACTGTATCGCATGTACTCAAGGCCACCCTGGTAGAGCAGGTCGACAATCAGTTTCATCTCGTGCAAGCATTCGAAATAGGCCATTTCGGGCTGATAACCGGCATCAACGAGGGTGTCGAACCCAGCCTTGATCAGTTCCGAGACACCGCCACAGAGCACGGCCTGCTCACCAAACAGATCCGTTTCCGTTTCTTCGGCGATCGTTGTCTCGATCACACCGCCACGGGTTCCACCAATACCCTTGGCATAGGCCAAACCGATCTTCTTCGTCTCTGCGGAGGCATCCTCGCCGAGCGCGATCAGACAGGGAACGCCGCCCCCCTTCTCGTACTCGCTGCGGACCAGATGGCCTGGGCCCTTCGGGGCGACCAGCAGGATGTCGTGACCAGGAGGAGCCTCGACCTGGTTGAAATGGAAATTGAAGCCGTGGCTGGCCATCAGAACCGCACCTGGCTTGAGGTTGGGCCTAATCGCCGCCTTGTAGACGTCCCCCTGGAACTCATCGGGCAGCAAAATATTGACCACATCAGCCTGCTTGACGGCATCTTCCACTGACAGCGGCTCAAAGCCGTGGCTCTTGGCGAGGTCATAGTTCGGCCCGCCTGGCCGCTGGGCAACAACAACATTCAGCCCGCTGTCCCGCAGGTTTTGCGCCTGGGCGTGGCCCTGGCTGCCATACCCGATGATGGCAATCGTCTTGCCGGAAAGAATTGCGAGGTCGGCGTCGGCTTCGTAGTAAATCGTTGCGGGCACTTGGGGCTCCTTTTGAACCTGTGAAAAAAACGCTGCTGAAAGCTGAAAAGAGTTGTCGTAAAGAGATTGGAGGAAACGGAAGAGCGTGCCGGCACACCCTCAACTGGCCGATTCCTCAGCTGGGGCGTTGTTGGAACGACTACCCCGAACCATGGCGATCCGGCCAGTCCGGACGAGTTCAAGGATGCCGAAGGGGCGCACCATGTCGATGAACCCCTCGATTTTGTTTTCGGTGCCAGAAATTTCGACCACGACACTGTCGGAGGCGACGTCGACCACCCTGCCCCGGAAGATTTCGGCCAACTCCTTGATGTCGGACCGGGCTGGACCGGCTGGGGCTGCCACCTTGATCAGCATCAGGTCACGTTCGACGTAGTTCTGCGAACTAATGTCCTCAACGTTGACAATCGTCACAATTTTCCCGAGTTGCCGTCGCACCTGCTCCTGGACACGGTCATCCCCGCGGAGAACGAAGGTCATCCGAGAAAATCCGGGGTCGTCGGTCTCCCCCACGGCCAGGCTATCAATGTTGTAGCCCCGGGAAGCGAGCATTCCCGAAACATGGGCCAGGACGCCGGGAACGTTTTGAACGGTTGCGGAAAGAACGTGTCGCATGGCTTCGGCCAGGGCGTCGGCCCGCTGGCGCTGCACCTCTCGGTATTGTAATGTGTCGGAACGGGCGAGCCTCGCAGTCTAATTACGGTTGCTGACCGAATTCAAGCGGCTCAGCCTGCTCTGGGGCAGTGGCGTCCGTTGTTGACCATGCTTGCGTTGACAAAGTCGAAAAAACCCCGATATTCTGCGGTGCTCGCGAGATCCGGCCGCCTTGGCCGGACCGTGGTCGTGTCACCCTAGGCTGGTGCACGGATATCGCTCCGTTAAACAGAAAGAGACCCTTCACCGTGTCGACTGCCCTTGCTCAGGAACTCATTGAAGCTGGTGTGCATTTTGGCCACCGCTCCAGCCGCTGGAATCCAAAGATGCGGCCCTACATTTTTGGCCGCAAAAACCTCATTCACATCATCGATGTTCGCGAGACGATTCGCGGGCTGCTTCGCAGCCGAAAGTATCTCAAGCAGGTTGCCGAAACGGGCAGTCTAGTGCTGTTTGTTGGCACCAAACGACAGGGACAGGAAGCGATTGCCCGGGAAGCCGCCCGCTGCGGCATGCCCTACGTCAGCGAACGCTGGCTCGGCGGCACGCTGACCAACTTCCGCACCATCCGTAACCGCTTGGCTCGCCTGGAGGAACTGGAAGAACTGCTTCCCTCTGACGCCTTTCACAGTTACTCCAAGAAAATGCAGTCCTCCCTGCGGCGTGAACACCGCAAGATGCTGCGGAACCTCGGTGGCATCCGCACCCTGTCGCGGCTTCCCGAATGCCTCGTGGTTTTTGATCCCAAGAAGGAGAAGAACGCCATTAGCGAGGCCCGCAAGATGGGTATCACGACCGTTGCCCTGATCGATACCGACTGCGACCCCGACCTGGTCGATCTGCCGATCCCCGGAAACGACGACTCGATTCGCTCGATCGAATTGGTCGCCGCCCGGTTGGCTGATGCCATTCTCGAAGGCAAAACGACCCTCGCCGCGACGAATCAGTCGCACTCTGAGGGTGGCGACAGCGAAGCCAAGGCCGCGAAGCCAGCGCCACGAGCTCGGGGCAATGTCGCCCCACCAGCGGCAAAGCCAGCCAAGGCCTGATGCCTGCTCCGTGAACACGTGGTTGCCGGCTCCATGCCCTCCCCGAGGGCTATGGAGCCGGCAACCGCACCTCACCGACCGGCTATTCGCCTGTTCTCTCAACGACTTTTTCTTCAATCGCACGACCCGTAACGAGAAGGAACCTATTTCGATGGCAGCAATTACCGCCGCCGCAGTCATGGCCCTGCGTGAAAAGACCGGCCTCCCCATGATGGAGTGCAAGAAGGCACTCACCGAATGCAACGGCGACACCGACCAGGCTGTCGAGTGGCTGCGAAAACAGGGCATCAAGACCCAGTCGCTCCGAGCCGACCGGGAGACCTCGATGGGCCGCCTGGCGGTCTACACTGACCTCGAAAAAGGCGTGGGCACCATCATTGAGTTGAAGTGTGAAAGCGCTCCGGTGGCTGGCAGCCCCGACTTCAAAGATCTGGCGAACGATTGCGCCAAGACGCTGGCACTCGGGCCAGGGGCTGCATCGGCAGAGGAATTGCTTGCCCAGAAGAGCCAGTCGCATCCGGAGAAGACCCTCGGCGAACTCAAGGACGACCTCTTCAACCGGATGCGGGAGGTGTTCGATCTCGCACGGATCTGCCGAATCGACGCGGCCTGTGGTGGCTACGCCCATCACGACGGATCAAAGGCTGCGCTGATCGAAATTGGTGGCAACGTCTCTGGCCCACAGGCCGCGGAAATTGCCAAGGACGTGGCCATGCACGTGGTGGCACTCGCTCCGAAGGCGATCCGCAAAGACGACCTTGATCAGTCTGCCGTTGAAAAAGAACGTGAAATCCTCACAGAGGCCGCCCGCAAGGAGGGCAAGCCGGAAAACATCATCCAGAAGATGATTGAAGGCCGGCTGCGGAACTTCTTCAGCGAGTGCGTTCTGCTGGAGCAACCATTCGTCAAGGACGACAAACAGCGGGTTGGCAAACTCGTTGAAACCGCTGGCCTTGAGGTGAAGCGGATGGAGAACTGGAAGCTTGGCGGCTGACCCGTCACGACAGTGCATCCATGAGTGACCACACACCCTATCGACGTGTTCTGCTGAAACTGTCCGGCGAAAGTTTCGCCCGGGCAGGGGAGCGGGGTATTTCGATGGAAGAGGTGCTGCACATCGCCAGGCAGACGGTGCAGGCCGCCGCCCGTGGCGTGCAATTGGCCGTCGTGATTGGTGGCGGCAACATCCTCCGCGGGGCCTCATTCACGGCCGGAAACACCGGCGTGCAGGAGGCCACGGCTCACTACATGGGCATGCTGGCCACCGTCCTCAACGGGCTTGCCTTGCAGGATGCCATCGAGTCGCTGGGCATCGAGACCCGACTGATGACAGCTATCCAGATGGATGGGGTTGCTGAGCCCTACATCCGGCGGCGGGCCCGGCATCATCTCGACAAGGGCCGCATTGTGATTCTCGCCGCCGGCACCGGCAGCCCCTTCGTCACCACCGACACAGCGGCCGCCCAACGGGCGCTTGAGATGGAAGCCGATATTCTGATGAAGGCGACCCGTGTTGATGGCGTCTACTCGGATGATCCCGAGAAGAACCCCCATGCCGTGCTCTACCGTGAACTCAGCTTTCAGCAGGTGCGCGATCAGAACCTGCAGGTGATGGATGCGACCGCCATTTCGCAGTGCATGGAGCACGACATGCCAATTCTGGTGTTCAATTACCGGAAAGATGGCAATATCGAGCGGGCGGTAGCCGGCGAAAAGTGCGGGACGCTGGTAAGCAGTCGCCGATCTGCCGCTGACTGACGGCGAGAGGGCGGCTTGCCCTGCATGGAAGGCTGGGCGAGAATCGGCAGCAGGCAGAGCCGGTTGTGACCGGTTTGGAAGAACGATTCGGGGTGAGGAGGTGACAGCATGGCGGCCGACGAAATTCTGCTCGACGCCGAGGAACGTATGGAGAAGGCCGTCGATGTCTTCCGCAACGCCCTGACCGGGATTCGCACCGGTCGGGCCAATCCGGGCCTGGTCGACTCCTTGCGGGCAGAAGTCTACGGGTCGCCAACGCCGATCAAGTCGCTCGCTAATGTGGGGGCACCAGAACCCAATCAAATCGTGATCCGGCCCTTCGATCCGGGGACGATCAAAGACATTGAGAAGGCGATCCAGGCCAGTGACCTCGGGCTCAACCCGCAGAGTGATGGCCGGGTGATCCGGATCACCATTCCGGCTTTGTCGACCGATGTCCGCAAGAAGATGACAGCGCGGATCAAAGAATTGGCCGAGGAGGCGCGGATCGCCATTCGCAACGTCCGGCGAGATGCCAACAAGGCCGCTGATGGTGAGAAGAGTGGCGGTACGATGACCGAGGATGACTGCAACGGAACCAAAGAAGACGTGCAGGATCTGACCAAAAAATATGAGGGCCACGTAGGCGACTTGGCGAAGGCCAAGGAATCCGAGGTGATGGATGACTGACCGGGTGACCCACCAGTTATCCCGGGCCCGGTGAACGACACGGGCAGTTGCCGGTGGAGGGATCGGCACTGACACGTGAGCAAGCAGGTCGTTCCTTCCACCCCTGAGCGTTGGGCGATGCCTTCATGACCGCAGCCGTCGACGCGATTCCTGTGCAGTTGACCGATGTCGTCAAGCGGTACGGGCGACGAACGGTGCTGGCTGGCGTCTCCCTTGAAGTCCAACCCGGTATCACTGGACTCGTCGGTCCCAACGGAGCCGGGAAGAGCACGCTCGTGCGGTCGATGCTGGGCCTCGTCAGGCTGGCCGAGGGAGAGGCCCGAGTGTTTGGACATGATCCCTACCGCCAACCCCGCCGCGTCCGGGAACTGGTCGGTGTTGTCCCTGAGGACGAGTGTTCGATTCCGGGGCTCTCGGGTGTTGAGATGGTGCGGTACGCCGCCCGACTGTCTGGCCTGCCCGCCACCGAGGCCCTGCGGCGGGCCCATGAGGTTCTCGATTGGTGCGATGCCGGCCAAGAACGGTATCGGCCTGTTGAAACCCTCTCGGTCGGGACGCGGCAAAAGGTCTCGTTTGCCGCAGCGATCGTGCATGACCCGCCGATGATCATTCTCGATGAGCCAACTAATGGGCTCGACCCGATCGAACGGCGGGCCATGCTCGGTCGCCTGACGACGCTTGCCCGCAACCATGGCAAAACTATTTTTGTCTCAACGCATGTGCTGCCCGACGTGCAGGCCATCTGCGACCGGGTGATTGTGCTGGCCCGCGGCCAGGTGCGACTTGCCGGCAGCATTGCCGACCTCACGCGGCCACCATCTCCGGTGCATCATCTCACCGGCACCGGCCCGCTTGACCGTCTGGTGAGTGAACTCGCAGCCCGGGGGCTACCAGCCACACTTGCGACCGGTGAGACGGGTCCGTTGCTCGCGGTGGCCTCCCCTCAGCCTGAACAGGTCGCTGCGGTCTGGGCTGCTGCCGCCAGTGCTGGTGTCGCCATTCGCTCGTTTGCTCCAGCTCGACGTCCGCTCGAACAGGTCTTCCTAGAAACGCTCCGTCAGGCTGAACTCGAAACGAATGTCGACAGGCCCTTTGGAAGCCAGTCAGGAGGTGCCCATGCCCTTGCATGACGTCGGCTACCGGGCCTGGAACAGCCAGCGGTGTGGCCCCACGGCAACCGTCTGGGTGATCGCCGTGACCGGCTTTCGGCTGGCCTGGGAAAGCCGCTGGCTCCGCCGCATGGTCTTCTTTGCCTGGAGCCCGGCGTTGATCTTCGCGGCCAGTTTCTTTGCGTTTGAACAGGCGGTTGATGAGGGCCGCCTCATGTCGTTGGGCGAAGCCGCCGAACGGGGGAAGAACCTCGATGGTGTTGGCATGCTCGGCACGGTCTTGGCTGATGCGCTCGGTGGCGACCCAGATAGCGTTGATATTGAGTCGACTCGTCGCCTGGTCTGGACGAGACTCTTGCTCGCCTTCATGCGGGCCCCGCAGGCCCTGCTGCTGGCGGCGGTTGTTGGCCTCGTGGCACCGACGCTGATTTCCCGAGACCTCAGGGCCAAAGCCTGGCTGGTCTACTTCACTCGGCCGGTCGGCCGCCGCGAATACATTCTGGGGAAGGCGGTGATCCTGCTGCTGCTCGTCTTGGCCATCACGATGCTGCCAGCGTTGGCGTTGTGGCTGATGGGCGTGCTGGTCAGCCCCAGCCTGGCGGTGGCTCTCGAAACCTGGGACCTGCCGCTGCGGGTGATGGTCGCCAGCCTGGCCCTCGCGATTCCGACCGTGTTGCTGGCGCTTGCCTATTCATCCCTGACAGCAGAAAGTCGGATCGCCAGTTTTGCCTGGTTTGCGACCTGGGTGGCTCTCTGGATTGCCCATGGGGCCCTGACCACGGCAGACCTCGTGGCCAGCATCCGCGCCGAAGAACAGGCAGCTGCCGTGGCCACGGGCGCGGAGGTAGGAGAGGTCTGGGCCGGCGAGGGCTCCCCGCCACAGTTCCAGCGTCGCCCTGAGGCCAGGCCATCTCCCTTTCGACGACAGTTTCGCTGGCTGGCCCGGGCGACAGGCATCGACACCAGCCTCGACCGCTGGGCTTGGGTGTCGCCCTACCACTCCCTCGGCGTGATGCAGGCTGCAATCTTTGGCATCGACCGGCGGATCCGTTCCTGGGGCCCGCCTGCAGTCACGCTGCTGGTGATCACCGCCGGCAGCCTGGTGGTTCTCGCCTGGCGGGTGACCGCCCCGGCCCGGGGCTAATCGTTCAACCCATTGTCAACCAGCCGATGCTTTCGCTTCAGCACGTCACAAAACTCTACGGATCGGTGATCGGCGTCAATGACGTCTCGGCCGAACTTGGGCAGGGCGCCCACGGACTGCTCGGTCCCAACGGGGCAGGGAAGACGACGCTGCTGGGGCTGATCACCGGGCAGCTTCGGCCAACGATCGGCACCGTGCGGGTCTTTGGTGAGAGGCCCTTCGGCAACCCGGAGATTCTCGCCCGGATCGGCTACTGTCCTGCTGGTGACCTGACCGAACGCAATGCGACCCCACAGGAATGGGTGACCTATCTGATGCGGCTGAGTGGCTTCGATGGGGCTGAAGCCTCCCGCCGTGCCGGCCGGGCCTTGGAAGAGGTCGGCCTGGCTGAAGCCTCCCGGCGACCACTGTCGACCCTGTCCAAAGGCATGCGTCAGCGAGCCAAATTGGCGGGAGCCTTTGCCCATGAGCCCGACCTGCTGGTCTTGGATGAACCCTTTGACGGCCTCGATCCAGTGGCCCGGCATGATCTGGTCACCCTGGTGAGAACCTGGGCTCAGTCACGGAGTCTGCTCGTTGCCAGCCATCTGCTGCATGAGGTCGAATCGCTTCAGGCTGATTTAGCTGTCATTCTTGGCGGTCGTCTCGTTGCCAGTGGCTCGGCTGAAGAGATTCGCGGACTGATTGATGCACTCCCGACAGAGGTCCGGCTGACGTCGCCGACCCCCGCCCGGCTGGCCGCATGGGTCAGTGAAGCGAACGTGGTTGAGCACCTGCAGATTCCGGACGCAACCACCCTCGTGGTCGGCACCCGGCAGGCCGACCGCCTAGCGGAGACAATCGCTGCAGCGGTTGCCGATGGCCTGGTCGTCAGCGAGGTGCTCGCTGCCGATCGGACGCTGGAAGGCATCTTTGGTCGGCTCGTCCAGTTGCACCGGGGAGTCGACCGATGACACGCCCGGACCTGACCACCACTGCTGCTGCCAGCCGGGAAGGGCCACCTGTTCCCGGGCACTGGCTCACCACCGCCCGGGCCGTGATGGCCTTCCAACTCAGCCGTCTCCTCACTCGGCCCCGGCTGGCAATGGCTTTGATTGGTGCCCTCTTTCCACCGGCCGTGATGTTTGCCGCCATTCGCACTGCCCCCCTCGATCGGAACATGGCAGTCGTGATGATCTACGCGCTCATCCCGGAGGCCCTCTGCGTGCTCGGGCTGTTGGTGACGATGTGTCCGGTGGTCGCCGATGAATTGGAACGCGGCACCTGGATTCATGTTGCCATTCGCCCCGGTGGACGCCGGAGCCTGCTGCTGGGGACCTTTGCGGCGGCAGTGCTCTGGACGGGAGGGGTAGCCGTCACAGGTCTGCTGCTGACGCTATTGATCGCCCAGCCCACGCAGCCAATCGGCCTGGCCGTGATGTTTCTGGCCCTGATCATGCTTTCATGTATCGGTCGGGCGGCGCTCTTTGCATTGCCCGCAGTGATTCTGCCGAAGCGTGCGCTGATTGCCAGTGTTGGGGTAGCCTTGGTGGTTGAGTATCTGGCGGGCTTCTTGCCGGCCGTGGTCAATCAAGTGACGGTCAGCCTGCGACTCCGGAGCCTGCTGGTGGAGTGGATGGACTGGCGGCGAGAGCTGCCGGTGGAGATGACCCTGTTTGTTGACACCTATTCAGCCGGTGTGCAGATCACTGCAGTGATCATCCTGGTGGTGGTCTTGCTTGCGGCTGCCTGCTTCATCCTGAATCGTCGCCAGTTTCCCCCAAGTGCCGAAAACTAAGATGTCCGAACCGGCCGATACCACCGCTGGAGCAGCCGTGATCGAGGTCGAGGACCTCGTCAAGGAGTATCGTGGCAGTGATGGGAGCAGGGTTCGGGCCGTCGATCACCTTTCGTTGACGGTTGCCGCAGGGGAGATGGTCGGGCTGCTTGGCGCCAATGGCGCCGGGAAGACAACCACGCTGCGGATCATTGCCACACTGCTGCGACCCACCGCCGGACGGGCAAGCGTTTGTGGCTGCGACAGCCAGGCTGATCCGGTCGGGGTGCGCCGGTCCCTCGGGTATATCTCCGCTTCCACCGGTGTCCCTGACCGGCTGACAGCCCGCGAACTGCTCACCTCGTTCGGCCGCCTCAACGGCCTGACCGAAACAGAGGTCAACAGCCGGGTTGAATGGCTGATCGACACGCTGGCGCTGGGTGCTTATGCCGATCGGCCTGCTGGCCGGCTGTCGTCGGGGCAGCGGCAACGGATTTCACTCGCCCGGGCCCTCGTGCACGAACCCCCGGCGCTCGTGCTCGATGAACCGACAAATGCTCTGGATGTCGTCGGCTCACGAAATCTGCTTGAAACCCTTGAGCAGCTTCGTGGCAGTGGCCATGCCATGTTGCTGTCGACCCACCGCCTCCACGAGATTGAGCACCGCTGCGACCGGTTCGTTGTGATCGACGCCGGACGCGTTGTTGCCGCCGGCACCCGCAGTGAACTCGTCGGAGCAGGGCGTGATCTTGAAGATGCCTTCTTCCGAGCCGTGACGGGAGGAGCCTCATCATGAGTCGTCCCGTCGCCTCCCTGCGGGCAGCCTGGTCATTGGCCCGCCGTGACCTGGTGGAGTTTCTTCGGGATCGCCGCACCGTTGTCGTGACGCTGCTGCTCCCCATGATCACTTATCCGCTGGTCGCCCTCTCCAGTGCTCTGGGGGTGCGGACAGCCCTTGAGGGCACGACCGAACAGGCGGTGGCGACCCCCCTGGCACTGGTGCTCAGTGGCCCCGAATCGCCCCTGCTCGCAGCCCTCCTCGGTGACCTGTTTGCGGAAGCCGAGGAGTCGTCACCGGCAGCATGGCCGAGTGATGTCTTTGCTGAAATCGAATCACCGGAGCGGGCCCGCGTGCTGCTGGAAGAAGGCAAGGTCGATCTCTGGGTCGATGTACCTGCGGGCTTTCACAACACCCTGCACGACACCGGCACCTTTGAACTGGAGGCCCAGGTCGCCGACAGTCAGCCCGCCGGACTCAAAACCCGTGAGCAGTTTCAGGCCTTGGTGGCGAGCCTGGCGGGCCGGATTCGGGAACAGCGGCTCGAGCAGGTGGGGATTCCATCAAGCCTACTCGAGCCAATTCAGCTAACGTTCGTGGGAAGGCCGCCGCCGGAACTCGGGCTAAGCGATCGCGGGATCGTCGGTCCCCTGGCGGGTGCCATCCTCGTGCTGCTGGCGGTGCTGACGATGACAGGGGCCTTCTATCCCGCCATCGACGCCATTGCGGGCGAAAAAGAGCGGGGCACGATCGAGACCCTGCTGATCGTCCCGTGTGGGGCGGTTGACATCGTGCTGGGAAAATTTCTCGCGGTGTTCGGTGTGACGCTGGCGACGCTGGCGGCCAATGTGATTTCGATTCTGCTGACGATCCTGGTGTCGCTACGGTTTCTGCCGTCGGGATCAGCCGGTGAACTTCTGGAGCATCTCAGCGGCGGGGGGCTGATCACGCTGCTGGCATTCATCGGCCTGGCGGCAGTGGCCGCCGCCATGAGCCTGGCGGTCACCACCGCCTCCAAGAGCGTCAAGGAAGCCCAGAACACCCTGACCCCGGTCATCTTGATGGTGAGTGCCCTGGCAGGCGTCGCCATTGTTCCGGGCATCAAAAGTGACGGCGTGGTGCCTGCGGTGCCCTTCGCCGGTCAGGTGATTGTCTCGCGAACGGCGCTGACACCAACGCGTGACGCTGAGGACGAAGCTGATCTCGGAGACGACCAGTCTCTGGCAACCACCGGGCCTGCTGCGGCGGTCGTGCCACTCTTGGTGACGCTGCTTTCCAGCGGTCTGGTGACCTGGCTCTTGCTTCGCGGCACCGCCGTGTTGTTGACAGATGAGGAGATCCTTTTCCGTGGCCCCGATGCGGCCAGCGGCTTCCGGCGGCCGGCCCGGCGGCATGTTCCCGGCGTGGTGCACGGTGGCCTTGCACTGGCCTTGGGGCTGGCCAGCCTCTGGTACGTTCAAGGAATCAGCCCAGCGTCTATCGTTCTGGCCATCCCGGTGCAGCAACTGGCGGTGGTGATTCCGCTGCTACTTCTTCTCTTCTGGCAGCGGGTCAGTCTGCCGCAGACATTCTCGCTGCGTTGGCCCGGTGGCGGCACCAGAGGCGGGCGGCTGATCAGTGGCAGCCTTGCCGTGGTGGGCGGTGGGCTGCTTGGCGGAGGGGTGTTCGTGCTGGGTGCCGCCGCACTGCTGCAGTTCGGGGGCCTGGAGATGTCCCCAGCGATGAAGGAATTGTCAGGAAAGCTCCTCTCGCTCATGCTGAATCAGCCCTGGTGGCTGGCCTGGGTGTTGATGGCGGTTCTGCCGGCCTGCCTTGAGGAACTCCTGTTCCGGGGCTGGGTGCTTTCCGCTTTCACTGGAGAACAACCGTCACGGAAGCGAATGGTGATTGCTGTGGTGATTCAGGCTGCCTGCTTTGCTGTGTTTCACCTGCTTCCTGAACGCATGCCCCAGACATTCTTGTTGGGCCTTGTCCTCGGTGGGATTGTGCTGGTCACTGGCAGCATTCTCCCAGCAATCATCTGCCACATCGCAAACAACTCTATGCCGCTCGTGCTGCTTTACGGTTCTGGCGTGGCGAGCAGCGAACAGCTGCCAGCTCAACTGGTCGACGACCTTGGCCAGGTCAGCCTGCCCCCAACGGCCCTTGTGCTGGCGGCTGCGGCTATTCTGCTTGGTGGACTCCTGGTGAGCTGGGCTGGCTGGCTGGGCCGCCGCAGCCGGCTCGCTGGGATGGCCGCTGGCTGCCTGCTGGTCGCAGGTGTCCTCCTCGGCCCGCGGACAACGCTGGCGGACGATACCCCTGCTGCCGCAGCCGCCCCGGCAACGCCGCTCCGTGTGGCAGTGATGCCAATACGGGGCATCGTTGAATATGCCGGAGACAGTCCCCGGGGCTACTCGATCGATCTCTGGCGGGAACTGGCCGATCGAATCGGAGCCGAGACCGAGTTTGTGCGGATGGGTTCGATCGAGGAGTTGTTCACCGCTACCCGGACCGCAGCCGTCGATGTGCTCCTCGGGCCTTTGGCGATGACTGAACAACGCGAGCGGCTGGTCGACTTCACCCACCCCGTGGCCCACTCCGGCCTGCGAATCGCCGTGCTTCGGGAGAGCGCTGGCGGCCTCCTCCCTGCATTGGCTGCACTGCTCTCCTGGGAACTGGTGACCATCCTGGCCGGTGTCATCGGCACCATGGTCCTGACGGGGCACCTGTTGTGGTGGTTCGAGCGGCGGCACAACGCCGACTCGTTTCCTGCGCATTATCCCCGTGGCGTCTGGGAGGCGGTCTGGTGGAGTACCAGCACGATCATCACGGGTGGCTGTGAGAACAAGGAAATCTCGACCGTGACTGGCCGGCTGATTGCGGTCACCTGGATGATTGGTGGCATCGTGCTGGTGGCGCTCCTAACGAGTACGCTCACAGCCACGATGACGGTGGAGCGGGTCACCGGGACGGTGCGGGGACCCCGGGACCTGGCTGGCAAAATTGTGGCCTGCCAGGAAGGAGCGGTCGCGATCGATGCGGTTCGTGGCTATGGCGGTGATGTTGAACAGTACGACACCATCGACGCGATGCTCGTGGCGCTTGCTGACGGGAACTGCGATGCAATCGTGTCAGAAGACCACACGCTGATGCTGGCCATTCAAGAATCGGACAGCAACGCCTTTCGGCTTGTCGGCGGAATCTTTGACTCCTTCGACTTTGGGCTGGCCCTGCCCCCTGGCAGCTCCTTGCGGGAGCCACTCAACGCGGCCATCCTGCAGATGCGGGAAGCTGGGATCCTTGACGAGATCAAGGATCGCTGGTTCGGCGAACATGAGTAAACTGCAGGCGCGAGGGGCGTGCCAGAGCCTGCACGCATCCGTGCAGCCTACGACAGTCCTGCGGGAAGATCGCTGTTTCCTACCAGCGTGCTTCAATGCCGAGATTGGCGCCGTGCAGGAACAGGCTGCCACCACTTACCAGGGTCGTGCCACTGGTTGGGGAGTCGGTAAAGTCCCACTGGTTGGGTGCAAGTGCGACGTCAGAGAGCCAAATCAGGTTGTAACCCACTCGCAGCCACCAGGTGTCGCTGAGGCGGCGGACGAGTGAGTAGTTGATGTCACCCAGGAATCCCACCCCGCTGTCAGTCAGCCGGCGTGGTTCACGGTAGATCACTCCCGGGGCCAGGGACGAAGTAATCGGGCCAGCATTAGCACTGTGGAGGGTGCCGGCCAGCATCGCCTTCACCCAGCCTTCCACGGCCCAGTTCTTCCACTGCCGGCGGGTCCTCACGCCGATCTGTGGCCCAAGCATGTTGGTTGCAGCATCAACGGTATAGGCCGTGAAGGGGTCGCCTTCACAGCAGCGGACATTGAGTGCCGCCGTATCGGTAAACCCGGCCCAGCGGAACCCGAGCAACCAGTTGGTGCAAAGACAGGAGGGTTCGCAACCGCACTTCGACCAGAGAATTGTGTCTTCTGGACATTCTCGTTCACAGCAGAAATTGAAGACGTTGAATTCAACCATGTTGAGGCTCGCCACGTCAGTGGCCCGGATCTCATCCGCCGATGACCAGCCTGGAACAATCGCGCCAATCGCCCCTGGCACGACGAGATTGTTCGGTGAGGCGAGGTCAGCTGAGCCGAACATGCCATAAAGCCCAACATAGCCCACTTCCCAGCCGACCTGATTGGGGCCAAGCGCTCCGTAGAGCAGTCGCACTCCAGGTACAGTGGCCGCCTGCAAGGACTGCGTGGTGAACAGCGGCAACACCTGCCCGCCGACGTTCTGCTGGGCGATCACCGCGCCGCTTGTTGCATTGTTCCGCTGGAGAAAAAGCACGTCGAAAATGGCATAACGCTGCCAATCAGGGCAGCAGTTGCCGGGAATGGGACACGTGCCTGATGCAATGGGCTCAGGGGTGAGCAAGCTGTCATCCAGCGCTGGAGCGTCGGCGACGAGATCAGGCGGGGCAGCCAATGCCTCCATTGGCGATGCCGTGCACCCGAGCAAGACGACCACAAGGGCGCCAGCGGCGATATGACGTGTCTCGGAACAGTGGTGCATGAGCCGAAACAGCATGAACTGTCTCCTCCTCAACTGGACCTGCAAATGATCCATTCGGTGATACAGATAACGACGGTTGTATCGGCGAGGCATGGCCGAAAAGCCGCTTCAACTGGACCTGCTAGAACGGGCGCCGCTGCTCTCCTAGGACGCATAACCCGCACAATCCTGCCGCCCGGCTGCAATCGTTCGGTTGCCAAGGACAAGCTTGGCTCAAAAGCCGCCACGCCCAGCATTTCCGCAGTGAAGACGGAACGGCAACCAACTGCGTGATTTCCATGTTTTCGTGGGGTAAACTCACAAGGCTCGGAGTTTTTTGCCTCGGCAAGGCTGGCAGCCTAGGAAATTTTTGCGGACGGGGGGTGTTAGTTGGCTCTCTCTGCAAGCCCACTGCGTGTTTGAGGAAGTAACCTGATGTCGTTTGCGTTTCGTTCGTTGCTGTCATGGCCTCCACGTGAATTTCCGACCCACCGGAAGCTTCCCCCGCCACCACTACGAAGACTGCTGGCCGAACGGCTTGAGCGGCGGTATGCCCTCGATGGCGTTCCCTCGGCCACCGTGAGGGGGCCCGTCGACAGTGAGAACAACATCTTTACACCACTCATCAACGAGGAGGTGCCGTTTGTTGTCAGCTTCGACAATACGGCTGCGGCCGGAGCGGCCAACGTCGGCTACTCCCCGTTCGTCGATATCGTCATGCCAAAGGTGGGCAACGCGCCCCTGCCGCCGGACAACGGCATTGCCTTCAAGCCGAATAGCGCCACGTACAACGGAATGGCGTTGCAGACCACTGTGCTTGAGTTTGATGCGAGTGGGCAGGCAACGCATCCCTTCGCCAAAGATGCCGCCGGCAACCCACGCGTGATTCACGGCACGCCGGGAGACCAGCTCGTTGTTGTCCAACTTCCTTTCGGCAGCTATGCCCCGGAACAGCCGGAGATTGAGATCGATTTCACGGGTATTGTCAGCCCGAATGCCCAGCCAGATCAGTCCTATGCGGTGACCGCGACAGGCGGCTTTCGATATCAGCTCGATGCTGCGGGCAACCCAACCGTCGATGAAGCGATTGTGGGGGCACCCTCGACCGATCCCGTAGAACCAAAACTTTTCCGGATCACGAAGACATCGAATACGCCGGAGCATGAAACAGCCACCGGTCCCAACTTCACTCACACCTACACGGTCAGCATGGCGGTGGCACCCGGCCAGACTGTCACCGATCTCCTGCTTGAGGACACCCTGCCCGATGAAGTCCAGTTCGTCGCTGTGACAAACGTCTCGGGCAACAGTTCGACGTCCATCATCCCTGTCGACACCCCCTCCGCGACAACACCCGGTGGCACGCTATCCCGCCAGTTCGATCAGGTTGTGGGAACAGGCAGCAGCACCGATGTGCGAATGTCCTTCACCTACTATGTGGCCCAAAAGGATGCCAGCGGTGCAGAGGTGATTCCGCTGACGACCGGCGGGAGTACGGTCATTACCAACGCGTCCCAGGCCTCAGGGAAATGGACCAGCAGCAACCCAAACTATCCCAATCAGCAGACAGTCACGAGCGACCCAACGGACGTCAATTCGCAATACGTTCTCACCGGCCGAACCGTTGCCTTGCAGAAACACGTCCGTGATCTCGACCACCCCGAGTCAAAGTACGGCGTGCCCTCGAACGCCCGGGCTGGTGACACGATTGAGTACACGCTCAACTTCCAGGTGAGTGACTTCTTTGCCCTTGGTGATCTTGAGATCACTGATTTGCTCTCCGATGGGCAGGAGTTCGACGCGACCTTCACACCGACGATCAGCTTCACCCAGCAGTCGGCGTCGCTCAACGGCGGTTTTGATCCGGCCAATTACACGACGACGTTCGAGGCTAACGGTACCCAGACGGTTGCCTTCGATGTCGCCAGTCAACTCGCCACGATGGGCCTCTCCACCGGTACCCAGGTACTTGGAGCGGGCGTGCCACCCAGCGGCACCGGTGACCCCACCACACTGCCAACGCCAACACCAGCCGGTCCGGGCACGACCGGCACGATCATCTTCCAGGCGAAGATTCTCAACAATTATCGGGTGACACCTGCGGCGGGTGCCGACGTTGTGCAGGGTGACAAGATGAGGGATGTCGCAAATCTCACGAGTGAGGTGCTTGCGTACGCTGATCTGTCGCCGATGGGGCACGAGGCTCACGGTGGATCAGCACGGTCGTTTACGCTCGTCAGTGGTGGGGCGGCCAAACAGGTCTATGCGGTGAACGGCAGTCTCGTGTCGGGCACACCCCGGATAACCGCTGGTGATGAGGTCACCTTCCGACTGACCTATTCACTGCCCTTTTCCAGTATCAAGGACTACACGCTCACCGACTATCTGCCGCTGCCAATCTTCGTGGCCCAGGATCTCACCTTCGCCGGTGGCGTCCCTGCGGCGACGGCACCGGCTGCCGGGCGGTGGAGTTTCGGTCCTGACGATACCTTCTCGCAGACGCCAATCAACGGCCCCAACCCCGGCACCGCAACTGCTCACACTGCTGGCAACAGTATCACCTGGGACTTTGGGAGCTTTGCCGACGTCCAAGACCGCTCGGCAAAGACCGACATCCTCTTCACCGTCACCGCCACCAATCGGCCTTTCGCCGACGGTCTGCTGCTCACCAACCAGGCTCAGCAGCGTGAGGTGAACCAGGTGGGTGATCAGATCACCTCCAACACGTCGCTTGCCCAAGTGACGATGTCGGAGCCCGAATTGCGGATCACGAAGGGTGTGGTCTCGACCAGCAACGCCACCGGAGAATTTGTTCAAAACGGTAGTTCTTCGGCATCGCCGCCCTTGCCTGCCGGCGTCAACTTTTCAAGACCGGGACAACCAGGCAACTTTACTGGAACAATCACCTCTGGTCCGCCAGATGGCATCGCCACAACTCCCATCGATGCCACGCTCGAGAATGTCCTTGGGAACGATCTCGTCAAGTTCACGATCACCGTGGAGAACACTGGCAGCGGGCCCAACGGGGCCTTTGACGTTACGGTCAAAGATACGCTCGACCCCCGCTACCAGATTCCGTCATCTGGCCTGAACCTTCAGGTAACCGATGGCGCTGGGACATCGCTGGCTTACGTTGGCGACTTGTTTAACGCTGGTATCACGCTTGTTGATCAGGGCGGACAAGCCGTGGCTGCCGATGCTGCCTCTAATTACCCTTCCCAGGCCTACACTCCGAATAATCCGCCTGGAAATCAGGGGATCGGATTCGGCCCATGGTCTATATCACAAAGCCAGGCTGCTGGAGTGTATGTCGGAAGTACCGCTCTGGGCCCACACACGTTTGGCCTCACAACACCAAACCAGAGTGCTTCAAACACCCTGCTGCGGAAATTCGCCAACCCACTGAATATAGGCGATGTATTTACCGCAACAATGGCTGCGACGGACTTCAATTCCGGTGTGGTTGGGGCGATTTTTGAAACAGGCTCTGGCTCGCATGCTGAATTTGAAGTTTATCGTTTCCACGGAGACCCTTACTGGAGTTACGTTGCTGGCTCGACGGATGTTCCTACTACCCTACCGTTTTTAGCCAATACACCTGTTGAGATTCGATTGGAGCGAACAGGCACGAATACAGTTCTTCTCTCCATGGCCCAGGCTGGTTCCCCAACGTGGTCTACCCACCTCGCGCTGCCCAATGCCGCAATCGATGCGGTCAGATTTTCCGCAGCTGGAATTGATTCAACTGCGAATTCGCGCAATCTCGGATTTGATAATTTACAGATTACTGGCCGACCTACCCTTGGTGCACTTGGGCCAGGAACACAGTTCGACGGGACGGTGATCAATACCGGCACCAATATCGCGGTTATCACCTACGACCTGCAGATTAAGCCCACGGTGGCACCGCTTGAGGTCATCCCCAACACGGCAACGCTGACCAACTACGCCTCTATCGAGGGTGGCCCCAACTTCCTCTCACCTGCAGGTCTGCCCGACGACACCGACGTCACCATTAAAGGCGCTGAGATCTCCAAGACGCTTGTGGGGACATCAATTGTTGATGCCTACAACTCCAACACGCAAGCCGTGATTGGGGAGTTGGCAACCTTCGACATTCGGGTGGAGGTTCCCCGTGGAACGACTCCAGACGCCGTGGTCACTGATCTCCTCACTGACGCCTTCGGTTTCGTTGCGGCGAGCGTGGCTTTTGACAGTGGGGTGACCATTGGAAACCCGGCCGGAGCGACAACGCCGAGCCTGACCTACGATCCGTCACGAGGCAATCTTGCAACCTTCCAACTTGGCGACATCGTCAATACGAATCCAGACGACCAGCTGCACGGACTGACTATCACCGTGACAACTGTTGTGCTGAATGATCGCTTTGTCCCGCAGGTCGTTTCAACACCGGTGAATCGTGCGGAGTTGACCTGGACTGGCCACGGTCCAGTCAATGCAGCGGCCGCGGCCGTTCATGTTATCGAGCCGAAAGTCACCGTGGCAAAATCGGTGAGCCCAACAACCGCTCAGGCGCACGACACCGCAACCTTTACGATCGTGGTCTCGGCAAGTCAGACGACTGCCTATGATGTCACGCTCTCCGATATCCTGCCAGGAGGCATCACCTACGTTCCCGGCACCCTGAAGCACACAGCCGGCGTCGCTCCGACCCCGCCCAGCCCCAGCCTATCAGGAGGCGGCGCAGCCTTCACTGCCAACTGGTCGCAGCTGACGCCCGGCCAGACGAGCACGCTTGAGTTCAAGGCGACCGTAAACGCTAATGTGACAAGCGGCCAAGCGATCACCAACACCGTGAACACCGCGTGGACAAGCCTGCCCGGTAGCCCGGGCCAAATCACCCCGTTCTATGCCAATGCCTACGAACGAACCGGCTCGGGCTCGACCAGCCAGGGCGAACTCAATAATTACACATCGAGCGACTCAGCTACGGTGACGGTCGCCAAGCCGACGGTTGTGAAAACCCTGGTTTCCACATCGATTGAGAATGCGGTCAACACCAAGACTCAAGCAGTCATTGGGGAAACTGCCCTCTACGTCGTCACGGTCACCGTGCCCCAAGGCCGCACACCACTCGCGCATCTGATTGACACGATGAGCCCTGGCATGGCCTTTGTTAGCTATGTCTCTGGCCACAACAACAATCCAGCGGTTTTGACCGTCCCTGGCCTGAATACTCAACCAACGCTCACCAGTCAGGGTCGGCGGGCAGCTTGGAATCTCGGTGACATCGTCAATACAGACAC
>WTHB01000021.1:0-47388 GCA_011523305.1 Planctomycetaceae bacterium | reverse complement strand
CCAGTCAGGGTCGGCGGGCAGCTTGGAATCTCGGTGACATCGTCAATACAGACACGGACAGCACGACTGCAGAAACGTTTCAGATGCTGATTGAAACCGTGGCCCTGAACGTCGGCAGTAACATCCGTAATACGCGACTGAATAATCGGGCCCAACTGCGGTGGGATCAAAATCAGCGTGTCACAGGTAATGACCACCAATTGAGGGTCATCGAACCAAAGCTTTCCACAACAAAGACCGCGACTGTTGGTGGCTTGGGTGGAAATCCCGGCGACCCGGTGACCTACACGATTGTCGTTGAGCAAGATCCCACAAGCCAAACAGATGCCTTCGACGTGACGGTGGACGATCTCCTCCCGCCAGAGATTGCCTCGCCCAATCTCGCCTCAGTTGTCGACACAACTGGCATCGTTACCGCGAGCAACTTCCAACTGGTTGGTAGCACGCTCTCCACGACCGTGCCTTTTGACCTTGAGAAGAACCCGTCCGGTCGCACGATCACCCTGACGATCACCGGGACACTGCAGGGGCCGTTCACTGCCAATCAGAAAATCGTCAACACCGACGAGGTACGGTGGACAAGCCTGAGAGGCAACCCCGGCCAGATCACGCCCAACAACCCCAATTCCTTCGAGCGAACCGGTTCCGGGCTGACAAATGTCGGCCAGCTCAACAACTATGTTGCTACAGGCACCGCGACCGTGGCAGTCAACACGGTTGATCTGGCCGTCACGAAAACAGTTGATGTGCCAGCACCAAATGTCGGCGATACGGTGAACTTTATCGTCACGGTGACGAACAACGGCCCCAGCACCGCCACTGGCGTGCAACTGACCGACACGATTCTGACACCCGGACTCCTGCTCGATGTGGCTGGTGTGGTGCCCTCGCAGGGAACCTTTGCCGCCGGGACCGGCATTTGGGATGTCGGCACGCTGGCCAGCGGTGCGTCTGCCACCTTGCAGTTGCCGGCTGAGGTGCTCGCGCCAACGGTCAATACGATCGCCGCAGACCAAATCAACCGGGCAGAGGTGAGAAATGTTGTCGAGCCTGAAACCTCCACGGCCAACAACCGTGCCGAGGTAACTGTGCGGCCTTTGCATGCCGACCTTGGCATCAAGAAGACGACGAGCAACCCCGCGCCAAACGCAACGGACAACGTCACCTACACCGTGAGCTTATTCAATCTGGGCACGTCAGAAGCGACGGGTGTCAAGGTGACGGATCTCTTGCCCGCCAATGTATCGACCACCCCGACACAAATCGTGGCACCTCCGGGAACCACCTTCACTCAGGATTCCTCGGACCCAAGCGGCCGTACATGGATTTGGGATGTCGGCACAGTGCCCCTTACCGCCACTGTGACCAATCCCTTGGTGCTGACGATCGAAGTTACCGCACTTTCACATAGTACGTTTAACGACTTCAATGTCGTCACGATCACCCACAACGATGTCTGGGACCCCAATAACCGCAACAACACAGCAAAAACCCCAACCAATCCTCAAGAGACCGACCTGATCCTAAGTAAGACGGTCGACCAGAACAGGCCGAACGTGGGCGATACGCTCACCTACACAATCACGATTGACAATACTGGTCCGAGCCTTGCGCAGGCGGTCGTTGTCACCGACACGATTCCGCCCGGAACCACCTTTGTTTCAGCGGACAATGGCGGCACTTACGATCAGGGTACGCGAACCGTCACGTGGTCCCTCGGCAACAATTTCCCGCTCGGACAGACGCCTTTGAAGGTGGTCGCGACAGTCGACACGCCGCTCTCGGGGCCGATCACACCAATCGTGAATACTGCCGAGGTCACAACGACGACCACCGAGACAGACACAACGAACAACGAGGGCACTGCGACCGTCACCCCCCTGCAAACCGATCTTGCAGTCTTCAAGGTCGTAAGTGACAGCACGCCAAACGTGGGTGACACAATCCAGTTTGCGATTGGGGCAGCAAACTTCGGCCCCGATGATGCCACGAACGTTCAGGTTGAGGACATTATTCCTACTGGCGTTACATATGTCGGCCCAACGTCGGGCCTCGGCACAAATCCAAGCCAAGGAACCGTCTCGTACGATGCCACAGCCCGCAAACTGATATGGGATGTTGGCCTGATTCAAACCTCCGACTTCCCAATTCTTGTCTTTGACGCGACTATCGACGCGCCAAACCCCGCAGGCGTCCCTCAGACGGTGACCAATACGGCGACAATTTCTGGGCGGGAATACGACCCTGATCCGACCAACAACACTGACTCGGTTGACGAGACGCCGCAGTACGCAGACCTTGAGGTGACCAAGCAGGTCAGTGATCCGACGCCAAACGTCGGAGACACGATCACTTATACGATCACCGTCACTAACAACGGCGGAGACGCTGCCACTGGCGTAACGCTTGAAGACACCTTGCGGCTTCTGCCTGAACTGCAGATCACCGGCACTCCGCAGGCCAACTTCGGCACGTTCAACGCTGGGACAGGAATCTGGGACATTGGCACGATCAACGTAGGTGTGCCAGCCACGCTGTCGCTTGACGTCATCGTGCTTGCCCCAGCTGCGGGAAATCCGCAATCACAAACCAACACAGCGTTTATCAAGACAGCCAATCAGTACGACCCCGACCCATCAAATAACTCAGCGCAAGCGACAGAGACCCCCCTGTTCGCGGATCTCAAGGTAACAAAGTCTGTTGACAATCCTGCGCCGAATGTTGGCAGCGACGTCGTCTTCACGATCACGGTCGAAAATCTGGGCGCCGACCAGGCAACGAATGTATTCATTGATGATCTTCTTCCGGCGGGACTCTCGTATCTGTCGGCCACGTCGCAGGCATACGATCCAGGAACAGGTATCTGGAGTGTTGGTGACATCGATGTGGGGCCTACTCACGCGCAAACGCTCAAAGTCACCGCAACGGTTTCGGCCTCAGGAACGTTTGAAAACACGGCGGCAGTTAGCACGTCTCATCCACCCGATCAATTTGATCCTGATCTGACAAACAATAGCAGCAAGGCAAAGGTTATCACGCGCGAAGCTGACTTAGTCGTGACAAAGACGGTCAATAACGCTTCCCCAAATGTCGGTGACTTGATTCAGTTCGTCGTAACGGTCCGAAACGATGGGCCCGATATTGCCAACAACGTTGAGGTGACCGATTCATTCCCGACGTCGGGCCTTCAGATCGTCGGGACTCCGATTGCCAGCCAGGGGAATTTCGACGTCGGCAGCGGAGTATGGGCAATCGGTGGAATTGGCGTGGGAGCAGGTTCCCAGCAAACGCTCACGATCGACGCCCGCGTTCTTGCGCCACCTGTCGACACGATTCCGCCGTCTCAGACGAATCGGGCTGCCGTGACGAAAGTCGACGAGCACGATCCCAATCCGAACAACAACCAGAGCCAGGTGACAGAACAGCCGAAATACACCGATCTGGCTGTCACCAAGACGACAAGCAATGTCCAGCCAAATGTCGGGGATACGTTCACCTATACAGTGACGCTGACCAATAAGGGAAAAGAGACTGCAACCAACGTCGAGGTGATCGAAGCCTTCCCCAATAACATTGATGTGCTCCGGGTCACCCCAACCAACACCAACACGACGACGCGATGGGTCGAGAATACGCCCGGAACTGGCGGCACCTGGACCATCCCAAGCATTGCACCAGGGCGGTCAGAAGTGCTGGTGATTATCGCCCGCGCCACCTCGGCGAGTGTCGCCTACAACACGGTCACCATCACACATAGTGATGTCTGGGACCCCAACAGCGGCAACAATCAAGCTCGGACACCGACCGACCCGCAGCAGGCTGATCTCGTGTTGAGTAAGTCGGTCGATGTGTTGCGACCAGAGGTGAATAGTGATGTCGTCTTCACGCTGACGCTGGAAAATCTTGGGCCTACCGCTGCTCAGAATGTGCAGGTCGCCGACCAACTGCCAGCCGGGCTGCAATTTGTCTCGGCCAGCCCCGTAGGCGACTACAACGACAGCACCGGCATCTGGACGGTTGGCACGGTTGACCCGGGCAGCGCGAATGCCCAAACACTCACCATTACGGCAACGGTCCTGCCGCCGGCGGGTGGCTCAGGACATGTTTCTGACTCGGTGAATTCAGCCAGAGCCACGTCTACGACAGTCGACCCAAACCCCGGGAACAACACCGACACGGCGACTGTTTCTCCTTTGGAGGCTGACCTGTCAATCTACAAGACAGCCAGCAGCCTCACGCCTCAAATCGGCACGACGTTTCAGTACACCGTACAGGTGGCAAACCTTGGAGCCGACACGGCATCGAACGTCCAGGTCACCGACCAACTGCCGGCTGGAGTCACTTTCGATTCCTACACGGCCACAGCCGGCACCTACGATGCCAGCACCGGCATCTGGGACATCGGCACCGTGACGACCGCAGATCGACCAGAGTTAGTGATTACCGTGCTGGTGACCACTGGCAACAGCGGCGGGAATGTCTTGAACACGGCCACGGTGACATCGGGCACCTGGGACCCAGACCTGTCGAATAACACTGCCCAGCAGGCTGTTGTCGTACCGCCCCGTGGCGTGATTGTTGGGACTGATGTCGGCTGTGAGACAGGCCCGTTCGTGCGGGTCATTGACCCCGACACCGGTGCTGACCGGATTACGCCATTCTTTGCGTATGAGCCGAGTTTCCGCGGTGGCGTGCGGGTCTACGGCGCGGATGTCACTGGTGACGGCATCCCTGAAATCATCACGGCGCCTGGGCCGGGTCGGCCGGGTGAGGTGCGGGTCTTCAGTGAGACTGGGGCACCATTGCCAGCCTACAGTTTCTTCCCCTTCGGGCCGGGGTATGCCGGAGGTATCGAGATTGCAGCCGGTTCGGTGACCGCTGCTGGGGCGATTGAAATCGTCGCCGCCCAGAATCGCGGTGGCACGGTCAACGTCTTCACTGTGACGCCCGGTGCTGCAACACCGGTGGCGTCCAGCCCCGTTCGGCAGATTCAGCCCTTTGGTTCTACCTATCAAAGCGGAGTGTTCATCGACACCGCCGACGTGGGCACGTTTTCTGGCACCACCCAGACCTCAGCCAGCCCCGATGGCATCAAGGAACTCTTCGTCGGGACTGGTGCTGGGGTCACGGCTGCTGTCCTCGGCTACAACGCCCAGCCGACTACTCCCGTTTCCTTCAACAGTTTCCAGCCGCTCGGTGGCTCAAAGGCGGGTACTTCCATCGCTCGTCTGCCCTCAAGCACACTCGGTGCCGCTGACAAGATTCTTGTCTCGTCGGGAGCCCGTGGCGGCTCTTTGGTGGAGACCTACTCCGGCACCGGGTCCACACGAGAGGCTTTTTTCCAGGCGTATGGCAGTAACCTTGCCCAGGTCTTCAGTGCTGCCATTGATGACACGGCCATCTTCAATGTGCAGGGACTGCTCGGCACTGACAACGGCGTCCAGAAGAGCCAGTCAACGTCAGGGACGGCTTCATCAATTCTGCCGCAATCAACGGTCAGTTATCCGCCGCTGCGAGTCGGCATTCTCCGCAACTAACCCTGCGGAGAACAAGCCTACCCTATTCTTTTGCATGTCCTTGTCTTGCCGGAACGGACGCCTGAGTCAGGTATGATACGGCGTCGCAACGCAGAAGGGTTCCTCGACAGGTGAATCAGGAGGAGAGCTGATGGGGAAGACGTATCGGCATGCCACGGGAATCGCCCTCGTCCTGCTGCTCTGGGGCCTCACGGCACTAGGACTGGCGGAGGACAACTCCAGCCAGCCAGCATCGCCACCGACGGTTGAGCAGTTGGTGGCAGCTGTCAAACCATCCGTGGTGATGATTCGTCACACCGGCAGGAGTGCCCGCGACAGCGGGCTGGGAACCGGCTTTGTCGTTGCGGCCCAGGGGCTGATCGCTACCAATTTGCACGTGATCGGTGAGGCCCGGCCAATCTCCGTTGAGCTGGTCGATGGCCGTTCATTTCCCGTGACTGCGGTGCATGCATCCGATCGCGGTGCCGACCTAGCTGTGCTTCGCATTGATGCCGACGGCCTGCAGCCGCTGCCGTTGGCCGACGGCCACACGCTGGTCGATGGCCAAGAGGTCGTGGCGATCGGAAACCCACACGGCCTGGAGCGAAGTGTGGTCACCGGGCGCGTGTCTGGCCAGCGGAATCTGGATGGCGTCGAGATGATTCAGGTGGCCATTCCGATTGAGGCTGGAAACAGTGGCGGGCCACTCCTCGACCGCACGGGGCAGGTCCATGGGATCCTGACGCTGAAATCATTGGTGACCCGCAATCTGGGCTTTGCCGTGGCGGCTGCTCGGCTGCAGGACTTACTCGACAAGCCGAACCCAGTGGTGATGGAGCAGTGGCTGACCATCGGTAGCCTCGACCCAACGGCATGGACAACAGTTGGTGGCGGTGACTGGCGACAGCGGGCGGGTCGGCTGTCAGTTGCTGGTTCCGGCGAGGGCTTTGGTGGCCGAAGCCTCTGCCTGGCCACCGAGCCGCCCCCTCCGATCCCGTATGAGGTAGCCGTGCGGCTTCGGCTTGACGATGAGTCCGGGGCAGCGGGGCTAGTATTTGCTGCCGATGGCAATGATCGGCACTACGGCTTTTACCCCAGCGACGGCCAGCTGCGGCTGACTCGGTTCAATGGTCCCAACGTCTTCACCTGGAAGGTGCTGGCAGAGGTCGCGGCACCGGCCTATCGCCCGGGAGAGTGGAATCACCTGCGGGTGCGTGTTGAGGCCGAGGAAATCCGCTGCTACGTCAATGACGAAGAGGTGATTGTCTCGGCAGACCATCGCTTCCGAGACGGCCAGGTGGGGCTGGCCAGTTTCCGGGGAACAGAAGCGAACTTCCGGGGCTTTGTGGCGGGACTGCAGGTGCCAACACTCCAGCCAGATGCAGCGGTGCTGACCGAAGTGAGCACGGCGACGAATGGCCTGCAACCGGTTGGCCCGGCCCCGCCAGCAATTCTGGAGCAACTCGGTGACTTGGGCCCAGACGCTCTGACCGCCCTTGAACTTGAGGCGGTGAAACTCGACCGCCGCTCGGCTCGCCTGCGGAAACTGGCCGGTGAGGTGCACCACCGCCAGATCCTTGATCAGTTGGCGAACTGGACCACCAAGACTGGACCACAGGGCGACCTCTTTTGGGGCGCAGTACTCATCGCGCGGCTCGACAACCCTGAACTCGACAGTGGGACAGCCCGTGCCGAAGTCGACCGGCTGGCGGAAGCCATTGCGACACGGCTGCCGGACCAGGCCGCTGACCATGAGCGGATCGCCATGCTCGACCAGGTCCTGTTCTCTGAACTCGGCTTCCACGGAAGTCGGGGGGACTATCACAATCCGTCCAACAGCTACATCAATGAAGTCCTCGATGACCGGGAAGGCATTCCGATCACGCTGTCAGTGGTCTACATGGAACTGGCAAAGCGACTGGGCGTGACCGTGCACGGCATCGGTTTCCCGGGGCATTTCCTCGTCCGGTTTGAGCCTCGTCAGGGCACGCCTGAATGGATCGATGTCTTTGACCGGGGCAGGCGGCTTTCCCGTGCCGAACTTGCCCAGCGGCTGGCCGAAACCACCGGTGAAGAACTTACCGAGCAACATCTGGAGGTGGCCGGCGGGCAGGCAATTGTTACCCGGATGCTCAATAACCTGCTGGCGATCGCCGCCCGGGACGAAGATACCTCCGCCATGCTTCGCTACCTCGATGCGATGCTGACGATCGATCCGGAGTCCGCCCGCAGTCGGCTGCTGCGGATGCTCACCGCCCACCGGCTCAATCGCCCGGAGATTGCCCTGACTGATGGCCGCTGGCTGGTCACCCGCCAGCCGGCAGGTGTCGATCTCGATCGGGTGCAACGGTTGCTCACGACCCTTGAGGCCGACCGCTGAGCTGGAGCAACGAGTACCGGCCTGCCCGCTGTTACTGCGGAATCGTATCCGCTCGCCGGACTGTCGTGCCCTCCCAGATTGCCTCATCGGTGGCTGGGTCATAGGTGAGCACACGGTGGGCGCTACCCGGGGCAGGCGGACGGTCAATGGTCGGCAGCCAGCGCCGGTGAGCCGCCAGCACGGCCGCCTGCCCAGGATCACCAGCCAAGTTCTGCCACTCGTGGGGATCGGCCTCCATGTCGTACAGTTCTTCGGTGCCATCGGCATACTGGATATACCGCCAGCGTTCACTGCGAACCGCATGGTTACCCTGGTTGTGGCTGGTGAGTGCAGGGCGAGCTCGTGGGGCGGCTGCGTTCGTCAACTGTGGAACCAGGCTGCTGCCCTCAAGGTCTACGCGAGCCGGTAGGCCGGCCAGATCGATGAGTGTGGGGTAGATGTCGAGCAGTTCCGCCGGCTGGCTACACTGCTGCCCGGCTGTCACACCCGGTCCGGCAAAAATCAGCGGGACCTTCGTGCCCCGATCCCACAGCGTGTTCTTGCCGGTGATCGCTTTTTCACCCAGATGCCAGCCGTGGTCGCCCCAGACCACCACGATCGTGTTGTCTGCCAGGCCGGCTTCCTCCAAGGCGTTCAGCAGCCGGCCGATCTGGGCATCCACAAAACTGGTGCAGGCGAGGTAACTGCGAACGAGATTTTGCCACTGCTTGTTCTCCCGAAGCCAGCGCAGCCGCGGCTCGGGCAGCGACCAGTGTAGGTACCAGGAGAATCGCGGTGTGTCATCGCGGTCATCTGCCAGAAAGGGCGGAAGCACCGAGTCGTCACCAGGGTAGAGATCGAACCACTGCTGCGTGGCATAGCAGGGAACGTGCGGCAGAAAGAAGCCGGCAGCCAGAAAGAAGGGGCGATCCTTCGGCGCATTTCTGATCTGCTCAACCGTCCAACTAGCAACCTGGTAGTCACCTTTTTTCGTGTCGTCATTATCGGGAGGCCAGACGCCCCAGTCCATCGCGGGATGGTTCCCCATCGGCGCGGGCGGGGTGAGTTTCTTCGGCGGCCTACTACCGACGCCACCAAAGGTTCCAGTGATCTCAAACTCCGGCGGCCGGCTGTCCGCGGCTGCCTTGGGCCGGCGGCGGGGCCCCGTGCCGCCGTGATAGATCTTGCCCGTCGCAGCCGTCAGGTAGCCATGCTGGGCAAAGTGCTGCGGCAGGCTGACCCGGTCAGCCCACTGAGGAATCGTGCGAAACCACGGCGCCAGGCCATAGATACCCGTGGTGGTGGGCCGCAGACCGAGCATCAGGCTCGTCCGAGAGGGATTGCACAGCGGTGCCTGGCAGTGGGCATTGGTGAAGCTGGTGCCCCGAGCGGCAAGGGCATCAAGATGCGGAGTCTTGGCCAACGGGTGCCCACCGAGATGGCCGATCCAATCGTTCTGATCATCGATGGCGATGAAGAGCACGTTGGGCGGCTCGGCAGCCCGGGCTGTGACGGCCAGGACCATCCCGATCAAAAAAAAGACGACTCGCAGCATCTGGCAATCCTGGTGTTACTGGCTCACCGGCCCGGCCATCGGCGGTGTTTCATAGAAGCGGCCGTTGTCGATCAGCCGCGGGTCACCGGTTCGCTCCAGTTCGGCAAGCAGCCGTTGCTCAAGCTGATGGCGACGGCTCTGGTGCGCCGGATCCTCGGCAATGTTCTGCATTTCATCTGGGTCGTTCCGCAGGTCATAGAGTTCCACTCGGGGACGCTTGCCATAGACCTTGGCAAAGTGGTCCCGCCACGGCTCGGTCTTCCGGGCCCCGACCAGCCAGGCCTTGGTCGGCCCGGCATCCTCGTCCGGCAGGGTGACGCGGGTATTGTTTTCGAGTTCCCTGACCGTCGGCTCGGGTCCATCCTCAAGCCGGTATGGATCGCCCAGCGGCCAGCGGTCCGGGCAAAAATTGAGGATCAGCGCATGGTTCTGGGTGCGAATCGCACGCTGCGGGTACGGCGTGAAGTCGGCCCGGGCATTCTCGACATGCCGCTCCCTCCCGGTGTAGACGCAGTCACGGGTCGGGTCGACCAGGCCGCTCTTTTCTGACCGCAGGATTGGCCAGAGCGAGCGGCCGGTCATCGTCTCCGGAGGAGTGACGCCGGCGGCCTCCAGGAAGGTCGGGGCCAGATCGATGAGGCTGACCATGTCGTCGACCACCCGGCCGCCGTGAACACCGGGGCCGGTGACCGACAGGCAGACACCCGTGCCGAAGTCATAGAGGTTGCACTTGCCGTGCGGAAAGCCGGGAGCCCCATGGTCGCCGCTGATGACGATCAGGGTGTTGTCGGCGAGGCCCGCCTGGTCGAGTTCATCCAGCAGCACCCCGATGGCGGCATCCCAGGCGGCGATCTCCCCGAAGTAGTCGGCGAGGTCCTCGCGGACTTCGGGCACATCGGGCAGAAAGGCGGGCAGCTTGCCTTGGAGGGTGTCGGGGTCGATGCCCCAGAGGGCCTGGCCGCTGCCCTTGATCCACTGGCGGTGGACGTTGGTCGGGCCGAACCAGTAACAGAACGGCGATGCGTCAGGCCGCGCGGTGAGCAGGTCGCGGAAGTTGCCGCGGACAGCCTCAAGAATTTCTTGTTTGGCCGGCTCGCGGGGCCTACCGGCGGCCACCATCTTCGTCACCTGCTGCGAGAACTGATTGATCCGGCCGCCGTGTCGCTGGAAGCTGTCCTGCTTGGCATAGGGCGCGTTGACCGGCCGGCCGGGGCTCCAGACCTTGTGGGAGTAGCCGAGAAAATAGCCGGCGTCGCGAAGCAGCGGCGGAAAGCTCGGAATCGTGTCATCGTAGACGGCGCCAACCAGAATTGAGCCGCTTCCGGTCTGCCAGAAGTGCCGGCCGGTCAGCAGGCTACTGCGGCAGGGGGTGCAGGACGGCGCGCTGACGTGGGCGTTGCGAAAGAAGACGCCACGGCGGGTGATCGCATCGAAGTTCGGGGTCTGGACGACGTCGTTGATGCCCCCCGGTCCGTCGACTTCGGCAAGCAGCGAGGCGTAGCGGCCCCAGTCGTCCGCGAACAGAAACAAGATATTCGGCGTTTCAGCCGCCCGGCCGAGGACCGGCACCACGAGACTGCAAAGCAGCCAAACCGAAAGAACATGGAGCAGACGACATGCCATCGCAGCAGTCTCCCGAAACCTTAAAAGCAGAAGGGTGCTCCGGAGGAATGTACCGAATCTGTGTGTCTTACACGGTGGCGGTGGCTTTCACGGCCACCCACAGGGCCACAGCCACCACGAAACGAACACGGCCCGCAGTGATGAAACACCACTGCGGGCCGCGATTGAAAGCACACGCTGGGCGGCAGGACGGCCTGATCAGGCCGCTGTCTTCGCCGCCTTGTACAGGTAAGGATTCATCGTCGGGTCGTTGTACATCTTCATCTGCCGGAAGACTCGCAGCGGCCGTTGACCAGCGAAGATTTCTTCGACCAGCCGATCCAGAGCAGTGATCAGATGATCCCGCTGCTGATCAAGGATGACCATCTTGGCAGCGACCTTCTCACGGTGCTCCTGGGTCGCATCATCCCGCTCGAGTTGTTCCCGCATGTGATACCGGCGGAGTTCCAGAATCGAAAGCCGGTCGATCGCCGCGCCCGGCGTCTCGGTAGCGGCCGGAGCATCAGCGGCTGCAGTCACACCGCGGCGGGCCAGTTCCGCAATCAGCCAATCGTCAACTTTTTCAATGGCGTCGTTGCGGGCCTGGTTGTAACCGTCGATGGCCCGTTTGACGGCGGCAATTCTGGTATCAGTGACCTCGGGGGAGCGGGCAATGTCCTCCTCGTGCCACAGCAAGAAGTTGAACCGATGCAGGTCGCAGATCTTTCCCGTGAGCTCGGTCTCTGCGTGTGCCGGCTCAACCTCGTGCCACCTGGCAACGAGTGTGGCCAGCAGGCTGTCGGTCGCGGCACCGAGGTGCGGCAGGGTGATGCGGGAAGGCGAGGTGTTCGAACTGTTGGACATCATGGAACTCCAAGGAAAAGAAACGTGACTGAAGGGTGAGCGAACGGAACGGGACGAGAATTAGGCTGCCCGCTTGAGGACAAGGCAGAGATTGGCCCCGCCAAAGCCAAAGGAATTGCTGGCGGCAACGTTTACCTGTGCAGGCCGGGACTGGTTGGCGACATGGTGCACATCACAGCCCTCGCCAGGTTGGTCGAGATTGATGGTTGGCGGCAGGCAGTTCCGCTCAAACGCCGCCAAGCATGCCAGCGCCTCAAAGGCCGCCGCCGCGCTGATCAGATGCCCCGACATGCTTTTGGTTGAACTGACAGGGACGTCCGTGGCCGCATCACCGAGGGCTGCGCGGATGGCAGCAGCCTCCGCCGCATCACCGACCGGTGTCCCGGCGGCATGAGCGTTGATGTAGTCAACGGCAGCGGGGCTCAGGCCGGCATCGCCGAGTGCCTGGGTGATCGCCCGACTAGCCTGGGTAGGGTTGCTGCAGGGGCTGACCATGTGACTGGCGTCACTCGTCATGCCGACCCCGGCCACTTCGCCATAGCACGCCTGACCACGTCGGTCGGCATCAGCCCGGCGTTCCAACACGAAAAACACGCCTCCCTCACCCATGACAAAGCCGTCCCGGTCCGCATCGAAGGGCCGCGAGGCTGCCGCAGGATCATCCTCACGACGGGAGAGCGCCCGGAGGTTGTGGAAGGCGGCCAACGCGGTGGGACTGAGGATGTCGCACCCACCGACGACACAGGCATCGACCCAGCCAGCTTCCAGCCAGGACCGGGCCAGGCCGATTGCATAGCCACTGGAGGCACATGCGGCGGCAACCGTGGTGGTGGGCCCGGTCACGCCGAGGGTTGCGGCCAGCCGTTGGACGAGCGTTGGAGTCGCCGCTGGGGCGAAGACATCCCGGGAGCCCTGCAGGTAGTCCTGCTCCCAGTGCTTCAACTGCTCAGCCCCAATTCCTGCCACCACGCCGATGCGGTTCGGCGGGTACCCTCCGGCCGCAGCGGGTGTCAGCCCGGCATCATGCAGTGCCCAGGCCGCCGGACTGATGGCCAACTGCTCCAGACGACTGAGTCTGCTGAAGGCTCCCTGGGCAAGTGTGGTGGCTTCCGCCGGTGGACTGGCAACGTTGCTGACGACTGCAGCAGGATACTCTTGGGGGCGACCAAAGGTGGTGGCATCGTAGCGGCTGACTCCAGAGCGTCCTGCCATCAGGGCGTCCGCAATGCTCATAAACGAATTTCCCAGCGGGGTGGCCGCGCCAATGCCAGTAATCACGACAGGCGGATGCTGGTCTGCCATCAGGCTGCCTCCTGTCTGTGCGAAGGAGGCTGAACCCCAAACCCGTTGATCCCAGGCTGCAGGACCGCATGCAGCCCCCGGCCGCAGTCAACCGCCGTTGTCCGTCCCTGGGTCAACCGTTCGCAGTGCTCCCAGAAGGGACGGTCTTCGGTTGCATGCTGGGGATTCTGCGTCATGACGAGATGCGGCATCTCCCGCGGCAGCGTGCTTCCGTGGGGGATTGCCTGGAGGCAGAGGGCGAGGCTTCGACAGGTTGGATCGGTCTGTGGCGTGGCCTCATCATCGAGACAGGGCTGATCATCCCAGCCGGTTACGATCAGCCAAATGGCGGCCGGTGCGGTCAGCGTCATCGCCAGAGTGGAGGCTGCCATGAGCCCCTCACGGATGGCAGCCGGTCCACCGGCCACGCCGATGTTGGGGCCGTGCATGCCCAACGCGACACTGACTGCCGAGGCAAGTGAATGCAACGAGCACTGCGGCACGACATGGGGGGTGACGCCAACCGGACCCTGTCGCTCAAGGCCAACCATCGTGCGGGCAGCGGTCAGTTGGCCTGCCCGGCAGCTGGCAGCAACGACGGCGTCGCCAGTGAGATCACGCGGGTGGGCAGGATCACCAGCTCCCAGCGTCCTGAGCACAGCCTGGAGTCCAACCACAGTCTGTTCATCGGCATGGCGGAGAAAGCGGGCTGGCAGTGCTGGTGCCCCCGCAGGGGCAGGCTGCCGCGCCAGGAGTGGAATCTCCGTCAGCCGGGCGGTGACGACAGCGGCCCCTCGAATCACGCAGGCACCCAAGGGTGCAACGGCGGCGGCAGGAGAGAGGGACATGACCAGGACCAATCAGCAACTGGGCAGAGCCCGCTGGCACAGGCTGAACCGCCAGCGCCACTGGGGCGGAGGATCAACACATTGTTCAGGCGGCCTTCTTCTCGCTCGCCTTTGCAGCCAGTTTTTCTTCCAAGGTGTCGAGCATCTGACCGACGGTTTTGATCTGATCAAGCAACTCGGTTTCGATCTGAATGCCAAAGTGGCTTTCGATGTGGAGGACAAGTCCAGCCATATCGAGTGAATCGAGGCCGAGGCCCTCTGTGAGGGTGGTTGACTCGTCCAGTGCGTCATAGGTTTCGCCGGTTTCTTTCTCGAGCAAGTCGAGAACAATCGCCGACAACTGGCTGCGTTCCATGATGGAAGAGCTCCTCAAGGTGCGGGGGAACACGCGGCAGGCGACCGCGATGGGGCCGGGACCGCTGCTGGACAGGGGACATTAGCGAAAGACCCGGAATGGGCGAAGGCCAAAACCAGGGGGTTTTGGCGGCCATTTCGGTGGACTGGGGGGATTGGCGATTCGCTCGTCAACCGGTCACCAGCCGCCGGCTTATCGCGCTGCTTCTGCCGAGCGGGCCGTCCGGCGGCAACGCTGCGAACAGAAGCGGACCTGCTCCCAACAGCGGGCCCACTTTTTCCGCCACGCAAATGGTCTGCCACAGACGCTGCAGACTTTCGTCGGCACTGGCCGTTTCCCCATCATGCCCCCTCTGGTTCTTCAGCGAGGAATGTGAACGTCTTCTGGCCATCCTGGGCTGCCCGCCTGCGGTGACGGCTGGCTCGACCACCTCGCTGCCGCCGTTCCGAATCCTGCTGCATCGCACCCCGACGGTCCCGGCGACTTCCATGCCGCAGGGCAACGCCCTGAGCCTCAACCCGCGCAGCCGGATCCTGCCGGAGGGCTGTAAATCGTGCCTTCGCCTCCCGCAGGGCCGCAATGTGGTCCACGATCGGTGCTGGGTAGTCGCGTCCGATCAGGCAGCCTGCCGCCTGCTGCACCGCTGACGGCATGGTCCACGGCTGATGAATATGCTCATCCGGCACGGCAGTGAGTTCCGGGAGCCAGCGGCGGATGAACACACCGTTGGGGTCTTGTTCGATGGCCTGTTTGTCAGGGTTGTAGATCCGGAGCGTGTTGATCCCGGTCGTGCCACTTTGCATCTGCATCTGCGACCAGTGAATCCCCGGCTCAAAATCGAGGAACAACTGGGCCAGATGCAGACCCGTCGGCCGCCAGTGAAGCCAGAGTGAGTAACTGGCAAACGAGACCAGCAGGGCCCGCATCCGAAAGTTTAGCCAGCCTGTTGCCTGCAGGCTCCGCATGCAGGCATCGACGAGCGGGTAGCCGGTGCGGCCAGCCTTCCAGGCCGTAAACCGATCTTCTGAGAATGTCTCTTCGCGTAGCCCGTCGGCCGCCCGCCACATATTGGTCTGTTCGATGGCCGGCTGATCTTCCAGTTTCTGCATAAAGTGGCAGTGCCAGTGCAACCGTGACTGCATCGCCGCGAGACTCCGCCGCCAGGCACGCAAGGCAAACCGCTCACGGGGCAGGGTGGCCGTCGCCACGGCAGCCTTCACCTCCAGCCGCCGCGCCTCACTGGCCTGCCATACCTGCCGGATCGAAAGCGAACCGAACGCCAGGTGCGGTGACAGCCGTGAGCAGGCGGTTGCCGCTGTCAGCGGTGACGAAATCCCACCCGCATAGGCTCGCCCGCGACGGCCCAAAAAATCGGTGAGCACCGTGGCAGCCACTTCCTCGCCTCCACCCTGACGCTCTGATCGATCAGACTCCTGCCCAAGCTCCTCTGGTCCCAGCAGGCCTGCCGTCGGCAGCCGCACCAGGCTACTGGTAGCTTCCCGGCCCTGTGGCCTCACCACAGCCTGAGGGGCCGCCGCGTGTGCTTCCCACTGACGATTCCAGCCGTTCCGCGAGGCCAACCGTCGCACCACGCCCGCCTGCGGCAATTCAATGAACCGCACCCCCGCCGCGCGGGCCCAACGGCGGACACGGCGATCACGGGCATAGCTCACCCCCGTCCCGGTCTCTTCGTGCGCGAACAGGCTGTCGAAGCCAGTCTCGCGCCGCAGTTGCCCAAGCATCGCCACCGCCTCACCGTGGCGGGTAATCAGATGAATACCCCGTTTCGCCAACGCCGGAACGAGCTCAACCAGGCACTCACGTTGGAAGGCGGTGTGACGGGGGCTCCACTCTGGCTGGGCGAGAAGCTCCGGCTCGTAAAGAAAGACTGCCAGCACAGCAGCCCCGCCTGCCTGCTCCGTGGCAGCGGCCAGGGCGGCATGGTCCTGCACACGCAGATCGCGTTTCAGCCAGACGCAAAGCGGGGGACGTCTCACTGCCATCTCATCTCCACCATGTCTGAAAATCGGGCTCTCTCGGGTCCACTGTAGACCGCCTCCCACCAGTCGGCCTGCCTCGCCGTGCAGCCGCCGCAGCCACCACCGGCTTCCCCGACCAGCCCTGTCGCCGCGCGGAGTCCTCCTTGCAATTGGCAACCAGCCGCCGCACCGCGTATTCTCCCTGGGGGGGTTCCACCATTTTTCTCCGGAAATCGAGCCACGATGCATCAAGCCCGCACCCGCCTGACCTCATTCATGGTGCTGTCTCTTATCAGCCTGGTGGCTTTCCTGCCACCAGCCAGTGCGGCCGAGTCTCCGCCCGCCGCCGCTGCGGCAAAGCAGTCGCTTGCCGAAACCATCGATGCCCAATTCGGCACTGTCGTCGACGCCATGGCCAGGGTGCTCTTCTGGGAGCCCCTGCCTGCCATCCCCATTCCACTGATTGTGCTGATCCTGCTCTGTGGCTCGTTGTTTTTCACCTTCTATCACGGCTGGCTGAACATTCGGGGCTTCAAGCATGCCATCGACATCACCCGCGGCCGCTATGACAACCCAAACGATCCCGGCGAGATCTCTCACTTCCAGGCACTTACATCGGCCCTCAGCGCGACTGTCGGCTTGGGAAACATCGCCGGCGTCGCCGTCGCCATCCAGACCGGTGGGCCGGGGGCGGTGGTGTGGATGATGCTGATCGGACTGCTCGGGATGACCGCCAAGTTCAATGAATGCACCCTCGCCCAGGTCTACCGCAAGGTCCACCCCGACGGCACTGTTGACGGTGGGCCGATGTACTACCTCGAGATCGGCCTCCAGCAGAAGGGGTTCCCCTTCCTGCTCGCCAAGATGTTCGGGCTGGTGTTCGCCATCTTCTGCATCGGTGGCTCCTTCGGTGGCGGCAACATGTTTCAGGCCAATCAGGCCACCTCGGCCATCCGCGGGATGGTCGGCGATGTCGCCGGTCTCGACTGGATCTTTGGCAGCATCCTCGCCTTCCTCGTTGGCTTGGTCATTATCGGCGGCATCAAACGCATCGGTCAGGTCACCGAGAAAATCATTCCACTGATGTGCGGCATCTATGTCGCTGCTGGGCTGATCATTCTGGTGATGCACGCCCAGCAGTTACCGGCCGCAGCCGCCTTGATCATCCGGTCGTGCATCTCTCCTGAAGCGGCGTTTGGCGGGTTCATCGGGGTGCTCGTGCAGGGCATTCGCCGCGCAGTCTTCTCCAACGAAGCCGGCGTCGGCTCGGCCGCCATCGCCCATGCCGCCGCCAAGACCGATGAACCGGTCCGTGAAGGCATGGTCGCCATGCTCGGCCCCTTCATCGACACCGTCGTCATCTGCACGATGACGGCGCTCGTGGTCATCGTCAGTGGTGCGTACAACAATCCTGCTGCGGGGGAGGGTGTTGAAATGACTCGCTGGGCCTTCGCTGACACCATCAACTGGTTTCCAGTTGTGCTCAACATCTCCGTCTTTCTGTTTGCCTACTCGACCATGATCAGCTGGTCGTACTACGGCGAAAAGGCCTGGCAGTACATCTTTGGAGCAAGCCGTCGGGCTGTGATTGTCTACCGCATGCTCTTCCTCGGGTTCATCGTGCTGGGGGCCATCTCATCCCTGGAGAATGTCATCAGCTTTTCCGACCTGATGATTCTGTCGATGGCCTTCCCCAACATCATTGGCGGCGTCATTCTCGCCCCTCGGGTCAAAGCCCTGCTCACCGACTACTGGACCCGCTACCGAAACAACGAGTTCACCACCTACGCCTGATTCCCCCTATCCCTGCCAACGAGTCTTCCCCATGCCGCTGTCTGCCTCCACGGTCATTGTGCCGATCGATTTTTCGCCCGCCTCTGCCGAGGCCATCGCGGCAGCCCTTGACGTGGCCGAGGATCCGTCTCAGATCCACCTGATCCACGTCATGCTGCCGCTAGAGACGATGTCACCCGGTGTCCTCCTCGGTGACCTTACCGACGCAACCCGCACCGCAGCGGTCACGAAAGCCCTGACCGAGCTTGCCCAGAAGCATAGAGCATCTGCGGCCCAGTTGGCCGTGTGCATCGGTACGCCGGGCCTTGAGATCGCTGACTACGCCCAGCGGCAGCAGGCTGACCTGATCATCGTTCCCTCCCACGGCTACCACGGCGTCAAGCGGCTGTTTCTTGGTAGTGTGGCGGAACGGGTCCTCCGGCATGCTCCCTGCCGGGTGCTGGTGTTACGCCGTCCGGATGCAGAGTAACCGCTGAGCGACCGCAGCCGCAGGCTCAGGCTCATCACCAGTTGTTCAGCCCGTCGGCAATTCTTCACGTCACGGGCAAACCGGTCATTCAAACGTGACCAGGTCGTCGACCGCCTCGTCATCATCGAAGGGGTCAAAGTCTCCATCGAGCGGCCCATAATCAGAGGCCGCGACAGGCTGCCAGAACCGCAGAACGACGACGGGAACAATTGAGGTACGCATGGACTGATTCCTCCTTTGACCATTTTAGCGTGATTGCCGGTGACGCTGCATCCCAAAGTCGGCTTCGCACCGCTCCGCCGGCGGCACTGCTTGGATTTGTCGGTCGAACCTTTTATCTTCGAGCAGGTGGGGCTACCGCACCAGCGGTCGCTTGCCCTCCGCCCCAGGTGAACGCTGCCCTCCAGAAAGGATCCCATGTCGACTGCCACCCCTGCCACTCCCGAATCGACCGACCCTTGGTTTCAGGATCGCTTTGCCGAACGCATCGGCGGAGCTGGCTACGGCAAAGGCACCGAGATCTACAAGTTCGAACTGATCAAACGGGCCAAGCGGCAAGCCCTCGCTGACCACCCTGAGCGAGCCATGCTCGACTTTGGCATTGGCGAGAACGATGAAATGGCTCCGGAAAGCGTTCGGGCCGTGATGCGCCGGGAGATCGATCGGCCGGAGAACCGCGGCTATGCCGACAACGGCATCACCGAATTCAAGGAAGCGGTCGCCGGCTTCATGCAGCGGGAGTTCGGCATCGCGCTCGATCCCGCCAAAGAGGTCAACCACTGCATCGGCTCGAAGACGGCCTATGCGATGCTGCCGGCCGCCTTCATCAATCCGGGTGATATCACCCTGATGACGGTACCCGGCTATCCGGTTGCCGGCACCGCCACCCGCTGGTTCGGTGGCGAGGTCCACAAACTGCCCCTGGTGCCGGAACATGACTACTTCCCCGATCTCGATGGCATTCCGGCCGACGTCCTCGCCCGAACGAAGCTGCTGGTGCTCTGCTATCCCAACAGCCCCACCGGCAAGACGGCGACGCGGGCCTTCTATGAAAAGGTGGTCGCGTTCGCCAAGGCCAACCGGATCATCGTGGTGCAGGACGCCGCCCACATGATGCTCTCCTATGACGATGAGCCGCTGTCGTTCCTGTCCATTCCCGGCGCCAAGGAAGTGGGCGTTGAGGTCCATTCCATGTCAAAGGGCTTCCACATGATCGGCTGGCGGCTCGGCTGGGTCTGCGGCCACGAAAAACTAGTGCAGGCCTTCGCGGATGTGAAGGACAACAGCGATTCGGGCCAGTTCATCGCCATCCAAAAGGCCGCGGCTGCGGCGCTCGCCGACCCGGAGATTCCCCGCCAAGTCCGGGAGAAGTACCGCCGCCGGCTAGAAAAACTCGTCGGCGTGCTGCGAGCGGTCGGATTCGAGTGTGAAATGCCCGGCGGCACCTACTTCCTCTACACCAAGAGCCCCACGGGTGCAGGCGACCTCGCCTTCGCCAACGCCTCGGAGGCGGGGCAGTTCCTGATCAAAGAACTCTCTATCTCGACGGTGCCCTGGGACGACTGCGGTGCCTTCACCCGGTTCTCCGTCACCTACGAGGCCGAGGATGAGGCAGCCGAAGACGACCTGATGGCCGAACTCCACCGGCGTCTGGCAGGAGCCCGGCTGAAGTTCTCGTAGGCCCCTTCCCGGCAAGGCCCCGCGCTCAGGACGATTCCGTACCATGCCCATCCGCATCGTCCACACCGGCGACAACCACATCGGCCTGCCGTTTCGTCCGTATGATGAGGCTGCCCGGACAGCACTGATCGAGGAACGATTTACCGCCCTGGCTCGGCTCATCCAAACGGCGAATGACCGGCAGGCTGACTTCTTCGTGGTGGCTGGTGATCTGTTCGACTCCACCCGAGTCAAGGCGGCGGATGTCGAGCGAACTGCCACGATCCTGCAGGGCTTTGCTGGGACTGCTGTCCTCGTCTTGCCAGGCAACCATGACTTCTTCGGTGACGCCGACACCGAAGTCTGGAAGCGATTCCGCAAGGCAACCGACGCCACGTCGACGATCGAGCTGCTTTCCAGCCCGGCTGTCCGTCGGTACGAAGTGGCTGGTCAGCCGGTCGACTTTTTCCCCTGTCCCTGCCCCTCCAAAACCGGCCAAGAGCCGACGACTGGCTGGGTGACCACGGCCGACCAGGATGCAGCGGCCCTCCGCATCGGCATCGCCCATGGCAATGTAACCGGTCTCGGGCTCGATGCCGCCGACCGCTACTTCACGATGGATGCAGCCGCACTCGAACAGGCCGGCCTGGCCACATGGCTGCTGGGGCACATTCATGTTCCGTTTCCCACCACCCCAACCGGCACGAACTCACCCTTCTTCATGGCCGGCATCCACACCCCCGACTCGGTCCGCTGCCGTCACGGTGGGTCGGCCTGGCTGATCGAGTGCGCCGGCAACCGCGTCGAGCGGTACGAACAGTTGACGCCAGGCACGATCCGGTTTGTACGGCTCCACGAAACGCTGACAGGAACCGCCGACATTGACCGCCTGGAAGCCACCTGCGCTGCCTGTGATACAGCGACGACCGTCCTCGATCTGCACCTGACCGGCCGACTCGCCGCTGCTGACCGACAAACCCTGGAGGCCACCCTCGACCGACTGCGGCCCCCATTTCTCTCCTTCACCGTCGACCTCGACCTGCACGAGCAGATCGACCAGGCGCGGATTGCCGCCACCTATGCCAGCGGGGGGTTGGCCGAGCAGTTGCTCACGGCCCTCCTTGATGATGCGGATCATCCGGATGCCGTCACGCTGGCCCATGACCTCATTCAGGAGGTCACCCGGTCATGAGGCTGCTCGCTGCCAGGCTGCATCCGTTCGGCCGGTTTCAGGACACCACCTGGGATCTTGCCACCCCAGTCGCGGTGGTGAGTGGCCCGAATGAAACCGGCAAATCGACGCTCCGACAGGCCATCTGCCACGCTCTGTTCACGCCCAGCGGCCTGACACCGGCGCGGCTGCGGGACACCCTCGCCTGCTGGTTCCCGCTTCCTGGCGGTGATCACGCCAGCGTCACCCTCGAGTTCGAGCATGGCGGCACGCACTACACCCTCAGCAAAACCTGGGGGGCAGGTGCAACCGTCAGCCTGACCTCAGCGACCGGTGTAACGCTGGCCAATCCAGAGCGGATCGCCACGATGCTCGCCGACCTGCTCGGCCACAACGAGGCCACGTTTCGCCATGTTCTGGTGACCGGCCATGACGAACTGGAACGCACCCTTGCCGCGCTCGAAGCCAATGCGAGTGCACTCCGGGACATCCGCAGTCTGGCCCAGGCCGGAGCCGCCGCGGCTGGTGAAGTTGACCAGCAGCAGCTTGAACTGGCCCTTCGCGAGCGGCTCAAACGGCTGTTCAACCGCTGGGATGATCAGCGGCAGCGGCCGCAGCGGCAGAATTGTCAGGAAAAGGGTGTTGGGAACGAGTGGAAACAGGGCGTCGGTGAGATTCTGGCGGCCTGGTATGCCTGGCAGCGGTTGGTGGAAGAGCAGCGACAGATTCTGGCGGTCGAACAGGACATTGACCGAGTGACGACCGAACTGGCGGCACTGGCTTCCCAAAACCAGACCGATGAATCGCTGCTGGAACGGTTCGGTGGACTCCGGAGCCACCTCGCTGAACGGAAGACGCTCGATGAACGGGTCCCGCGGCTCGAGGCTGAGGCTGCCCGACTACAAAAAGCCTTTGCCACCTGGCCCGTTGTCGATGCGGCAGCCTCGGCCTGGCAGGCCCGCCGGACACAGCTGATCGATACCGACACCAAACTCCGCGAGGAACTCAGCACCGCCCGCCGGCGTGAGCAGGCGGCGGGTCTCCTGGCGAGTCACCAGGCGATCCTTAAAGCCAAGGCCGACCACGAAACAGCTTGCCGGGCTGCCGCTGCCCAGCCGCATCCCGATGCTGAAAGCCTGGCGGCCATCAATCGCATCGAGGAGGTGATCACCCGCATTGAAACCCAGTTGGCTGCCCGGGAACTCCGCTGGCAGATCGAACCGACGGCACCGGCGACGGTCCAGCTGACCCGGGGAACAGAGCCGACGGAGTCCCTGCCCCTCACCACCGAACCGACTGAGGGCACAGCCGCCGGCCGGGTGCAACTGGAGACAGGGGACCTGAGGCTCACGGTCGACAGTGGAGGAGCCGACCTGTCGGCATTGTTCACTGAACTCAAAACGGCCCGGGAAGAACTTGCCACGACACTCAGCGGCTGTGGAATGCCCAGCGCCGCTGCGGCACGAAATCAGGCCGCCCAGCATGCAGCCCTCACCCGTGAGGCCAGCACCAGAGAACAAACATTCAACGCCCTGCTGCAGGACCGCACACTCGACCAGTGGGAGGCTGCGGTCGCCAGCATCACGACACTGCCACCCACCCGAAACATTGCCACGCTTGAAGCCGAACTCGAAAGCCTCCGCCAGACGATGTCGCGAGGTGACCATGAAGCGGCCAGTCAGCGGAAGACGCTGGAGGAGTACCAGGCGGCCCACAACACACTGGAACAGCTCGGTCTGGCAGTCCTCACCGCGCAACAGCACCTGCGCGAGGCAACTGCAGCCGTGGCGGCTTTGCCATCCCTCCCGGAGGGCTTTGAGACCGCTGAGGCGGTCATCGCCAGCCTCGATGCGGCCCAACAACGCCTGAACAGCAGTCGCGAACCCCGGGCAGCCCTGGCAGCGGAGCGGGCCAGCCTCGAGGCAAGCCTGGGGGAACGCCGCAGCGAAGATGTTGCCGAACAGGCGGAGGCCGCCGAACGCACCTTTGAGCGAGTGCGGGAAACGGGCCGCTGCTACGAGCGGATTGCTGACGTCCTCGGGCAGGTCACAGCCCAGGCCAATACCGACACGATCCTCGAGACCTTCGGCGAGCGGGTCACCGAACTGTTCAGCGGCATCACCGCTGAGACAACCTCGCTCGACTTCACCGGCACCCTGCCGGCCCGCATCACCCGCGGGGCTGTCAGCCTGCCGCCGGAGCGGCTCTCCCAGGGAGCAGGCGGGGCTCTTGCCCTCGCCGTGCGGCTGGCCCTCGCGGAACGCTATCTCGGCGTTGCGGATGGGTTCATCATGCTGGATGATCCGCTGGTGCACTTCGACGCAGATCGCGTCAGCGAGGCAGTCGCCCTCCTCCAGGCCTTCGCCCAGCGGCATCAGGTGCTCTTCTTCACCTGCCATGAGCATCAGGCCACCCTGCTTCAGCCCTCACCTCAGATTCAGGCCACAGGCTCTGACTGAACCGCCACCCGACCACCACAACAAGGTGCCAGCCTCAGCCCATGCGTTCGGCCAGCCCGGTCGCCCGCCGAATCGGTTTTTCAATGGCGGCCTCAATGACATCGCGGCTTCCGACCACCGTCACCCGGCTTCGGGCTCGGGTGATCCCGGTGTAAAGCAACTCTCTGGTCACGATGCGGCTGGGCCGCTCCGGTAGCACCACCACTGCATGCTCGTACTCCGACCCCTGGCTCTTGTGAATCGTGAGGGCATGCACGGTCGCCACATCCTCCAACCGTGAGACCGGCACCCGCACCGTCTGCCCCGGCTGACCGAAGATCGCCTCAAGTCGTGATGCCTGCCCGGCAACCGGCACCGTCACCCCGACATCCCCATTGAACAGGGCGAGTGACCGACTGTTGCGGGTGACCATGACCGGACGGCCGGCGTACCAAGGCAGGGCTGCGGCAACACCAAGCCGCTGTTCAATCCGGGCATTCCAGCCGGCAACCCCCAGCGACCCTTCGCGATGGCCGCAGAGTACCTGCAACTCCGCGTGGGCAGTGAGCACCGCATCGGCATCCCCCTTCTCCGCAACCTCGCGCAGCCGGTCCGCCTGCGCGACAACCAAGGCGGTGACCGTTTCGAGTGCCTGACTCTGGGTCGGATCGACCCAGGTGACATCGGCCGCCCGGCTCTCCAACACCGCGAAACTGGCTGCGGCATCACCACGACGAATCGCATCGGCCAGGGCCACGATCCCCGGGGCATATTTGGCTCGATGGTTGATCGTCAGGGTTTCAATGCGTCCGTGCAGAGGGTGGGCGGCAAACCGGTCATCCCGAAAGACCGCCAGATCACCCAGCACGGTGCCGGCAGCAACGCTGGCGAGTTGGTCTGGATCACCCACCAAAAGAATCTCAGCGTCGGGGGCGAGAGCCACCAGCAGATGATGCATCAGCGAACTGGAAAGCATCGAGGCTTCATCGACAATAACGAGATCGTGGGGCAGCCGATTGCCTGCATGGTAGGTGAAGGGCTGCTTGGCAGCCGGGTTGAAGCCGAGCAGTTTGTGCACGGTCCGGGCCGGCTCGGCCGTGACGGCGGCCACCACGTCAGCCGGGGCCCCGGTCTCGAGGCACCGGGACCGCAAGACATCGGTCATCCGCGAGGCCGCCTTGCCGGTTGGTGCGGTGAGGGCCAGCCGGGGAGGCCGCTGGCCTGAAGGCAACTGGGTGAGACGCTCAACGAGATCGCGGGCGACCTTGGTCGTCTTCCCGGTTCCCGGGCCGCCCAGCAGAATCCGCACCCGTTTGCAGCGTTCCTGCATGAGCGTTGCGGCAATGGTCTGCTCCTCGGCGAGGGAACGACCCAGATAGAGCCGGTGTCCGTCGAGAATGAATGGCCGGCGGTCTCCCGGCTGACCAACGAGGGTGGGAATCGCCCGCAGGGCTGCCAGCCAGTCCGCTGCCTGCTGCGGCCAGGCCAGTGGCGCTCCGCCCGTCAACTGGAGACCCGCAGCCCAGTCGCCGATCCGGTCACAATCGACACAGGTATGACCATCGCGGACCGTGCGGAGGGCGAGACAGAGGCCCAGCCAGCCGAGCAGGTCTGGCTCCTGGCCACCCTCCCGATCAGCCAACGTCACCATGACAGCAGCCGTCGAGATATCATCGCGACCGATCGCTCCGGCCCGACGATAGTCGTGAAGGATCGCAGGAGGCGTCATGCAGAGACCTCCTCGAATCGCCGGTGTACCAGCAGATCGCTCAACGCACGCCAGAGGCCACGGGGGGGCTTCCAGACGAAGACACCACACCGCTGTCCACTGGCATCGTGGGGCGTCGTCGGACCTTTCATGCCCCGGATGAAGGCATAGACAACACCGACGAGACAGTCATCGGGATCGACGGCCGGCAGCCGCCACCGCAGCAGGCGGGTGACCGCCGTGCCATACAGCAATGCCTGCAGCGGATAGTGATGCTCAGCCATCGCCGCCACGAGCCGATCTGGTGTATACGCCTGCAGTGGATCAGTCGCTCCGCTGGCATGCAGCCGATTGCTCTTGTAGTCACAGATCGCCAGCCTCGGCTGCTCGGGCTGACTCTCCGGCAGACCGAGCAGCGCATCGATCGACCCGGTCAGGAGACCACCAACAGGCAGATCGAAGGCGGGCCCGGCAAGCGTGGCGGCATAGCCTGCCAGCACGTCATCCGCAGGCAGGAACTCCGTCAGCAGGCGGCCAATCGATCGCGCCCGCACTCCAGCAGTCAGGCTGGCCAGTCCCATTTCAAAGTCCAACTCAGGCAGCCGCTGGGCAGGTGGCACCGCAGCCAGGGTGAGCGATCCGAATGGTCCTCCCAGCGGGGTCCGCAGGGTTTCACAGACCATGGCAACAAGATTCTCCTGGGCATGCTTCAACCGGCCTGTCACCGCCCGCTGCTGGACCACCCGCCGCACCTCATCCTCAAGGGGCTCCGCCGTCGGATCGACTCGCTCAAACACCTCGTGAACAATCCGGCCGACTGCCACCCCGGCCGGCAGGTCGATCACAGCATGCTCGCTGGTGTCAATCGCACCCGGGCCGGTGGGCTGACTGGTGCCCGGCTGCACCGGCTCGTCATAGCCGCCGCCTTCGGGTGCATACGGATCGTCTCGGCCCCGAAGAGCGACCAGGCCTGTAAAGGACATCCGCCGCTCGGTTCGCCCAACCGTCGGCAGTGCCGCCAGGTCGAGCGATTGGTCAGCATCCGCCTCCAGCGGCAGGCTACGGATGAGTCGCTGCGGCAACTGGTCGGCAGGAAGCAGACCTTCCGGCAATGTGATGGTCTCATGGAGAATGCTCGGCGAATCATGGCTGGGCACCACGATGCCGAGATAGTGCTCTGCCCGAGTCGCGGCCACATAAAGCAGCCGCCGCGCCTCCTCATTCTCCGCCGCCTGCTGCCGCTGCCGGGCATGGCCTGACGGCTGGGAGACCGCATGCCCAAGGTCGACATACCTCCGCCCATCCTCGGCATAAAAGACCGCCGGTCGCGCTTGCCCCCGCTGCTTCGCCTCTGCCGGCTTCCACAGATCAGCCACCACGACACAGGGAAACTGCAGCCCTTTGGCTGCATGCATGGTGAGAATGGTCACCGCAGCGGCGTCACTCTCGACCCGGCGGCTGACCAACTCATGCAAGGGGTTCTTGGCCTCCAGCTGGTGAAACGCCTCGACAGCCTGCTGAGGTGTGCAGCCCCGCTGCGGACCGGTTGCGTCGAGGACCTCCATGATGTGGAGAAAATCAGTCACCTGCCGCTCCCCGCTGCGACCGGCAACGATCCGTGCCATCATTGCCTCGTCCGCTTCAATCGCTACCCCCAACGCAGCCAGCCCCTGTTTCTGGAGAATCGCCGTCAGCTGCATCAGCCGCTCTTGCACCGCATGAAGCCTGGTCTCATCAAGCAGCCCCGTTTCGGCCAACGAGTAGCCAAAGAACCGGGTGGCCGCCGCCCGGCGGACGCGGCCAGTGCTGGCTGGTCGCTCCATTGCCTCAAGCAGCAGCCGAACATCGAGGGCCATGTCACTGGCCATCACACTGATCGTGCCGCCACTGACCGCTGGCACGCCGCTTTGGGCCAGCCGCTGTTCAATCTGCTGGCCCACCCGGCTCGTTCGGACGAGCACGCAGATATCCTTCGGCAGGACCGGCCGGGCCTGAGAGCAGCCAGGTGGCGTTAGCGCTCCCTGCCCCAACAGCCGGAGCACTGCTCCAACTGCTGGCGTAACAAGTCCTTGCTGGTTGGCTGTCTCACCGATATCGATGAACTCAACACTCGCGTCGATCCCAGTCAGACAGGAGGCCTGCCGCGTTGCGGGGGCAGCAACATCGAGATAGCTGATCCCCTGTCCGAAGTCGGCACCGGCGAAGGCTGCGTTGAGCTGGTCCAGGAGTGGCTGGTCGGACCGCCGGTTGATTGTCAGGGTGCGATGGTGTTTAGCCCGACTCGCAAAATCGACGTAGGCCCGAACGTCAGCCCCACGAAACCCATAGATCGCCTGCTTCGGATCACCGACGCTCACCAACGGGCGACCATCGATGCCGGGGAACAGCCGCCGGAAAAAATCCCACTGGAGGCGATCGGTGTCCTGGGCTTCATCGACAATCGCGAGCTGAAACCGCCGAGCGAGCAGCTTGCGGAGCCCTGCCCGCTCGGGATCGACCAGCAACTGATGTGCCTGCCTGAGCAGATCATTTGGGTCGGGCGTTGTGGCCAGCGCCGCGTGAACCCGCTCGACACATGCGGTGAGCAGCGGCCCAAGTGCCGCCAGGCGGGCCCGTGTCTCCGGATCATCTGCTAATTCATCATGCCACGGTTCAATGAACGGATCGCTCAACAGCACCGTCACCAGATCACGCACCCGCGGCTCATCCCACTGCGTCCCTGCGGCGGCGGCAGCAACGACGGCATCATTGACTACCTCGGCAACGATTCGCTCGGTGTCGTCCGGATCCGCCAGACCGGCAAGATCGATGCCGGCTGCCCGGAGCACCCGGCTGCAGACCCCGTGGATGGTCGAAATGGTGGCCGTGTCAAATTCGACCAACGCCCGCTCAAGCCGGCGCCGCCGCACCTGACGCTGGTCATCTCCTCCGGTTGCGAGCAGGACCGCGATCGCATCGGTCGCCTCGACCGGCCCTCCCCGTAACGCGGCCGCTGTGTCAAGCAGTCGCTTGCGGACACGATGCCGCAATTCCGCGGCCGCATTCCGCGTGAAGGTGGTGATTAGGATTTGCCCAATCCGCAGGTCCTCCTGGAGACCTAGTTCCCGCGTGACAAGCGCTGCCACGGAATAGGTTTTGCCTGTTCCGGCACTCGCCTCCACAACGAGGCCGGTATCGATTCGGTCGTGGGCAAGATCGAGGTTCATCGAGGCTGATAGATGTAGCGAGGGCGAACGTACGAGACCGTGGTCAGTCCGAGGTAGGGTTCAAAGAAGGCAAGCATCTTCTCACGATCGTGAAAGACGTCTTCGAATCGAGGCTGCAGGCCGTGCACCACCACCTCGAGGCTGCCTGCATGGCCCGCAAACCCAACAAACCCAGCAAAGGTCTCGTTTGCTTTGGTGCGATCGTGCAGCAGATCCTCCGCCGTCTTACCGAATTGGCCGAACGGCTCGGTTGCGGCCCGCTGATAGAGTTGTGTCAACTGGGTCAGCAGTCGTTGGGCTGTTGCCCGGTCAATGCTTGACTCGAGCGCGACGACCCGTTGCTGCACCGCCTTCAGTGGTTTGCCTTTGGAATCGACCGCCCCCGGCGACCACTTCTCGTGCTGACTGAGCACCACCGCCTTGTCGATCGGCATCCCAGCGGCCGCCGCCATCAGCAACTGGACGACCGCCAGGTATTTGGGACGGCTGAACTGACTTGACTGCATCGCTTCTGGCCGCAACAGCACCAGCGTGGCCTGATCCACCAGGGAGCGTTCGAGGTGTCCGACCAGTTGGATTCCCTCCAGATCGATCCGCAGGATGTCATCAACTCGCTGATCGAGTGGCATGCCCAGCGCGACGGCCTGGTCGACCACTGCAGCAGAGAATCCGACGATCTCAGCGATGGCGGTATCGCCGTATCCCCAGATCGGCACTTCTCCATCGGCCTGCACGGCCTGCACCCATTCTCGCTCCAATCGCTCCGGTGCGGCTGTTGCCAGCCGCTGCCGGAGGAAGTCCTCCCGCAGGTCGCGCTGCTCCCACCGTGACAACTCCAGCGGTAGCGTTGCCGGAGTGGGCTCAAGTGCCACTCGCCAGGGATTGATTGAGAGCGTCTCCCGGACATACGGCCAGAGCGGGTCAGCCAGAAAGGAGGCCAGGCTTTTCAGTTCGATCAGGGTCCGCGGGGGGACCACCGTTGTCGCCGGTGGGCAGCGGGCGGGCTCGGCACCCAAAACAATGGCGGTCTGTCGGGCCGCTTTGTCATGGCTCCAGGGTGTGTCGGGCCGCACTGCCCCGCGCAGAAAATTCTTTCGGCTGCAGGCGTGCCGGGGATGGAACACCTCGATGCCGCTGTACGTCTCTCCGTTGCGCTGAAGTGGCGGAACCCCATGTCGGTCCACAAACTCCACAAACTCTGCCAGCGGTGTGACCAACGGCAGCGTGGCGTTGGTGGCCACACTCATACCGGTGCAGGTGATGATCAACTGGTCACCGGCAGCCAAGAGACAGTCGAGGAGGCTCCGGCGAATGTCGAGTCGCGGGTCGGCATCCCCAAGAAGCCGCTGCCGCTCAACCAGGTCATCGCTGTCGCCGTCCTGCGGCGCGACCGCCGCTTCATCAAAGCCGGCCAGGCAGATCACCCGAAAGGGCACTCCCCGCAAGGGAATCATTGACGTGGCCGTTATCGCACCGGTTCGCAAGGGCTGCCGTCCCACAGCTGCAGCCAGCATGCCAGCCAGGATTGTCTTCACATCGTAAAACGGCACCGGCACCGGAGTCGCCGGCTGCCGCAACCCATCAATTTCGCGGAGAGCCGCCTCCAAGGCGTCTGACTCATCACCGGCCAGCCGCAGCAGGGCCACTTCGAGTCGGTCGCACCACTCCGCAACCGGACGATCCTCAGCCACTGCCTGGTCGAGTTCATCGATGATGCCCACGATGGTGACGAGCGGAGCAACCGCCTCGAGATCGGCCGTGTCGATCCCGGTAAGAGGCACCACGCCACCGAGCACCGGTTCGGGGAACCCATCGGGAATGGTCGCCCCCAGCAGCATCCGCTCGAGTCCAAGCCACCAGGTGTGGGCCGCCAATTCTGGCTGATCGAGTCCGTCACGGCCCCGCCGGGGGCCATCGAGTCCCCAACGGATCCGGGTGCGGTCAATGCACCGTTGCCAGACTTCAACGTCTTGGTCATCGCAGCCAAAGTGGGCCTGCACCAGCGGATGCGTGGCCACTGCCAGCATGTCCTCGACGCTGCACCGTGACCCCACGACCTGCAACACGGCAGCAAGGAGTTCAGCCCCACCACTGACCTCACGAATGCCCCGGTCGGCGACCAGCAACGGCAGTTCGACACTGCCGTTGTCACCCTCAACGCGCCGAGTGAACACCGCCTCAAGATGGGATGCCAACGTGGCAATCTGTGGGCTGACAATCGCGATCTCGTGTGGGGCCAGGTCGGGGTGTTCCCGAAACGCGTGCAGGATGGCGTCATAGAGCACTTCCGCCTGCCGACCGAGGTCATGACAGCGATGGATTCGGACGGAGTCATCGGCGGGATCAACCGTTGCAACGGTTGGGAGCAGGTCACTCGAGACCGTTTGCTTGAGCCGAGCAAGGAGGGATGGCTGGACGTCGGACGGCGTCGCGGTTGCCGCAGGTGGGTGAACCGGGCAGATCCCTTGAGAGGCGAGAAGCCACTGGGCTTCTAAGGTGCCCCGCAGCCAGGCGGACACCATCGGGTCGACATCCTCTGCCTGGTCAAAGCCGCCCCGAACCGGCGGCCGTCCTGGGGAATGCGGAGGAGCGAGGGCAGCCCACCGCTCGGCAAGCGGCGGGCTTGGATGGACCAGCACCACCCGCACATCGCACCGCTTCCCGCTGGCACCCGTTCGTTCAGCCAGCCCCGTGAGCAGTTCAATCTGATGCTGGGACAGCCCCTGCAAGCCGGCAACGAGCACGCCCTCGGGCACCGGGCCGGCGGCCTGCCGTTCTCGGGCGGGTGGACTGGGCTCCCCAAGCGCCGCCCGCACCGCCTGCCAGATCTCAAACTGCCAGCGATCCGCAGTCGCCAAGGCCGGTGCCGCAGCCTCGGCCGTGGCCGGCTCATCGGTGGCTGTCGCCGCCAGGGTCGGCTGCCCTGCCTCCCAGGCCAGGATCATGCCGGGCCGACGAAAATGATAATGGTCGAACCGGTCAGCAATCCGCCGCGCAGCCAGCAGCGGTCCGCCAGCACGACGACAGAGCGACTGATACTGGGGCCGCTGCACGAGCACATCAAGCACCGCAAAGGTGAGCCGATTAACGGCCCAGGGGTCTTCGTCATATCGCCCCGGCAAGGCCAGTCGGGCAATCGAGCCAGGGAATGAAAAGGCGACGCCCGCCACGATGCCATCACCCGCATCCGCGGTTGTCACCCCCAGCCGCCGCACCAATTCGGAAGCGAGCCAGGCACGAGCCCCGACCGTCGGCAGCACAATGTGCTGGGTGGTGAACAGATCCGTGGGCTGACCGAGAAAGTCGACCGCATGATCGACGATCTCGTCCAGACTCCGCACATACGTGACAGTCAGCGGCATAGGTGGCGGTGAGACTCAGGCTGGCAACGGCTGGAAGAAAACGGACTGCCGCCAGCGGTCACGGCCCTGCGGCCACCGGCACGCGAACCAGTTTCATAATTCGGCCCGAGACGTTCCAGTCTTGGACATAGAGGTTGCCGTCAGCATCCCAGAAGGAGCCATGGGTGCCACTGAAGATGCCTTCCTTCCACTGCTCCTGCGGCACCTTGAAACTGCCCCGGGTCTTGGGGTCGGGGTTGTGGCCGAGCACCGCCATGATGGTGTTGCTCTTGTCGAGGATCACCAGTCGCCCGTGCAGGTCGGGCACCGAGACATAGTCGCCCTGAATTGCCACGGCCGTCGGCATGCCAAGGCCGGTGATCACCTCCTCGATGTAGTTCCCGTCCAGGTCGTAGTGCAACAGCCGCCCCTTCGGCTGATGATTGCGGTCGCAAATCAACAGCCGGGGCGGGTCGTAGCGGGTGTCGAGGGTCATGCCGTGGGCGGTATTGAACTCTTTGAGGCCATTTCCCTTCGTGCCAAAGTGCGACAGGTATGTGCCGTCAGGACTGAACCGGAAGATCCGGTTGCTTGCATAGCCGTCCGAGAGATAGATCTCGCCGCTTGGGGCAACTGTGATCGCCGTGGGCGACCATTTGGTGATCTTCACGCCGCACGCTTCCTCAGTCGGAATGCCGAGTTTGAAAACAACAGCCCCGGTCTCGGCGTCGATCTTGATGCCTTCGCCAGCAGCATTGCGAGCGCCGTAGATATAGTCGTGGCCCTCTTCATTCCGAATCTCCATGTCATGCAGGCTGGTGTAGTCGCCACCTAAATGCCGTCGCACCAGCGTGCCGTCGGGCGTGAAGACAAAGATGCCGAGGTTCGAACTGGTGTAGATATGCCCCTTGCTGTCGATGACAACACTGCCATGGGTCGGGCCGATCTGAGATTTTCCCACAGCATCAAGTCCCCACCCCGGAACCGTATCGAAAGTCATCAGGCCGCAGCCCATCCGGACCGGCTCAACGGCCGCTACGGACGACCCCAGCATCATGGCCAGCAGACCGAGGGAACCAATTCGACAGACCATCAGCAGCACTCCTTCACATTTCATTCGGTTGCGTTGTTCGATTCAGAGTCTCCCACAGTTCAGAGGATCCGTCCAAGCCGCCGGTCGTACCCAAGGGGGACTCGCTCAGGGCCGCGGCTTGGGGCCAGCATCAGTAGCGGCGGTCTGAATCCAGGCCGCGACGAGGGCCTGCACGGCTGGCTGCCGGGGCCCAAACCCATGGCGGCCCTCAAGCACCTTAATGTGGCGCACGCCCACCTCTGGATAGTCGTACCGGACCAGCCCGTCACCGCAGGGCGTGCCCTGGTCGTTGGAAATTTGGGCAGCCCGGTATCCCTGGTGGGCTGCCCAGGCATAGGCCGTCTGCTGGGCTGACAGATGGATGCCACCCGGACCACGACCACCGGCATAGGGCACAACCGTGTCGGCAGTGCCATGTATGGTCAGGATGCGACGGCCCTGGGCAGGAACAACCGGCGTGTCGTAGCGATCGGTCGTTTCGTCAGTACGCTTCCAGAAACGCTGTTCGTGAAACTGCCCTGTCGTCATGGAAGAGACCAGGCCAACCGCCGCCTGCATCGGCACTGCTTGGTCGCCTTCGATCAGCAGGCGATAGACCATGCCCGCCCCGTTAGAAGAGCCGATGACAGAAACCTGCGTCCGATCGGCTCGAGGGTAGCGACGCACCACGTCGTCGAGCACGGCACCCAGAAAGGCTACATCCGGTGCCTTGGAGCGTTCCGTCGAGACATTCCAACTCCGCTCGTAGCCCTGGGGGGCAACAAGCAGATGGCCCGGCAGATGCGTTGGCCATCGGCCAATCGTTCGGTCTGCCACACCGCCGTTGCCATGCAGCAGAAAGGTAATGGGCCAGCGGTCACTCTGCTCGGCAGGCTGCCGCACCACGTACTCCCGGTCGTAGCCCGTGGGCTCCTGTGACCAGGTCTGCCTGATGGTGTGGCGTTGCAACTCCTTCGCCTGCTCGGTCTGACGGCCCGCGGCCGGCCGGCTTGATGGCTGCCGACCGCCTGCCCGATGTTCTTCAGGTGTGATCTGACCATCACCGTTGGTATCAACCCGCTCAAACAGCCGGCGGGGACCGGGGGGCACTTCGTCGCGGGTCAGCACCCCATCGCCATTGCGATCCCATACCGGAAAGTTTCCGGTGGCTGCCGCGGGGGCCTGCGCGGCCTGAAGCAGCCCGACACTCCCGCCAGCCACCACCCAAAACCAACACGCCTGCCACACCCACCGCCTGTAAGCCATCGCTTCACCTCCCGACGAACGCTTCAGCCCCGCGCCAGTTCGCTAATGCTCCTGTCGACAAGGCCGCCGCGGCGGGTTGGCCTCGTGGATCCGAATCTGCCTCTGATCTTTCCCCGGCCCCTTTGGTGGACGCCCATCGTGCTCGTGCCGATGGTTTCCCGTCAGGACTGCTCACAATATAATGAAACGGTGCTGCACAACATGATTTATTGTCGTTCGGCAAGCACGCACGGCGAATGACACTCAGGCCGTCCGAACGCGACGGCCTGCTAACCCGCTGATCGACCATTGCTGGTCCGCGACGAGGTGGCCCAGCGGCTTTCGAATTGGTGACGCGGGGACCTTACCGGACTTGTCCCGCAAGGATCTTGCCCCAATGGTTCCCAGACTTCGTCTTGTCGCTCAAACACTCTTCTGGCTGCTTGCCGTCGTGCCGCTTCCAGCGGCTGCCGGGACGCCAGATTCGCCCCCCACCCCGGCGCGGCTTTCGTTCAATGAACACATCCGGCCAATCCTGTCGGAAAACTGCTTTGCCTGCCACGGCCCTGACAGCAGCAATCGCGAAGCCGGGCTCAGGCTTGATCAAGAGATGGCTGCCACGGCGGAACTCGACAGTGGCCTGCGGGCGATCGTCCCGCAGAAGATTGCCGAGAGCGAACTGATCGCCCGGATCATCTCGGACGATCCCGACTCGGTGATGCCACCGCCATGGGCGAAGATCGGTCAGCTCTCTGGTGAGCAGGTCGACCTGCTCAAACGCTGGATCACCGAGGGCGCCGCCTTCGAACCCCATTGGGCATTTATGCCGCCGACCAGGCCTGCTCCCGTGTCGGCCGGCATCCACCCAATCGACGCCCTCGTCGGTCATCGGGTCGCTGAACGCGGCCTCAGCCTCCAGCCGGACGCTGATCGAACCACCCTGATTCGCCGCGTGAGTTTTGATCTGACCGGCCTGCCACCAACATCGGCTGAGGTCGAGTCGTTCCTCGCCGATCCAGCGGCCGACGCCTATGGAGAGCTGCTCGACCGGCTGTTGGCCAGCCCCCGCTACGGCGAGCGGATGGCAGCTGACTGGCTGGACCTAGCCCGCTATTCCGACAGCTACGGCTTTCAGGTCGATCGCCCCAGGCCCAGCATGTGGCCCTGGCGGGACTGGGTGATTGACGCCTTCAACACGAACATGCCCTGGGACCAGTTCACCCTCTGGCAACTGGCCGGCGATCTCCTGCCGGGTGCAACGGATGAACAAATCCTTGCAACTGCCTTCAACAGACTCCATCAGCAAGAAAACGAAGGTGGTTCGGTTGAGGAGGAGTATCGGGTCAATTATGTCAATGACCGCGTCACCACCTTTGGCACCGCGTTTCTCGGGCTCACCCTCGAATGCTGCCGCTGTCACGACCACAAGTTCGACCCGCTCGCGCAGAAAGAGTTCTATTCGCTCTTTGCCTTTTTTGATGATGTCGACGAGGCAGGGCTCTATTCGTTCATGACCCGTTCCGTTCCAACTCCCAAACTACGACTTCTCGATGACGCAACACGAACTCGCCTGGCTCGGGCTGAGGAGGCAATCAGCGAAGCCGTCGCCGAACTGCATACGGCCGAAGCAGCAGCCCGCGACCGAGTGGCCGCCTGGCTTGCCGACAAAGCGGCAAAACCCGAATCGCTCCGCGCGGAAGCCGGTCATCGTCTGCCAGGTGAACTGGTCCGCTACACTTTCGACTCCCGCCGGAAGGATGGCAGGTTTTCGAGCCTGCTCGATCCGCCACCAGCTGCTGTCGAAGATGAGCGGGCCGACGCCAACACAACAAGGGCTCCTGACACTGAAAAACCGGCCGACCATGCCGCCAGTGCACCAGCCGCCAACACACTGGTTGCCGGCCACAGCGGCCAGGCGGTCAAGCTGACCGGTGACCATCCGGTGACCACCCCGGTCGGCAACTTCCGCCGCAGCGAGCCGTTCAGCGTATCGCTCTGGCTGCAGGTGCCCGAGGCCTACGATCGGGCCGTCGTCTTTCACCGCTCCAAGGCCTGGACCGACGCTGGCAGCCGGGGCTACGAACTGCTCGTCGACAAGGGCCACCTGCGGTGGTCGCTGATCCACTTCTGGCCGGGGGACGCCGTCAGCGTTCGCGTCACGGAGCCCCTGTCAACAAATGAGTGGGTGCACGTCGCCGTCAGCAGTGATGGCTCTGGCCACGCTGGCGGATTGAACATCTTCGTCAACGGCCACCCCGCGGCCACCGAGGTCATTCGTGACAACCTCACCCGCGAAATCACCGGCGGTGGAGGCGACACGATCACGATTGGCGAACGGATGCGGGACCATGGCCTGAAGGACGGCCTTGTCGATGACTTCCGCGTCTTTGACCGGGCCCTGTCACTGCTGGAGGTCCGTGACTGCTTCGCCCCTGGCACCCTCGGCGATACCCTGGCCGCTGGCCGTGATACCGAAGCGATCGTCGGCTTTTTCGCCGCTGCCTACGATGACGATGCCGCCGACAAGCGGCAGGCCCTCGAAGACGCCCGCCGGACCCGCGATGACCTGGCCGAAAAGCCGCCGGAAATCATGGTGATGCGAGAGTTGGCCGAGCCAAAGCAGGCCTACGTGCTCAACCGAGGCGACTACGACAAACGGGGTGAACCGGTCAGCCCTGCCACGCCGGCGGTGCTGCCTCTCTTCCCGGCCGACCAGCCCCGCAATCGGCTTGGCCTGGCCCGCTGGCTGATTGACGCCGACCATCCATTATTGGCTCGGGTGACCGTCAACCGCTTCTGGCAAGCATTGTTTGGTCAGGGCCTCGTTCGCAGCACAGAGGACCTTGGCAGCCAGGCGACGCCACCGGAATATCCTGAATTGCTCGACCTGCTCGCCTGGAAGTTTTCACATCCCAGGGCTAAGGATGGATTTGGCTGGGACGTGAAGGCGCTGCTGAAGTTCATCATGACCTCCAGGGTCTACCGCCAGCAGAGCATCGCTGACGCCAGCACCATGGCCGATGACCCGCGCAATGCCTGGCTGGCCCGCGGCCCGCGGCATCGGCTGCCAGCCGAGATGATCCGCGACGGAATCCTGGCTGCCTGTGGCCTGCTGGTAGAACAGCAGGGCGGCCCGCCAGTGAAGCCATATGACATCGTCGACTCGTTCAAGCCGGAAAAGGCCGGAACGGGGTCAGCCCTCTACCGCCGCAGCCTCTACACCTATTGGCGACGAACCGGCCCGGCACCGGTCCTTGAGGCTTTTGACATGCCCAACCGTGTCGTCTGTGTCGCCAAACGTGACACCACCAACACGCCTCTGCATGCCTTGGTTTTGTTAAACGGACCGCAGTTTGTCGAGGCCGCTCGGGTGCTGGCCGAAAGTCTGCTCGCCGAGTACGCCGGCGATGCAACTGCGGCCGTCACCGACGGGTTTTACCGGCTAACCAGCCGGCGGCCAGACGAAGAAGAGCGGCAGATTCTCAACCGGATGGTGACCGAGCAGACAGCCTGGTACACGGCCCATCCTGACGAAGCCACAAAACTGCTGGCGATCGGCCAACAGCCGCCGAACAAGGAACTTCCAGACGTCGAGACGGCGGCCCTTGCAGCGGTTCTCTCCGGGCTGCTGGCCCATGACGAAAGTGTGGTGAAGCAATGACGCAGCAACAGACAACACCTCACCCCGCGGCACCAGTCCTGAGCCGTCGGCAGTGGCTTGGCAGTTTCGGCATGGGCCTCGGTGGTTTGGCCCTGGCTGAGATGCTCGGGAGCAACGCCCAGGCGGCCAGCACCCCCGGGGTGCTCAAGACACTGCATCATGCCCCGAAGGCCAAGCGAGTGATCTATCTGTTTCAGTCAGGTGGACCGTCGCAGCTCGACCTGTTCGACCACAAGCCACTGCTGCGTGAGCGAACCGGCGAGCAATTGCCTGAGAGCGTTCGCGGTGGCCAGCGGCTCACCGGCATGTCCGGGAACCAAAGTTCAATCCCGCTGGTCGGCTCGCCGTTTCAGTTTGCTCAGCACGGGGAGAGCGGCGCCTGGATCAGCGACTTGCTGCCCCACACAGCGGGCGTGGCCGACCGGCTCTGCTTCGTCAAGACGATGTTCACCGAAAGCATCAATCATGGCCCAGGCGTCACCTTCATGCAGAGTGGCTCGCAGATTCCCGGTCGGCCAAGCATCGGCGCCTGGCTCGACTATGGCCTCGGCCGCGAGTCTGATGACCTGCCCGCCTTTGTCGTCCTGATCACCAAGAACAAGAGTGGCCAACCGCTGCAGAGCCATCTCTGGGGGGCTGGCTTTCTGCCCTCACGGCATCAGGCGGTACGGTTCCGTTCGGGTGCTGACCCGGTGCTCTACGTCAACAATCCGCCCGGCGTCTCAGCCGAAAGCCGCCGTCGGATGCTCGACGGCCTACGGCAATTGCACGAGCATCAGTTTGCGGGCACACCGGATGCCGAGATTGCCGCCCGGATTGCCAACTACGAAATGGCCTACCGGATGCAGGCCAGTGTGCCGGATGCGACTGACTTTTCTGACGAGCCCGAGCATGTGCTCGACCGCTACGGTCCCGACACCAAGGACGCCGGCAGTTTTGCCGCCAACTGTCTGCTCGCCCGCCGGCTTGCCGAACGGGGCGTGCGATTCATCCAGCTTTATCACCAGGGTTGGGACAACCACGGCGGCCTCAAAGGGAAGATCAAGCATCAGTGCCAGGAGACCGACCAGCCAGCAGCCGCCCTTGTCCAAGACCTCGCCGACCGGGGCATGCTTGATGAAACGCTGGTGATCTGGGGCGGTGAGTTTGGTCGCACCAACTATTGCCAAGGAATCTACCGGCCGGGGGCTGACTTCGGCCGTGATCATCATCCTCGCTGCTTTACGAGTTGGATGGCTGGTGGCGGTATCAAGCCCGGTGTCACCTGGGGTGAGACCTGCGAGTATGGTTACAACGTCGCTAAGGACGGCGTCCACGTGCACGACTTCCACGCCACGCTATTGCGCCTACTCGGCATCGATCATGAACGGCTCATCTACAAGTTCCAGGGCCGCCGCTACCGGCTGACCGACGTCCACGGCCACGTGGTTGAGGGCATTCTGGCGTGACGCCGCTGGCCCCAAATGCTCAGCTGCCCGGCGCAGCCGGCTGCTCAGCGGCATAGAAGAGATCACTGACCGCCCTAAGCCTCGGCATCATGTTGAAAAGGAGTTCCGCCGCTACCTGACCTGCGGGGTGCTCTGTTTTGCATTTGCGCGGGCGAAGTGCACAAGCTGCGGCCACAGCTTTCTGGTAGCGTTTTTCGTGCAAGGTCCGCGGGGTCTGCCCGTCCTGCACCGGTCGGCAAATGACCCAGACGGCGGCGCGTCTGGCCGACGCGATGCTTGCGAAAGTGCCGTTGACCGTCCTATCCTTCACCGACTTCTCCGCGGGAAGTAGTTCTGTGCCGCTTCGCTGCCAGAATACGGTACCGTGCCGGTTTGTCTTTCACCCTCAGCGATTTTTCATGCGATCACTGCCACCGCTGACGGACCGCCCGCCCGAACAAATGGATGACCCGACCCTCAACGAGGCCGAACATCGTCGGGCGTTGGTTGCCCTTGCCCGCATCAATTGGATCTCACAAACAGCGGCCCAGCTGACTCGGCGAATCGTCAGACTGTTGGAGGCCAGCTCCACACCAGCCGGTGGTCCGGCTGTCCGAATCATTGACATCGCCTGTGGTGGGGGCAATCTCACGGCTGCCATTGCCCGGCAGCTCGGGGCCAGGCTTGCCCGGCGGGTGGAGGTTGTCGGCATCGACATCAGCGAGCGGGCGATCGCTTGGGCCCACCAGCAGCATGCCGGTGACAGCGGTTCCACCAGCCTTCACTTTCGCCAGGCTGATGCGCTGGGCGACGGCTGCCCCGACTGTGACGTGGCGATTCATTCCCTGTTTCTGCATCACCTCAACGACGCCGAAGCCACCGGCCTGCTCCAGTCGATGACCAGCGCTGCAGGAACCGGCGGTGTCTTCTCCGATCTGCTTCGCAGCCAGCTAGGACTGCTGCTCGCCCGGCTGGGCACCACCTTCCTCGCCCGCTCGCGGGTGGCCCGTGTCGACGGACCGCTGTCGGTCAAGGCGGCTCGCACGACTGAGGAATACCGACAGCTGCTTACTGCAGCCGGTCTGCCACACGCCGAGATCGACCGCACCTGGCCCGAGCGGGCCTGCGTCAGCTGGGAACGGCCTGCATGACCTGTGACACCTTCCTGCGAGTAGCGACGCCACTGCCGGCCACGATCACTGCCGCTGATGTGGCCGGGGCCACTTGGGATGTCATCATCATCGGGGCCGGGCCCGCTGGGGCAGCCACCGCGACGCAACTTGCGGAGGCCAATCTGCGGGTGCTGCTGATTGATCGCGATCGGTTCCCGCGGCCCAAGGTCTGCGGCTGCTGCCTGTCACCGTTGGCGGTGGATGAACTCCGGCGGCTGGGCCTGGCTGCCGAAGACACAATTTCAGCCGTCAGGCTGCCGCTCAACCACGTCCAGCTGATTGCCGGCGGCCGAACCGCCTGTCTGTCACTCCCCGTCGGTGCCGTGCAGTCACGCGAAACCCTTGACCCGGCGATCATCCGCCAGGCAATTGCCGCCGGCACTGCCTGGCTGCCGGAAACCCGCGTGCTTTCTGCCAGGCCCAATTCGACGGGTGTCGAGGTCGTCGCTGCTGCAGCCGGAGGACAGGAACAGACGCTCACAACGCAGCGGCTCATCATCGCTGGCGGCCTCGCCGAAGCAGTCCGCACCATTGCACCGACTGGCAGCCGTACAGCCCTGCGGAGGCGACCGCCGTACAACCTGATCGGGCTCGGCACAACGCTGCCAGGCGACAGCGGTAGCATGCAGGCTGGGCGGCTCATCATGGCGGTGGCACGGGCTGGCTATTGTGGGCTGGTTCAACTGGAAGATGGTCGTATCGACCTGGCAGCAGCGGTTGCCCCCACTGCCGTCGCGGCTGCCGGTTCACCAGCTGCTGCACTGACCCACCTGCTCGCCGAGGCCGAGGGAGCGACGGGGAGAGTCATCAGCCCAGCGGCGATCACCGCCGCCACAATTCGGGCGACACCCCCGTTGACCCACCAAACGGCACCCATCGATCCGGCCAGCAACTTGATGTATCGCGTGGGTGACGCCACCGGTTATGTCGAGCCCTTCACCGGCGAGGGCATCGGCTGGGCCCTCCATGCCGCCCGCCTTCTCACCGAATCACTTGTTGGCCGAGATGGTCAGTTGCTGCCGCCAGCAACGGCGGCGGCCAGCTATCGGCAACGGCATCGGCAGAGCTTTGCCCAACGGCATCGTCGTTGCCGCGGCGTTGCGATCGCCCTGCGGCACCCGCTGCTGGTGGCCGCTGCCGTTCGGGCAGCCGCCTGGTTTCCTGACCTCGCCGGCCGAGTTGCTCGCCTCTGCACGGGCACTGAATAATGCCGGCCTGTCGGTGAACCACTCGCTGCGTGTCCCATGACAACCTGCCCCCAGGCCGCTGGTATCGGGAAGGCTGGAAAAGAAATAGAGGACAGTACCGACCCAAAACCACGTTGCCAAACCGTGGCCATCGCCGCCGCCGCGTGCATCTGTCAAACTCTGATGATGAACTTTCGCATCCTCGGTATTGGTACCGCTGCACCGCCGCGACAGATTGCCCAGCAAGACGCCGCTGTACTGGCTGGCACGCTTGTCGGCTCAGCCGCCCGGCGTGAACGAACGCTGTCGGCGGTCTATCGCCAGACACGCATCGCCCATCGTGGCTCGGTGTTGCTGGAAGACCCCGGTGACGCGGCCTTCGCCCAAAGCTTTTTTCCGCCAGCCCGTGACAGTGACGACGCGGGTCCATCCACGGCGGCCCGCATGGATCGCTACTGCCGTGAGGCGCCCGGCTTGGCGGCAACAGCGGTGGAACGGGCGTTAGCAGCGAGCAACGTAAGCCCGGCTGAGGTGACCCATCTCGTCACCTGTTCGTGTACGGGCTTCGCTGCTCCTGGAGTCGATCTGGCCCTGATCGAAACACTCGGCCTGCCTGCCACCGTGGCCCGAACACACGTCGGCTTCATGGGCTGCCACGGGGCTTTCAATGCCCTGCGGGTGGCGTCGGCCTTTGGTAGTGCTGATCCGGCTGCCGTGGTGCTGGTCGTCTGCGTCGAACTCTGCAGCCTGCACTTTCAATACGGCCGTGAGGCCGAACAGATTGTTGCCAACAGCATCTTCGCCGACGGGGCGGCTGCGGTAGTTGGCAGGGGCTTACCTGGCCAGCCGACAGATCGCCATTGGACACTGATCGATCAACGCTCTGCCATTCTGGCCGACTCAGCCAGTCAGATGGGCTGGACGATCGGTGACCATGGCTTTGAGATGACCCTGTCGGCTGAGGTGCCCGGCACCATAGCCGCACCGCTGCCGGCTCTGGTTGACGAACTGTTGGCCCCGCACAGCCTCAGTCTCAGCGACGTTGATCACTGGGCGGTCCACCCCGGTGGCCCCCGTGTGCTGTCAGCCGTGGAGACCGCACTTGACCTTGCGCCAAACCACCTAGCCATATCTAGGGCAGTTCTTGCCGAACACGGCAACATGTCAAGCGGCACGATCCTGTTTATCCTTGAGCAGTTGTTCGTCGGTGGTTACTCCATGGCCAACCGCTTCACTGCAACGGCATCACCTGAGACTTGCGTCGCGATGGCCTTTGGCCCTGGCCTGACCGCTGAACTGGCCCTGTTGGTCAGCCAGCCCTAATGGACGGCTATGGGGTTTCATAGAGCACCGGGTTGAGCAGATCAGCCATGACCTCCCCGACAGCGGTCGAGGGTGTCCATTTCTCTCATTCGGCCCGGCCGCTGTCAGCATCAGACCTGGCAACTGTCACCCAGCGGGTAAGGCGGCGACTGGTGCGGTGGTTCCGCAGGAAGAGGTTTCTCAGTCGTAAGGCAGCCGCCGACATGCTCGCCTGGCAGCACAGCGGGTTTTCAGTCGATGCGAGTGTTCGCATCTCACCCGCTGACCGAGATGTGCCGGTGCATTTCCGGAGTCTTGAACACCTGTTGCGATACTGCGCCCGGCCGGCGTTTGCGCTGGAGCGGCTTTCGGTCGTGGCAAGCCGGGGCGACCAGCCTGAGCGGGTTCGCTACACCCTGCCCCGGCACAAGCGGGGTGACTGGGTCGGGCCGGGCCGTGCACGGAAGTCAATGCGGCCCGGTGTAACTGGGGTGGTGGAGCTGACACCGTTTGAGTTTCTGGATCGTCTAGCAGCACTCATTCCGCCGCCCCGAAAACACCGGCATCGCTATCACGGGGTGTTTGCACCGAATCACCCGTTGCGGCCAGCCGTGACCGCCATGGCGATCGGCAATCAGGGAGAACTTACTGACAGAGCCGACAGCACCGATGAAAAGGCGTGTTCCCACGACACCTCACGGATCGCCTGGGCGAAGTTGCTAGCCCGAGTGGGAGAAGCGTTTTCGCTGGCGTGCCCGAATTGTGGTGGCGACATCCGGCTGGTCAATTTCATCGCTAATCCTGTGACGATTCGACAGATTCTGACGCACCTCGGTGAACCACTGGTGCCGCCCCCTGTGCCACCGGCTCGAGGACCAACCGTCGATTAGGATGACCTGGTGCAGGCTGATGGTGACCACAGTCTTCATCAAGCTTTGTCCAACGACCTGCCCATGACCGACATTCATCGCCGCTGACGGCGGGTGCTCTTGCTTCGTGACGCACGATCGCGCTGCCACACTGAAGGCGATTCAAAAGCGGTCTAAGCGGCGGGCAGAATTCTGCTGGCAAGCCGGCTTTTCAGCTTTGTTTTCTCGTCGTCTTGTGGGTCATGAGCGATCTCCTTCGCCCGCCTGAGGAGCGGAGCAACGCTGTGGGGCTTCTCCTGGTGGACGCGATGCTTGCGAAAGTGCCGTTGACCGTCCTATCCTTTGGAGAGATGCGGAACGATGTGCACTACACCAAAGACGGCTATGTGATTCTCGGCAGACGATTCGCCCGCCAGGCCCACGCCCTTGTAACGGGAAAAGAACCCGCAGCAGACGGCAGGCCGTAACTCACCGCCAACAACAAGCCGCAACTCCAAGCATCTGTTACGGCCCGAGCCTGTACAGCCCCTGGGCAGTACCCTGATACAACACCCCGCTCGGACTAATTACACCTGTCATTTGCAGTGTATTCCACGAATAACTTGACTTAATAGCCGTTGTTGGGAATTGCCCGCCCCACGTATTTGTCCCGACTGGCCCACCAGTATTCTCAACAACACCTGTATTCGAGTCTATTACGACCCAACTGTAAGTCGCCGACGATTGGTGTCGTCGTTCATCAGGCACGTACCACTCAACCATGATCGTGTAGAGCAGACCGTCCGCCATGGAAAGCCTTGGCAGAGCTGATGAGGGCACTATCTGACCTTGGTCCGGCCATCTGCTCTCCCACTCCCATTGAAGAGCTTCCTCCGAATCCAAAATCATCCCTTGAATTCCACCAACGAAAGACGCGTATTCAGGAACTGCTGGCGTGGTTTCAGAGGGCGGCGGATACCAGTAGCCGTAGGTGCTCGGAATAATAATGCGTTCCCCAACAGCGATGGGAGCATTTTCAGTGCCGGAATTATTGGAATAGAGAAAAGGAGCCTGACTAACCTCCAAACCACTTGCCACGTCGTACACAACCACATTTTCAGCTGGAATCGTGTTGCCACCCGGTGCTACACCGTTGTCTGTAATTACCAAATACTCATACCCCGACGATGGGCCGAAAAAGACCGGCGTTGAACCCGTTCCTGGACTGAGCTGGCCGGGTTTGCGAACGTTTCCGTTGAGGTATTGCTGGCTCCAGGCTATCTCAATCGAACCGTCGGTCTCAGAAGCCTTGAAAAGAAACAACTCCTGCGTTGTTGCCACAGCCACTCCAGCCGGTGACGAGGAAATGCTGTTAGCAATCATCGCGGGGATTGTGCCCGGATTTTGTGGCACAACCATCGTTTCAACATTGTTCGTCCGGGGGTCATAGTAGCCAACCATTGGGGAAACAGCACCGCTCGTTTGAAAGGGGCTTAACTCGTTGATGGAGCCTTCGGTCGCAAACCAGATACGGCCTTCGTAGTCTGGCACAAGACCAACCACAAGATCGAGGTTCTGGCCGCTGACGTCAGAAATATTAATCTGCCCAACTTGAATTAAATGCCCTTGGTCGCTCCCCGCATCGTATGAGTTGGAAAACCACCGCATATTGCCCTCCGCGTCAACGACGACGAGACGGTTTTGGTAATCGATGAAGTTGTAGACGCCGCCAGCAAGATCACCCTCAGCATTTTCTGGCTTTACGAGCGGGACCCGATCAAGCACGTTCAATGTCGTGGGTGAAATCAGCATCACGATCGGCGTCTTGGCATCAGTAATTTGGGTTCCAACACCGACGCACACCAATGCCCCATTTTCGGTCATGAGTATTGAAGGCATCGCCGCATTTAGGTTTGGGTTGGCATAAAAAGTTGATGGTTCTGTGCCAGGGCCCGGAAAGACTGTTACGTCCGACGAAGCTGCATTGGCATGCATCGTCGACAGACCCTCGATTCCCATGAAGGGATTACTCGGCGGCAACGGAACACGCTGGCCATATTCATCAACGGCGATTTGAGCAAGGAGGCCACCCCCTGCGATTGGGTTGGTGTTGTATGCCCGCACCGTAAACAGCGAGGCGGAACGCGGCTCGATCCCAGTGAAAATTACAGAATTGGCACCTGCGGGAAGGTTTTGCTTTTCACCGGTCTGCCAGTTTGTCACCTCGTAGTAATCAATTGATGAACCCGAAGGACCAGCATAGGCAGGCGTTTGCCATGACATCGTGAACTCATCATCCCCAGGCCCAGGCGCAATTGCGAGAGCGAGTGGTTCCGATGGCATTGCGGTGGCCGGGTTGTATTCAATGCTTTCAGGACTGCTCGTCCCCTCGGCATTTGACGCGGTGACCGTGAAGGAGTAGAGCGTTGCAATATTTTCCAGCAACTGCTGGAACGACAACTGCTGAGTTACGGTTGTGGTCGTCTGAGTTTCACCGCCGAGCGTTACATATGACGTCGTCACGGCGTACGACGATGCCGCACCGACCAAAGGTGACTCCCACGCCACCGAGATGTACGCAGCGCCGTCTTGTTCGACTCCGCCGACAGACAGATTTCGGACAGCACTCGGCGCATCCTCAGATACTCCAGGCAGGTCACTGCCGTCATCCCAGTTGATCATCTGGAAGGCCTGCTGAACCGCGTTTTCAAAGCCAGGCTTCGGCCGCCACTGGATCTTGTCGCCTTGCTGGATCAACCGGGTACCAAGCAGCCGCATCAACTCCTGCGGATTGCTGTTGGTGGGTTTCGTGGAGACGTCAATCCAAGTTTCCGTCGCGACATCCCACTTCTCAACCACCGACCCTTCGGGCACATGCGCAATCACAAAACTCTTTATATCGTTCCCAATCACCTGCGACTTAGTCATTACCACGGGGTTGGGGCCGAACGACGCATCCATCACCAGTGTGGCAGCACGCTCAAGCATCGGCCGGGAGAACGTGTCGCCAGCCAACGCCAGCCGCGGCTCGAGTCGCTCAAGCGGCATCGCAGGACCAGCCACCCTCGGCCGACGACGTTGAGAGGCAACAGGACGGGTAAAAATCCCGCGAAACAGAGAGGCCATCGGAAACCAACCTTTGACAAGAGCCAGAACGTGTGAGGTGACGTTTCCCGCCAGACCGGAATCCCGCATTGTCGTGCCTTAGGACGCCTATGGAGACTTTGTCACCCTATCACCAATCTGCTGCGAAAGGAAACGTTTTTTGGCTCGGCGCTCAACCGGCATGTGCATCTGCATGCTTGTGTAACCGACGGGGTGTTTGAGCG
>WTHB01000160.1 GCA_011523305.1 Planctomycetaceae bacterium | reverse complement strand
GATCGACTAGCCTCGATGAGTCGATCCAACGGGCCCTCGGCAGGACGGACCACTAGCCAGGGCGCGAGCACCACCAACACAGCTGTCGCCAGGAAAGACAACTGTCCGCCCACGCTCACAGCCGCCGCTGGTGTCTGCACCAGCAACACAATGGCCACACCTGCCAACGGACGGAGCCCACCGCAGCGGCGGCCCAGCCAAGCCCCCACGCAGGCAGCCCAGATCAGCAGACTGGCCCGCCAGACGGGCAAGGCGTCTCCAATCAGCGTTGCATAGACGGAGACCACGCCCGCCACGATCAGCCAGACCGCGCGTCGTGAGATGGCGAGGCTACGGAGCGTCATACTGATGGTCACTGCGAGAATGCCAACGTGTAACCCCGAGATGGCCAGCAGATGGCTGGTCCCCGTGGCAGCAAAGCGTTCACGGCAAGCTGCCGCCAACTGCTGCCGCCTACCCAGCAGCAACGCGTTGGCAAGCGGCTGTTGCCCTGGAGGCACCCAGGCCTCAACCTGAGCCGCCGCCAGACCACGGAGACGATCAACCGCCGCCTGCAACGACCACCACGGAGGCGGAGCAACCTGGTCAACGGCCGCCCAGTCACGCACCCGAATCAGACTGAGTATGCGGTCACGCTGAGCCTGTATCGCCGCATCGTATTCACCAGGATTGAGTGCCGGCGTTGGCCGGAGCCCCCGCCCAAACACCTGAACTCGGCTGGCTACTGCCAGCGGAGCAGGGGGGCCATCGACAAAGACCCGGGCCCGCCCCGATACCGCCACCCAGCTGTCATGGTGTCGGGAAGCGGTTACGTCCAACAGCCACTCGGAGCACCCCGGCCGGGCCGGGACTCCGAGGCCGGCAGCCTGTCCCGGTCGAAAGACAGGTCCCTGAAGCACCGTCCCCCTGACCACCAGCGGCCGTGGCTTCTCGCCAAGACTCCAGGCCAATTCATCTGCTGGAAAAAGTCGCGACTGACACCACCCCCAGCCAGTCGCGGCCAGCCCCATGGCAAGCACGAGCCAGAGCCAGGGAGCGAGCGTCATCTCCTGCCGATCAGCCTGCCTGCGCACGAAGCACGCGGTCCCGAGCGCTGCCGCAGTCGCAACCACACCGAGCCAGCCATTCGTGGCGACACCGGGACAGCCGGCGAGCCGTGTTCCGGCTCCGGCACCAACGCCCACGACAAGGGCGACGGCGACCAACGGAGGCAGCGGAGGCAGCAGCGAGGCTTCGCTACCACCGGCCGCAGCTCCGAGTGCCAGCGGGCCAACCGTTTGATGAAAGCTGCGGCCCATCCTGGCAGGCATGCCTGAACAGAAGAGCGCAATCCGCCGGAAACCCATCGCCACACCATTTGCACCAGCACTGCCGAGGATCATCGCTCTCGGTGAGCGTGACCCCTCTGGTTACAAAAGCGAGCGCCCGCCCCAGCAGGGGCAGATTATTTATTCGGCCCGGGCTTGAACGATCCGCGGCAGCCCCGCGGCGTCCCGGAGTGTCGGCTCAGCCACCAGCCCGGCAGTGGCCGCGATCAGCCCAGCCGCCGCTGCCGCAGTGGAGGGCCCAACCTCGATGAGCAGCCAGCCCCCATGAGCCAACCGGGCGGCAGCCGCGGGCAAAAGCCGCTCGATCACCTCAACGCCGGTCGGGCCGCCCACCAGGGCCTGCCGAGGCTCATGCAGGCGAACATCGGGAGGGAGAGAGGAGAACTCATCCTCACGGACATAGGGTGGATTGCTGACGATGAAGTCCCACGAGCCTGCCGTTGCCGGGTGCCTGAGCAGATCACAGGCGACACACTGCACCCGGTCGGCCACCCCGAGCCGCTCCGCATTGGCCGCCGCCACCGCAACCGCAGCCTCTGAACAGTCCGTCGCCACCAGGTTCGCGGTGGCGAGTTGCTTGGCGAGGGTCACTGCAATCGCCCCTGACCCCGTCCCCACGTCAAGAATCCTCGGCGCGGCAACGGCCCGCTGCTTGCAAAGGTCAAGCAGACGCACCACGAGGCCCTCGGTCTCCGGCCGGGGAATCAGCGTGGCCGGGGTCACGGTGAAGGGCAGCGAAAAGAACTCCTTCTCACCCACCAAATAGGCCACTGGCTCACCCTCGCCACGCCGCCTGATCAGCTCGCGGAACCGCCCCCGCAGCGTCTCGTCAACCGGGTCATCAAAGGCGGTGTACAGCATGATGCGTTTGCAGCCCCGCACTGCGGCCAGCAACACCTCGGCATCGAGCCGGGGCGACTCGCTGCCGCGTTTGCTGAGCCAATCAGTGGTCCAGGTCAGCAGGCGGCCAACCGTCCAGACCTCTCCTTCGGAAGCAGACGCAGCGGGAGTTTCAGCCATGGTTCTCGTGTCCCAAACAGACCTGTCGTCACGTCGGTGGCCACTGCGGCAACTGCCACCAGTCAGCCAGCAGTCACATTGCCCCGGCGTTCCTGGCGAGCCCGCTCTGCCAGTGCTTCGATCACAAGACCGAGTCGGCCGGCCAAGATATTTTCAAGGTTGAAGTTCTGATTTAGCCGGTGGTCCGTTAGCCTGTTCTGCGGAAAGTTGTAGGTCCGAATGCGCTGGCTGCGGTCGCCCGAACCGACAAGCCCGCGACGTTCGCTGGCCCGCTTCTCATGCTCAATCTGCCGCTGCCGCTCATAGAGTCGCGTCTTCAGCACCCGCAATGCCTTGGCGAAGTTTTTGTGCTGGCTCTTCTCGTCCTGACACTGCACCACGATACCCGTTTCAAGGTGCGTCAACCGCACCGCCGAGGTTGTCTTGTTGACATGCTGGCCACCCGGCCCGCTGGCGCAGAACAGGTCCTTACGGTATTCCTCCGGGGCAATCGTCACCTCAACATCTTCCGGCTCGGGCAACACCGCCACTGTTGCCGCTGACGTATGCACCCGTCCCTTGGTTTCGGTGTCCGGAACCCGCTGAACGCGATGACCGCCACTCTCGTACTGCAGCCGGCGGAACACCTCCTGCCCAGCGACACCGATTACCAGATCTTTGAACCCTCCGAGTTCGGTTGGGCTGGCATCCAGGACCTCAATGTCCCAGCCGATTTCGGCAGCGTAGCGGCGATACATCTCGAACAGATCGCGAACGAAGAGAGCCGCCTCGTCACCACCGGTGCCCGCCCGCAATTCGATGATACAGCGAGCCCGGTCGGCATCGGGGTCGTCATGACAGGCGTCCAGAATCTCGTCCCATTCGGTCTCATGGCGGTGTTGCAGGTCAGGCAGTTCGGCCTCCGCCAACTCGCGAAGATCAGGGTCTGCACCCGCCGCCATCTCGGTGTGCTCAGCGATCTCGCGTTCCAGCGCAAGAAAGTCTCGATACCGACGGGCGAGGCGAGCGAGACTTCCGTGCTCACGGGCAACCGTGGCCATCCGCTGGGAGTCAGCCAGCACCGCGGGATGACCAAGCAACGCCTCGAGTTCCTCGAACCGGGCCAACTTGCTGTCGAGTTCTTCCCGCATTCCCACTCCGGCCACCACAGCCCCTGCCGCTTCCTCAGAAGGCCACGCCATCGGCAGGCGTTCTGGCCCATCCGTTCACCGCAAAACGCTCACGCAACGACCACCCGACTCCCGGCTTGGGTAGCAGCGGCGTCTGCCAACCGCCTGCCTAATCAGCCAGCGGGTGCTTCTTCTTTGGCCGCCTTCTTGCCCTTCTTGAGGCTGGCGTAGCCGCTCGAACCGAACTTGGTCTTGAACTTTTCGATCCGCCCGGCTGTATCGACGAACTTCAACTTGCCGGTGAAGAAGGGGTGGCACATGTTGCAAATGTCGAGTTTGATCTCGGGAACCGTGCTCCGTGTCGTGAAGGAGTTGCCGCAGCCGCACTTAACGACGGCTTCGGTGTACCGAGGGTGAATGCCTTCTTTCATCGTTCTGCCTTCACTGTCACATTGAGGTGTCTGGTTGCAATCGCGGCCGAGCCGGTGGGCTGACTGCCGCCGCCCAGTGGCGACGGGATGCCCGCAGGATCCGGGCAGCGAGCCTTAGATCGTACCGGGCGGCGGGCCCCTCGGCAATCGGGAAACGTCAGAATCGGAAGACGCCAGCGGCTCAGTCCACTGGGGCAGAGGAATTCTCATCAGCGGCAGCGGTCACCTGTTCCGCCCGCAGCCGACTTCCAAACCGCTGGGGGGACCGGTCTGCGTTCAACAGGGCTACCGCCGCTTCGGTCGCCCCTGCCGCGGCCTGGGCCTCCGCCAGGTTGAGCCGTGCCGCTGCCGCCCAGCGCCCGTCAGGAGAGGCCTGAAGCGTCATTCGGCCGAGATAGTCGATCGCCGTCTCGTAATCACCTTCTGCAAGCGTCAGCAGCCCCAGCCAGTAGGTGGCATCTTCCTTCATCTGCTCATACAGTCGACTGACCGCGTCCCGCTGGGGAGGAGGCACCTGCTGCAGCAACTCGGTCAGCACCGACCGGCTTGGACGGGCCAGAAGGTATGCCTTCTTGGCTCCTTCCGGGCCGTCCAGGTCTCCCCGGAACTCCCGCAGCCTTCCAGCATAGAGGGGGCGGAACCTCCGCCGGCCCCGAGGCGCCCCGCTGCGAGTTGCCCCTCCGCGGTCCATGGCCACTGACAAGCCAGCCAACTCACGGGTTAACGCGACCGCAATTGTCCGCCCGCCTGCCAGCCGACGCCGGCGGACCTCAAACGGAAACTGCCAGAGTTCAACCGGTGGGGCCGTTGCGGGCAGCGCCGCGGCTGCCAGTTCGCCGACGGCGGTGGCATCCGCTGCCAGCCGGACCGCTGACATGCCGACCAAATTTTGTTCCACGAGGGACATCCGCCGCGACAGCATCTCGGGGTCGGCCGCCACCAGGATGCCGAGGGACTGCATATCTGCTGCCGCTACCGGATACGGCCGACCACCACGACCGAGCCGCTCAAGGATGGCAGGCTCAGCGGCTGCCTGTCGGACCGTTGCCACCCCGTCTCCAGCGGCGGCAGGAATGGGCAGACCGTACGTCGGCTCAAACAGATAGGCTTCCCCTCCCGAGATCAACGCAGGCACCCAAGGCCTGAGCCCCCCGTTCGTATCCACGGTCGCCAGCATCACACCGTGCAGGCCGGCCTGCCTGAGGAGTTCCAAGAAAATCCAACTCCGCTGGACGGGGCTCCCGCGGCCGGCAAGCAGAATCTCACCCCGCTCAAACCAGCGATCCCCTGAACTCTCCGGCGTGGCCGCAAACGGTGGGTCGCTCTCAATGGCCAGCGAGCGGATGGTCCACTGGAACAGAGCGGTGGCGATGTCGAGATCGTCAACCGCATCACCCCGATTGGTTTTCGCGATGTCAGCCAGCCAGCGTTGGTCACGCAGGGCCGTGACATCCTGCGCCGCATCAAAGACAGCACTGCCCAGCCGCTCGGCATCGCAGAGCGACTGGTACGCCTCGGGCAACGACGCAATCAATGGATCTGGCCGCCAACTGGCACTGGCCGCCTCATCTCCGACTGGATCGGCGTGGATCCATTGGTTCAGTCGATCAAAAACCTGGGCCGTTGCCGACTCTTCTTCGTAGTTTTCCAGATTGCCAAGCACAGCCAGCGCCCCATCGAGGAGCTTGCTGCGGACCTCCTGCGAGACCTGGGCAACCACCCGCACTTCACGGGGCAGCGGCTTGGGTGGTGGGCTCCCGCAGCCTGCTGCCAGAACCAGCAGACTGCACAGCGCCCAGCATCGCCACCCACGTGTTCTACTCGAACCACTCATTCGCTGTTATCTCCGACATCCGTTGCGAAGGGACCTCCGCGCGATCACATCCTCGGAGGCCTACGGATTCGCTCCGAGATCAGCCCGCTCAGCCTCGGCGGCGGCGGTTGCTTCGAGAACCTCGCTCCCCATGACCACACGGACCTGATGCATTTGCAGGACCCGCGCAAGCACGCCTTTCAACTGGTGCAAAGGTATCATATTCGGCCCATCGCTCGGACTGGCTGCAGGGTCGGGGTGCGTCTCAAAAAAGATGCCGTCGATGCCGACCGCAGCCGCAGCGCGGGCCAACGGCTCGACCAACGCTCGATTCCCGCCAGTGGAATCCCCTTGGCTGGCGGGCTGCTGTACCGAGTGCGTGGCGTCGAAAATCACCGGCACACCAAACGACCGCATCGTGAGCAGACCACCGAAATCGTTGATGAGCCGGCCATAGCCGAAGAAGGTGCCGCGTTCGCACAGCAGAATATCTTCGCCGCCACCAGCCAGCAGTTTTGCCACGGCATGCCGCATCTCATGGGGAGCCATGAACTGCCCCTTTTTGACATTCACCGCGCGGCCGGTGGCCGCGGCTGCCAGCAAGAGATCAGTCTGCCGGCATAGGAAGGCAGGAATCTGGAGCAACTCGCAGACCTCGGCCACTGCCGCAGCCTGATCGGGCAGATGGATGTCAGTCGTGACGGGCAGCCCGGTGGCAGCACGCACCGCGTCGAGGATGGCCAGGCCTTCGTCGACTCCAGGCCCGCGAAATGAGGCCGCTGCGGTCCGGTTGGCCTTGTCGAATGAAGCCTTGAAAACAACCTGCACACCGAGTTCCTGGCCAAGGGCGGCCAACTCTTCCGCAATCCGCAGACAGAGGGCCCGGCTTTCGATCACGCAGGGGCCAGCGATCAGGAGCAACGGGTGACCCGGACCGCAGCGGTGGCGGCCGATCTGGGCAGGCAGGCGAGGATTCATCAGGAAAACGTCCGCGAAGGAAAGGGGGACCGGGGGCAACTGGAACGGAACCGTACCCCATCAAGCCCTCTGACGCCCAGTCGACCACGAACGAAACCCCAAAAAAGGCTATCCGCAAGCCGACACCTGCGAGGCTCCACTGGGGTCGCCCCAATCAGCGTCCAGGTCTGGGACGAGCGGGGCGTGTTGCAGAGTGCCTCACTCCGCGCAGTTTGCGTCACGCACACACCGCATCAGGCATTCCCCGAGATAGAGCTATCTCATTTTGAGACCGCCTGTTTCCCAGTGCCGAAAGCCACCGCCGCACGTGCCTCCAGGGACTGAATCAGGCACTATTTCAAGTAATTCTCCCCGGGGCAGACGACGCCGGCCAGACGCAATTGATGCCCTTTTCCTGACTCGGCCGGTTTTGGCACGCGACGTGCACCCCCTTTCTCCCGGACAGGGGCTTCGGTTCCTGTCTCCCACACCTGAAAAAAGTGGGGTCTTCGGCTTTTTCGGTCGAGCGGTCGCCTTGCCCCTGATCCGCTCGGCCTCGACAGGACGCTCCTGTCGGGTCGAGACCCCACTTTTTTCTTTGCGCTCGGGGAAAAGAAGCCCCTCTGGAAGCCCCACACGCGGCGAGCCACTTGACGACCCGCGCTGCTCTGCGCTACGCTGCGGAGTCCGGCGGTGTGACTTCTGCTCGTCGGACGTCTCCCGCCAGCGTAGCTTCAATTGGCAGAGCACCGCATTCGTAATGCGGGGGTTGT
>WTHB01000082.1 GCA_011523305.1 Planctomycetaceae bacterium | reverse complement strand
GCTGAGGGATCACCACCGGCCCGACCAAGAGGAGCCCGGGTGCCCCCACCCCACACAAACCGAACCGGTTGCGACAGGTGGCGACACGATCACCCTGGGGCATTCCTCTGCCGCCAGTCGGTCGATCAAAACAAGCTGACCGGCGGCAGCCGCAGCCAAAGGCAGTCGCGCTGGAGCATTGGTCTAGTCCTGCTCCTCCTGCAGTGCACGGGCATCCAGCCAACGCGGGCAGCCCCGCTTCACGAAGCCTTCGAGGGCCCTGCCGCTCTGGTCAGCGTCAGTCCGGCCCCAGGCCTGCGGCTCGTCAGCCAGGGTACGGAGACCGCCGCTCCCCATACCGGCAACGGCTGTGAGTCACTGGTGCTCGAAACCACCACGCCGCTGCTAGCACAGTTGCAGGTGTCGCTGCCTCAGGCTGCGGTCATCGATGAGTTCTCGGCCACTCTCTGGGTCCGTTGCGAACAGCCTGGAGTCCGGCTCGCCAGCCGGGTGCTCCTGCCAGCCACTGCCACAGCCACTGGACGCCCCCTGGAGGTCATCATCCCCGGCCCACCCATGCAGACCGGTGGACGCTGGCAGCCGCTGACAGTGGCTGACCTGCCCAGCCAAATCCAAGCCCGGCTCCCAGCCCTCCGCGCTGAACACGGACCGCAGGTCACACTCGCCGGAGCAACCATCGTCGGCCTCGCCGTGGAACTTCCCCTCGGCGTCGGCCGCTATCCGATTGCAGTCGATGATCTCACGGTCACCGGTCTTGTTGGCCAGCCACTCACCCCGCGTCCGAACACCTCCCTGCCGCCGGCCGAAACCATTTTGCCGGAGCCACCCCCAGCAGCAGCGGCAGGGCTTGTTCGCGGTGTGCTTGAAGTGGCCGGCAAGCCCTTCTTCCCCCGCGCCATCGAGTACAACGGGGAGCCCCTGACCGCCCTCTCCCGGCTGGGCTTCAACTGTGTTCAGCTCCGCGAGACTGCTTCGGCTGATCTGCTCACCGAAGCCGCTCGGGCCGACATCTGGATCATCTGCCCGCCCCCGACCCTCCCTGAGGTCGATCTTCGCGAGCCTGAAAAACTTCCTGCCTTTTCTACCAAGTGGGATCGCGTCCTGCTCTGGGATATGGGGCATGGCCTTTCCGCCGACGATGTTCCCCAACTGGCTGAACAGGTCCGCAGGCTGCGGATTTGTGACCGGCGGCAGGGCCGCCCGGTCATTGCCTCTGCCGATTCGGGCCTCCGGGATCTCTCTCGCCACCTCGACATGCTCGTCGCTCGCAGGGCGGTCCTGGGCACAAGCCTGGAGTTGGCCAATTATCTGACCTGGCTGCAGCAACAGCCCCGGCTGGCTCGACCGGGTACACCGCTGCTGACAACGCTAGCCACGGAAATCGACACCCGCACGGCTGCCCAGGCCGCCCTGCTTTCGGGCACCGGTCATCGCGGGCTGCCCGTTGACGAAGCGAGCCTGCTGGGAGCCTCGTTCACTGCCTTGGCGGCTGGCAGCCGGGGCATCCTCTTCGCGTCAACGCGACGGCTCGATGCCGAGGACCCCGAGACCATCGCTCGGGCGGCCGCCGTCCAAACGGTCAATCTGGAACTGGAGACAATTGCCGCCTGGGGAGCGAGTGGCCGGTTCACGGCCGAGGCCGAAACGAGTGATCCCGAAGTGCGGGCGATGGTGATCGAGGCCTCGCGATCCCGCGTAGTCCTCGTCTGGCGAGCGGTACAGGGAGGGCAGGTGATGGCCCGTCACTACCGCGGTGACATCCCCCGCCAGGAACAGCCGCTCACGCTGCTCATTCCGGGTGTTCCCGAGGCGCACCGCCCCTGGTCAATCACCCACAGCACGCTGCGGCCACTGGAACATCGCCGGGTTACCGGTGGAGTCGCGATGACGCTCGACAACTTTCACGCCGCTGCCGTCGTGCTGATCAGTGGAGACCATGCCGCCACTGCCCACGTGCAGGAGATCGTCCGCCGCACCGCACCGACCGCAGCATTGCTGGCGCGTTCCCAGGCAGCAGCTGCCATCGCCCGATCAAGCCGCCTGGCGGCAGAATTACCTCGCCAGGCGATTGGGCAGCTGCCCGTTACGGAGATGCTCACCGAAGCCCAGCACGAGGCCGGCCGCGCTGAAGCGGTGATCGCCACCGATCCGGCAACCGCCGTCCGGCTGCTGGAACGGGCACGAGCGATCGCCGGACAACTCGAACGCCTTTTCTGGGAGCGAGGCGTGACCGCAACTGGATCGATGGTGGCCAGCCCTCTGACCACGTCGTCGGCCACGCTGCCCGACCACTGGCGACTGATCACAGCACTCTCCACGGCATCTCCCGGTGACAACCTGCTGCCAGCAGGTGACATGGAGGCAATCGATTCCCTAGCTCGCACCGGTTGGCGGCACTTTGTTCACGCTGACACCAGCATCACAACTGCCGTCGAACTGTCGCGCCTGCAGCCCGCCGCCGGACAGACCGGCCTGCGGCTGATGGCGACCGCGGTCGATCCGGAGCAGCCCCCGCTCGTACTGGAGACACCACCTTTGTGGATTTCCACGCCCCCGGTGCGGGCGGCCGCTGGCACCTTGCTGGAAATCTCTGCCCAGGTCTGGGTTCCCGCCGCCATCACTGGCTCGGTCGATGGCCTCTTGGTCTTCGACTCCTACGGAGGGCCGGCCCTGGCTGAACGCGTCAACCAGACGGGCAACTGGCGACGGCTGGTGCTCTACCGGATGGTGCCTCCGGCTGCCGGCGATGGAGCCGACCCGCCTCCGCTCACCGTCACGTTCGCCCTGACCGGCCTAGGGGAAGCCCGCCTTGACGCGGTCTCCATTCGGCCCGTCAGCCGAACCAGTGGGCTGGCAGCAGTGCAACCAGCAGCCACAGCACCTACAGACGGCAGTTTTCCTCACCCCGACGACCTGCTGGGCCAGATGGGAGCCCCTCAGCTTCCGCAGCCACAAACAGCCACCACCATGCCCCCGGCCCTTCCCCCTGAGTCAGACACCAGTTGGCCCGGCATGGATCTCCGCTGGCCAAACCTGTTGCCCTTCACACGACCGAGTTCCAGCCCACCGCCGGGGCCATCCGGAAGCACCGTCGACCCATTCAAGCGGGCGCGGGGTGCTGCGTCAGCGGCCGCGACACCGTAAGGCCACATAGCTTGCTGGTCATCCGTAAGACACGGGGTTCGACCGCCCAGCCCAGTCTGCTCAGTCCGCTGCTCGCCGCAGCCACCCGGCGACTACGACGAGCAGACATCAGAATTGAGACTGCAGCCCGTCAGCGGACGCTGCCTGACTGGGCCTGCCGTGCCGAGCGGCTTCGCTGCCGCCGCTTCTCATATGCTTCCCGACGCTCAACCAGCCGTTCGACCCGAGCTGAGTCGACGACATACACAGCCGGGTCGTCGATGATGAAGGGGGTCGACCAGGTATGGCCGTCATTGAGGTTACAGGCGTTGAAGAAGAATGAGTTCAGCCGCTCCGCCCGGAAACTGTAGGGGAATTGACTGGTGAGATGGTCGTCCATGGTCAGCGGGTCAACACCGGGGCTGGCGAAATAGTGCACCTGCCCGTCTGCTGACAGCGAAATGCCGAAGGTCCACCAACCAAACTGCTCAGCGAGAATTTCTTTGACGGGAAAGTCGATTCCCCGCCGGTCACCCCGCACCTTGAGCAACGCCGAATCGGTTTCAACCCCCCGCGAGGTTTCGCTGCGGAAGTGAATCCACATGCCAGGCCAGTAGGGCTCGACAACCGGGGAACTGCCAACGGCGAACAGCCCCTTGTTCGGCTCAAGCGTGGTTGTCCGCACGCCAACGCGAATCCCAAAGTGGGGACCACTGCGATTCTCCCACTCGGACGCAGGCGGCAGCCAGACCCGGACGACACAGCTGGGAACTTCCTGAACCGGAATCTGTGAACCGAGCCGCGTCGTGATGCCACAGATGAGATCGTCCTGCTGCACGGACATCGAATAGGTGTTGGGCACGCCGGAATGCAGCGTCCGTACCAGCAGGGCATGACGGCTTCCTCGCAGCCCGCCTGCTGGCGTTCGGATCACCTCAAGCAGGTCCGGCTGCCCCCGTTCTGGCCCCTCCTGCAGACGTCCGTTTGCCGAACGAGCGAGAGGCCCACGGGCCATGCCATCTTCTTCCCGGGAACTCTTCGGGAGATTGTGAAAAAACTTCCAGTCTTCATCCTCAAAAGTATCGCCGAGGTACTCGATCTGCGTCCCCCGCCCGGGAACAGGGATCGAAACATATGGAGCGTACTCCGCTCCGCTACTCTGCAAGGGGCCAAGACCGCAGGAAAGGACGCCAGCCAACGCCATGAGGCGCACAGGGAAACAGTTCATCATGCTTTTATTCGGAGGGTGGGGGGTGCGAGGAGGGAGTCACCGACGGCCGCCGCCACTCGGCCGTACATAAGTGATCGGTCCTTCCACGGGGCGAGCATGCATCAGGCTTTGCCTGCTGATGCCTTCCGCACAACGCTCGCAGCCCGACGGCATCCGCCCGACCGGCCGAAAAAATCTCAGCCCAGCGACTTGCCCGCACGCATTCTGCGCGCCTGCCGATCCAGTGCATGAAGCGCTGCCGCACAGCGTTCGACAAGCTGCCGCTCATCGAGGGCGGCCACCTCAGCTGCCGAAATCACCTCGCCGAACTCCAGGCGAATTCGCCCTGGCCGGGGCAGGAGCCGAAATCGGGGCCAACATTCGAAGGCCCCCACGATGGCCACCGGTGCGATCGGCACGCCAGCCCGCTTGGCCAGCAGGGCGAAGCCACTTTTGATCTCACCAAGGGATCCTGTCTCGGTACGAGTTCCTTCCGGAAACACAATCACCGCAGCACCGCCCCGCAAGCGACCGATCACCGTCTTCATTGCCTTTACCGCCGATGCCTTGCGGTCAATCGGCACGGCATCGAGCGCCGTGATCACCCGGCCAAACGGACCGAAGGTGAACAGGGAACTCCGCGCGAGGCTCGACAGCCGGCGGTCGGTGGCCAAGCCGAGCAGGAGCGGGTCGAGATGGCTCTGGTGGCTCGACAGGACCAGTAACCCTCCGTCCCTCGGCAAGCGGCCCGCCTTGCCGAGCCGAAACCCGAGCAGCGACACCCCCAGCGTCCGGCAGAGAACCCAGAGCACCGCGTAGAGCCAACGGCCCCACCAGATTGGATGGCTCGTCGTTGCAGCGATTGGAGCGGCAGGTTTCTCGTGGCGGGAAGTCACGGAGGCTGTCATGGCATCTCCGACGGACTCGGCTCCGGCGTTGCCGCCAGGCCACGGCTCTGGGCCAGGGTGAAGATGCGTTCCACGACCTCCTCAAGGGACAAACCATCGGTGTTGAGAACGATTGCATCTTCCGCGGCCCGCATCGCGCCGACCGGACGCGCGCGATCGCCTTCGTCCCGCCGGGTCTGGGCCTGCAAAATCTCTTCGACCGTTGCCGCCGGCCCAGCCTGATTTGTCTGCTGACGATGCCGGCGGTGGGCCCGCTCCTCGGGCGAAGCCTCAAGAAAGATTTTCAGTGCTGCCCCGGGAAACACGACCGACCCCTGATCACGGCCTTCGGTCACCACGTTTAACTCTTCAGCCATGCGGCGTTGAAGCTGCTTCATTGCCTCACGGACAGGCGGCGCATCGGCTACCGGCCGGGTCGCCGTCGTGATTCGCTCAGTGCGGATCTCGGCCGAAACGTCTTCGCCATCGAGCAGCACCCGTCCCTCGCTGAAACTGATACCTAGAACACCGGCCAAGGCAGCCAGTTTCAGCTGATCGGTTAGCGACACACCTCGATTCAGGGCTGCAAGTGCCACTGCCCGGTACATCGCCCCGGTGTCCATGTAGCACCAGCCCAGGCGGGCAGCGAGCTGCCGTGCCGTCGAACTTTTCCCAGCTCCCGCCGGCCCATCAAGGGTGATGATCTTTGCCAAACCAAATCTCCAGATCGATCCACTCATACCGTGCCAGGGAACACTCCACCGCGGCACCACGCATAACCACATCCGAGGGAGCCTGCGGACCGCCGGTGTTCAAGCCAGTCCGCCGGACTGCCCGTGAGACTGGCCTGCCAAAGGCAAGGTCGAACCGCTGGGCCTGCCCCGCCGATTCGAGCAGGCAGAGCCGAAGTCCGACAAGGCCTGTCGGATCGCCCAGCCGCTCTGCTGCGGTCAGCCGGACTCCCGGCGGGAGCGTCAACGGGAGTGGCGGCGGCTGCAACCGGCCAGCCACAGCCCAGTCGAGAGCAGCAGGAAAATCCGCCGACAGATTGAGGCCAAGGGCAAGCCGAAACGTGGCGCGATGGGCAGACAACGCGGTGGCCAGCACGGTATCGAGGGTATGCGGACTGCTTCGTAGGTGCCAGGGCAGGTCCGCCGTGAACAGCTGCAGCCGACTGGTGCCACGGTCGGCCGTCGTGCCACCGTGACTGCGGGCAAGCCCGCCTCCTTCGCTGGCCAGTGTCAGCATCCACGGTGAGCAGATCCGCTGCCGTTCGGTCGGTACCAGTTGCGTCTGCACCGATCGTTCGATGTCACAGAAATCATTTTCGTTCCAGGCGAAGCGGCAGGCGAGGAAGCGGCTCCACGGGTCATTGTCCCTGTGTGGCAGCCCGGCGGCTGACTCATTCAGGTCGACCGTCAGGTCGATCCGCACCGCCGGCAGATCAGCCTCAAGCGACACGGTCTGCGTGAAGGACGCCAGCACCGGCCCCCGCGGGTCGACCAGTTCGCCCCGACTGGTGATTGCATCGCCCCGGTGCTCAATCGCGTCGGCCCGCATCGTCGAGTAGATCGGCGGCGGCTGCCACGAGGATGCCGCCACCGCGGCAGGATCAGGCCAGCGGAGTGCCACCTGCTGGGAAAGCAGGTTGCGGCCACCGGGCCCACGCCGGACCGAGACGATGCCACCCGTCCCCCGATGGACCCGCAGGTGGACCCCGGGTGCCGTCAATGTCGTCTGGTCATCCGCCGACGGGCGGCTGGGCCACCAGGCCCGCAGCCAGCCGGTGGCTCGAGCCGCCGCTGATTCATCCGCTGCCGGGTCCTGGTGAGAAGCCGTCCCATCCGCGGGGCTGCAGCCGAGCAGTTCCTTGAGCGCAGCCTCCGACTGTTCCCGAGTGTCCACACACTGCCGGGCAGCCTCGTGCAGCACTGCGGCATACGTCTCACCAGGCGTTTGGACCTCCGCGTCCGTTCGATGAGTGAGCCTCGTGTCCGGTGTCAGCCGGAGCGGAAACGCATCGCGATCAAACTGGACTGACTCCGCGAGATGGTCGGTCTCCTCGAAGAAGGTCTCTGGAGTGACATAGCGTCCCACAAGGGTTGTCCATGATGCCAGGCGGCGCAGCCGGTCGAACCAGGGACTCGCTCCATTTGCATGGTGGCAGGCCATCAGGACGACGGTATGGTCGTGATCCATGGCATCGCCCAGTTCGTTGGGAATCGCGAGAATCGCGGCAGCACTGCGTGCATCGAAGAGTCGCGGGTGGACTGCCTCGACCGTCGCAGCCGCACCGTCTCGCCAGCGAAACCGCCGAGCCGCCGGGTCGGGCAGTTGGCGGCCATCAAAACTGGCCCAAAGAACGCCTGCGTAGCCTGTCTGCTGAAGCGCCTGAGGCAGCAGCGGCGAAAGCGGCCCGCTGTGCTGGGCAAAGAGGGCCGGCCTGACCCCAACAGCGTCATGCCAGGCTTCCCGGGCGGCAGCCAGCCCGGCAGCCAATTGCTCGGGAAGCAGCAACGGCCAGGGCGTGTCCGCCGATAGGCTGCCGACCGCGGTGAGTGTTCCCGCCTCAAGCCGCTCGCGGACTGCATCCCGAACGGCGGCAGGCTGGACGGTCAGTTCACGGAGCGTGCTTGGATCCGCCATCAGGGCGGCTGCGGTTGGCTGCGTTAGTTCTGTAGCCAAGCCAGGGAGTGTTTCAGGAGTCAGCAGAATCAGATCAAAACACCAGCACTCGACCGGGTAGTAGTGGTCGCGGACCGCATCAAGGCAGCCGAACGCCTCGGCCAGCCGCTCCCGCGCGGCCTGTTGGTCACCATCCCGCCAGGCTGCTGCCGCAGCCCGTACGATGTCCGCAAACCCGACACCGTCGAGATCGGTACCTGTCCGCATGCGACCGGCGAGACGCTCAGAGAACAGCACTGCGAGGCCAAGGGAGTAAAAGTCGTCAACCAATTCGTCTTGCCAGGCTGCCGTGCCAAAAGCCGATGCGTCACAGGCAGTGAGGACGCTCGGCAGCAGTTCGGACCAAGCGGCGGCCTGCAGGAACGATTGCTGGGAATCAGCCGGGGGAGCCGCACCGGCAGCAAACCGCTCCGCCAAGCCTGCTGGCACAATGCCAACGCAGTGGCCCTCGCAGCGCCAGGGGAGATCAAGGCTGGCCCAGGTTGGGGGCGTTGCGATACGGGCGAGCACCGCTGGATGCCAGCCGACCGTCCACGCCTCGAGAATTGCAGTAGCCTCGTGCTCGGCCAGATCAGGGGGCAGGTCATCAAGTGAATGACACGGCAGCAAGACAAACAGGCTGGGTGGCAGTGAAGATTCGGGCTCATCCATAGAGCAACTGCCCACTGAAGTACGAAAAAGAGCGGAACGGACGCGGCGCGGGGGAGCAGCCTGGACTCGCCCACCTCTAACCGTCCAGTCGTCACCGGACGGCCAGGAAACCGGCCGCCCCCAAGTGTAGCCGACAGTTTCCCCGGGTCGTTTGACGCTCGAAACGGCGTCTTTCTAGTATTAGAGTATGGTAGTGTTTGTGGGTTGTTGGAGTAGCTGGAGCAGGACGGTGCCCTCACGTCGTCAGTCTTGTTCCTGCTGGCGCGTTCGGCCTGTTTCCCGTCGGCCCGAATCCGGTCTGAAACAGGACAGTCCGTCTTAACGGCACAGGTAGATTCTGCATGGCACGCGGCAAAGACGTCTGGGGCATCGACATCGGCAAGTGTGGGCTGAAAGCGCTCCGCTGCAGCCGATCGTCTGATACCGGCAAACTGGTTGCCGAAGCCTTTGACTACATCGAGTATCCGATACTGCTGACGCAGCCAGAGGCCGATCCAGCAGAACTCGTCCAGAACGCGGTCGAGGAGTTTCTCAGTCGGAATGATGTTGCCGGCGACAAAATTGCTGTGTCAGTGCCTGGCCAAGCAGGCCTGAGCAAGTTCATCAAGCTGCCACCTGTTGAGGCGGCTAAGATCCCCGACATCGTCACGTACGAGGCCCGACAGCAGATCCCCTTCCCTCTGGAGCAGGTGGTCTGGAGTTGGCAGCGGCTTGAAGGGGGCATTGAAGAGAGCGGATTTGTCATTGACTCCGAAGTCGCCCTCTTCGCAATGAAGCGGGATCAGGTCGCCCGGGCGCTTGAACCATTCAACAAGGCCGACATCGAGGTTGACATTCTGCAACTGGCACCGGTTGCGCTGGCCAACGTCATCATGGCCGACCAACTACCGCCAGCCGATGAAATCGACCCGGACGCACCGCCACCGTCGATCGTATTGGCCTCGATCGGCGTGGACTCCACTGACCTGATCATCACCAACGGCCTCCGCATCTGGCAACGAACCATGCCGATCGGTGGAAACAACTTCACCCGCGCCCTCGTCCAAGGGATGCGGATGACCTTTGCCAAGGCTGAAAACCTCAAGCGGAACGCCGCCCGGGCCGACGACCCGAAGAAAGTCTTCCAAACACTGCGACCTGTATTCAATGAGTTCGCCAGCGAAATGCAGCGGTCGCTGAATTATTTCACCGGCCAGGATCGCACCGCGACCATCGGCATGGTGTTTCTGGTCGGGAATGCCGCCAGACTCCGGGGACTGAGCGACTTTCTGTCGAAGCAACTCCAACTTGAGGTCCATCGGCTTCGGGAATTCAAGGAACTCGAAGGGAATGTCGTGATCCGCTCCCCCGCCTTCATGGAAAACCAACTGGCCTTCGGCACTGCCTACGGGCTTGCGCTGCAGGGACTTGGCGCGGCGAGTTTAAGGACCAACTTGCTGCCGCCCGAATCGCTTCGCGACCGACTCATTCGGGCGAAGCGACCATGGGCGGTCGTCGCCATGCTGGGGTTGCTCCTCGCTGCACTAGTCAACTTCCTTGGTATTTTTATCGCCTGGAACAGTTATTCCGAGAGCACCTTCGCGGCAGCCACCACGGCGGCAGAAGAGGTCACGAGCCGCTCAGCAACTCTCCAAAGCACACTTGACCAGGCGCAGGCCAGCCGCAATGAGATTCTGGCGACCCAGCAGCAGTTGCTGCGGATCACGGACCGCCGGTTCCAAACGCTGGAACTCCTGCGGGCTGTCGAGGCGATGCTGCCGCGGAGTGAGCCTGACAAAACCCAGCCAGTCGATCCTGAGAAGGCCGCAGAGGCTGACACCACAGCCGGCAATGGGCTGACCATCAATTACGACGAAATTCACATCGACTCGATGGACTGCCAGTTTTTCCCGGACCTGGCCGTCTGGTTCGAGTCGGTCCGAGACGACTGGACCGTAACCGTGGCGAACGATCAGCCGGAGACCGAAGAGGCTGCTGATGTGGATGCCGCCACGCCTAGCGACGACACCGATCCGAATGAAACCGCGATCGATGAGTTTTCAGACGAGACAGAGGAAGAGGGGCCGACGGGTTCTGGCTGGGTGATTCAACTCGTTGGCCACCACTACCACAACGAGGATCAACACAAGCCCTACGAGGGCCGGAACTACCTCCGCGCGACACTGATCGACAACCTGCTCAGTGAAGACCCGATTCTCCCCGTGATAGCAGGGCCGCGGGCAGGTGAACGGGTCTCCGCAGCCGAACTGGGCCTAGGCTTCCCCGCACTTGTCACATCGAATCCCATCCAGACGGAATGGCTCGGCTTAGAGATGGGCTTAACGGGAGGCAACCTCGGGCAAGCACCGGCACGCGGCCGTGGCTCACGAGGCCGAATGAGTGGACGGGACCGCGATGATGACCTCGAAGATCAGGGTCTTGAAGTCAAACGATACGACTTCGTGCTCCAATTTGTCTGGAAACCAACGTCCCCAGGTGCGATCGAACTCGTTCCGGAAATGGATGATGACATGGCGGCCTATTAAAGCCCCGCAAGCGTCTGCGGTTCCACAACCCTTCGAATCCCTGCTGTCCCGACGATTATGGATTACCTCGAGCAACTTCGTCCGTATCTGAAACAGATCGTCAAATACCATTTTTGGTTACTGGCGGTCCTCATGCCACTGGTACTCGTGCCGCTTGCCTTCACGGCAGACGCCAAACTGCTGCGGGAAATTGATACACGCCAGGCCGAGATTGAGCAGCAGATCGAGTCAGTCGACGGGATCACCCGCTATCAGGCCGCCCCGGGTTCGGGATTTGAGGACTTCGGCCATCCTCAGCAGCACTGGGGTGAACAGGTCGAAGGTGCCACAGACCAACTCCGCCGTGGTGTGCTCAAGCAATGGATGCAATCTTGGGATGAACAGCAGTCCCTTCGCAACTGGCCGGCTGAACTTGGGCCAGACTTTATCACCAGGGTCAAATCACTGAGGCCAGCCGGCACCCTTCCCACCCGACTGCTCGAACGCTATCAGAACACTGTCCGTCGACTTGTCCGCAAACTGCCCAGCCGCATCGATGCCGCCGAGGAAATGAGTGATGACGCCTCCGGAGCAGGGATGGGCCAAGGCCTACGCTCTATGCCTCGTAGTGGATTCGATCGCCACGCGGAGGGGTCGACCGACCAGCACACTGTGCTCTGGGATGCAACCGATCAGTCTGAGCTCTACGCGAGTTACAATTGGCTAACAACACCTTCAACCACGCAGGTGCTGCTCGCCCAAGAAGAACTCCGGTGCTACGACTTGCTCTGCACCATCATTGCGGAAGTAAACAAGACCGCAACGGGCAGTCACGATGCCGCCGTTGCAACGATCTCGAAACTTGCGGCTGGCTACCGTGCTGCGGAAGACAACCCCGGGGGCCGGAACGGCGGACGGATTCAGGCCGCTCAGACTGGCATGGATGGCCTGATGGACATGGACATGGGAATGGGCATGGACATGGGAATGGGCATGGAGGGCGAAGGTGGCCGCCCACCGAATCCCCGGTTTGGAGCAAGCGGCGCCATGGGGGGTATGGAGACCATGGATGGTCCGCCAGACTTTGGCATGGACGGCATGGAGTTACTCGACGAAGACACCGATTTCCAACTGTTGAATTGGATTTACGTCGATCGGGACGGCACGCCTCTGTCGGCAGAAGACGTCGAAATGTCTCCCGACACGAAGATGACGCACCTGGTGCCGTTCGTGTTCCGGGGTGAGGTCGATCAGCGAAAACTCGATCTGCTGCTACGGACCTTTGCCAGCCAGGCGGTCCCGATTGATGTCCGGCAGATTCGGATCAACCCTGAGGGCGGCCTCGGAGAGAGCGGTGAGTTCGGCAGCAGTGTTCGCATGCCATCGCTTCGGTCAGGGAGCATGCAAGGTGAGGCTGGGACAACTCGGAAATACGACCTCGACGTCGAGTTGCGAGGCTCGATCGCCTTGGCGACCCGCCCGGACCCGGAATATCTTGGGCTGGACCAGGCAGGAAACGATATCGCAAGCCCTCTGGCTGACAGTGAGTGACTGATATGGCCCTACCAAAACTGAAAATTACTCCAGAAACCGTCTTCTCGCTTGTGGCAAACCACGGCGAGAAACTGCTCGTAGCCATCGCCCTGCTCTGCAGCCTACCGCTGGCCTGGGGCGGTATTAACGCCTTGCGCAGCAAAATGCTGCCAGCCGACATGACGCCTGCTGAGATCTTGCAGCGAGCGACCCGAGCGAAGTCGCTACTGGACCGAACACCCGATCTCGACGAACGACGATCTCTCGAAAAAATGCTCCGGGGTCCTTCCATCACAGCAACGACGACCTCGGACTGGCGTCCCCCAATGCTTGAGCCGCCAGCGATCGAACTCGGGCTCAACCGCCCGCCGCTTGGAGACTTGAAGAAGCGTTCCACGCCGAAAATCTTTCCGCTGGAACAACTCACTACTGTTGCGGGCCTCGCTGCCATTGCGAAAAATGATCAGCTCCAACCAAATGGAATGGATTCGCCTCCTGCTGATCCGACCGGCATGGGAATGCCCGAGGCTGTCGTGACATCGCCGCCAGCGAGACTCATGCCTTACGTCATCATCAGCGGCCTGGTGCCCTACAAAAAACAGGTCGATGAGTATGTCGCACGGTATTCAGTGACAAGTTTCCAGGACGAGGCCCGCGACACCCCACTATGGCGCGACTACACGATTGAGCGTCAAACGGTTGACGGCGGCAGGGACGGCGATTGGGAAGTTCTCAATCTTGCCAAAGCAACCGAAATCTGGACCAAAACATGGTCCGCGGCTGCACAAGACCCGGTACCGGAACAATTCAAACTGACAGATCAGGAGAACTTTCGCCCGCAGGACGTGCAGCTGGGCTTTTATGCACCACTGCCAACGCTTGCCGAACTGCCAACGTTAAGCGGAACAGGAATGCCCGGAGAAACCTTGTCGGGCCCGCGTTGGGGACTTTCGGCTGTACACCCTTGGGCTGTTCAGAAAATGACAGAACTCCTTGCGGAACAGCAGCAGGACAACCCTCTGATGCCCGGCGGGCTCGGCGGCCCCTTTGGTCAGCCGCAAAATGGTCCGCCAGGGACTATGACTGACCCGACACAAACTGGCCCATTTGCGGACTCTCAGTTAAGTGGCCAATTGAATGACCCCGACATGTTGCCAGACGACCCCACACTTACGGGCCTGGGTCCAGATGGCCTGCTCAATCCCTATGAGTACCGACTTTTCCGCTTTGTCGATGTCACCGTCAAACCGGGGAAGGCATACCGCTACCGCGTCACCATCAACCTCTGGAACCCCAACTACAACGTGGCAGCCAAATTTCTTGATGAACCCGACCAAACCAAAGAACCCTACCTCGCTGCAGCCCTATCCGAAACCAGCCCAGCAATGGCAGCGGCTCCAGTTCGTATCCCCGCGCTCGGCCAAGTGCTGGTCCGGATGATCACGAACGACGATAAGAAAAAAGGTGGGTTGGGAAGCGTTGCAGAAATTCTGGTTCTCGATGAACACACAGGGACGGACAAAAAACCGGGCTCTGGCAATTTTGAACTACATGCCACACCGGCCAACCTTGGGCAAATTGTCGGCAGCAAGAAAGAGTCCCGGCGGGTCGAAGTTGGTTTCACGGCACAAGGGCGGCCCCGCAAGGAAAAGTTTCCGACCCATGATGTGGTGACCGACCAAACCTTGCTTGGAGTCGTCGGTGAGCAGGAATTGGAGGATAAGAAGCGAATCAGTCGCGGTTTCACCCCGCCTCCACCGCTTGAAATGCTTTTTGCTGATGCGGACGGGATACTGGAGCATGTGACTGCAGTCACTTCGGCAGAGCAGGTGGAGGCCTACCTGCCGACCCTTCCCGGCTACACCCCGCCCCAGCCCCCCAATCCTGACATGCTGGGACCAGATGGAATCCCCCTGTTCTAACGAGATGCACGCTGCCCCGACTTTAGGCTGCACATAGTCTTTAGGCTGCAAATAGTTTCAGCAAACATCCGCCCTTCTGAGTCCCGTGAATCTCCTTGCCCATGCGACACCTTTCTTTCTTAACCTGCTGCTGGCATCTCGTGCTCCTTGTGTCATTCATCCTGGCATGCACGAATCGGGGTTGGACACAGGAGACATCTCCTACAAGCCGCATCGATGCACTCCTCGCGGAAGGTGCCCGTGATCGTCTCACACGGGAACGAGAAACGCTTGCGAAAGACCTCTTCAAAGGACTCCCCGTCGGTTCTCCTGCCTCCAAACAGGCTGCCGATGAGGTGGTCAGCCACCTCACAACAATCGCCCGTAACAAGACGGTCGACATCATCAAGAGCGTTAATGCAGCCCTACTCCTTGGCGAACTTCAAGGCCCGCAGCAACAACTTCTTGCTGCTGCCACGCCTGCTCTCGAAAAGATTGTGCTCGATGACACCGTTACCCCTGCCGTGCGGGTGGCAGCCATGAGAGGGCTCTCCGCTCGCGGTGAGGCGTTGCGAAGCCGCTCGGCTGGCGATACAGCGCGCAAACAGGCCACCGCGTTGCTGCCAACCCTGACAGCAATTTGCACGCTCGGGAACGATTCCCTTTCACCTGCGGGTCGCAACTGGCTGCAGGAGCGAACGCTGGATCTGGCCGCTGATCTGGTTGGGCTGATCGGAGAGGACAAGGCAGTTTTACGGCCACTGCAAGCCGCGGTAGTGGCATTGCTAGAAGATGCCAGCCGCCCGATCAATCTTCGGGTTCGGGCAGCGACCGTGGTCAAGGCGCTGGCCCTCAGTGGCATTGAACTACCCATCAAAACGACCAGTGAGCAGATCACTGAGATCGCCCTCGCAGCGGTTCGTGACGATTGGGATGCCATCGAGCGACAGAAACTCGAAGACATGCTCTCGGGAACCGCCGGGCAAGATGTCGCCACGATGCTGGGTCCCACCGGGGAGCCCCTCGAAAATGAAACAGGCTATCTGCCGGAGGCCAGATGCCTCCAGACAAGCTGGCGGCTGGTCTGTCTCGCTGCTGCAATCGACGGACTTGCCGACGGATTAACCGACGGCAACGATCAGCTGAAAAACGAGGCTGCTGCCCTGCGGCGACTCGGCCTCGACATCTACGAGTCACCCAAAGACAAGACGGTCCTGGCAGCAATTAAAAAGTTGATTCCAGAAGCAGCCGCAAAACTGAAAGCGGAAGAAGAACGCACGCCCACTTCGGGCGGTTTCACTCCGTTTGAACTCAACTGACGGAATCGTAGCAGGCCGGAAGCGGATGACTTCTGCCCACTGGTGGAGACGCTTCGAGCCAGGCCTGGCTCACTTCTTGATTAGTTCCCGGACGGTCATGCCGGACGGAATCATCGGCAGGACGTGTTCCTGGTATGGCACCTGCACATCCAGCAGCGCCGGGCCGGGGGCCTCGATCAGCCGAGTGAGAGCAGACTCAAGGTCGGCCTTCGCCACGATTGATTCTGCCTGCCAGCCAAATCCCTTGGCGATGGCGACGAAATCTGGATACCGCGACTCCGGCGAAATGCCGTCTCCTTGGCCAGAGGCCTCCGGGTTTTGGACCGGACCGAGATAGGTGTGGGCCCGATTGCCCTTAAAGAAGCGGTCTTCCCACTGCACCACCATGCCAAGGTGCTGATTGTTCAGAAGCAGCACCTTGATCGGGATGTTTTCGCAGACACAGGTCGCCAGCTCTTGGATATTCATCAAAATGCTGCCGTCCCCGTCGATATCGACCACGATCGCGTCCGGACGGGCCACCTTTGCCCCCATGGCTGCCGGTAACCCAAACCCCATCGTGCCGAGACCGCTTGAGGAGAGCCAAGTTCGCGGCTCACGGAAGGTGTAGAACTGGGCAGCCCACATCTGGTGCTGGCCCACACCAACTGCCACCACGGTCTCACGATCGGCTGTCAAACGCGAGAACTCCGCAATCGCTTCTTGGGCGAGAATCCCCGGGTAGCTCGTGTCGTAAGCAAAGGGATCTTCCTTCTTCCAGGCGGCAATCTGGGCATGCCAGTCCTTCAGCCCATCCTCAGGCGGCTGTGCCACCTCGTTGAGTTGTTCAAGGGCGTCGTTGACGTCAGCCACAATTGGCACATGGACCAGTTTGTTCTTGTTGATCTCAGACGGGTCGAGGTCGATATGCACGATGAACCCACGACTGGCGAACTCTGAAACCTTGCCGGTCACGCGATCATCAAAGCGAACCCCGATGGCAATCAGCAGATCGGCCTCATCGACGGCGTAATTCGCATAGACACTACCGTGCATCCCAAGCATGTCGAGCGACAAAGGATCATCGCCAGGCAGTGCCCCGAGTCCCATCAGCGTCATCGCGACCGGAATGCCGGTCTTTTCCACGAGCTTCCGAAGATTCGCGGACGCGTCCCCGGCAATCACCCCACCCCCAGCATAGATCACCGGCCGCTTCGCGCGGCGGATTGCCGCAGCCACCTGGGCGATCTGTTCCTGATGGGCTCGTGGCGGTTCTGGGTGATACCCCGGCAGATTCATCGGCACATCGAAGTTGGCCGCAATCTGCGTTACCTGAATGTCTTTTGGCAGGTCGACCAGGACCGGTCCTGGTCGGCCAGTCGTGGCAATGTGGAATGCTTCTTTCATCACTCGCGGAATGTCTTCAGCCGCGGTGACGAGGTAGTGGTGCTTGGTAATGCCCCGACAGACCTCCACGATCGGGGTTTCCTGAAACGCATCAGTACCGATCACACTGGTGCCGACCTGACCGGTCAAAGCAATCAGTGGAATGCTGTCGAGTTTGGCATCCGCGATGGCGGTAACCAGATTAAGGGCCCCAGGACCGCTGGTTGCCATACAGACTCCCGGCTTGCCCGTCGTCCTCGCGTATCCCTGGGCGGCAAAGCCGCCCCCCTGCTCGTGTCGCGGCAGGATGGTGCGGATTCGATCCCCGTAACGAGTCAACGCCTGATGCAGCGGCATACTCGCTCCACCCGGGTAGGCGAAAACAATGTCAACACCGTGGCGGACGAGCGACTCAACAACTGCGTCGGCGCCACTGAGCAGTGAGTCGGTTCGTGCCTGATCGGGTGCCGTTGCCATCGTGCGGGTCCTCCTGATGCGTTTCCGGCGGCTGCGGCCTGCAGTCGCTCGGGCTGTCATGAATTGGCCCTCTCTGCTCGCCACCCCAACGGGGCTCATGGGCGGCCAGAGGGCCGAGGGAATTCCATCTCAAATCAACAATACACGAAAACAGGGTCCGGGTCAGCCATCTGCCAAGCTCCGGCGGGGGCGGATCTGGCCGGGCATCCCCTACAATGTGTCCGTGACGGCATCCCCCGAAGACACTGAGGCCGAGTTTTCCGCCCCGGCGGCCGATCGGCTGCATGGACTGTCCAGCAGCCTGCGCGGACACAGCGGCTTTGCCGACGTGCTCGCCAGCCTCACTCAAGGCCATGGAGCCACCATCGGCGGCACCTGGGGAGCCGCCTGCAGCCTCGCTCTTGCCGGCCTGGCCACGTCCCGTGATCGGGCCGGCCCGATCGTTGTGGTCATGCCCCATGCAGTGGAGGCCGACCTGCTTGCCGACGACCTCGCCCTGTTCACCCCGCTGCCGGTCAGTCTGCTGCCCCCGATTGAGTCATTCGCTGACCCAGCCATGGGCGAGCCGATCGAATCGGATCCGGCAGAGGCGGCCCGCCTGGCTGTGATCAAACGGCTGATCGGCCCGGCCGACAGGGCCCCGCAGATTGTGGTCACCTCCATCCAGGCCGCTCTGGCCCCGATTGCCGACCCCCGACAGATTGAGGCCAGCACCCGGCAACTCGCGGTGGGCGCTAAACTCGATCCGCAGGAACTCGCCGAGTGGCTCACTGCCCGCGGTTGGCGACAGGTCGATGCCCTCGATGAACCTGGCTGCTTCGCCCGCCGCGGGGGCATCATTGATCTCTTCGCCACCGACTGGGAACGACCGATCCGGCTTGAACTCGATGACGACGAGATCGAATCACTGCGCCGATTTGACACCATCAGCCAACGCAGTATCACCGCCATCGAGGCCGTTGACCTTACCGCGTTGACAGCCACCGCACCAGAAACGCGCCGCTCATGGTTGCCCGATGTAATGCCGACCACCACCTGGTGGGCCCTGGTGGAACCGGGCGAGCTCATCGAAGAGGCCAACCGACTTTTCGGCAGGCTGCCAGCCGGTGCCACCCTCACACCCGACGACCTGTTTGCGAAGATCTATCGGTTTCCGTCAGTCACGCTATCGGCCATCGCCCCGACCAGCCTGGAGGCAACGGCCCACCTGGCGGTCGAGAGCGTTGAACGATTCACCGGCCAGCTTGAGCGGGTCTGTCATGAGCTCGATACGGTCGGCAAGGACCAAGAGGTTTGGGTGGTGGCCCCGACCGAGGCCGAGGAACGGCGGCTGGCCGAACTGCTGGCTGCCTCGGCGCCAGCGCAGGCCCAGCGGCTGCACTTCGCCCGTGGCCGGCTCTCCGCTGGGTTCCGGCTGGTACCCGAAAAACTGGTGATCGTCTCAGCGGCAGAACTGTTCCGCCGCCATGAGACCCCGCAGAGCCGGCTGCCCAAGCACCGGCTTGCCCGGGCCATCGATACCTTCCTCGACCTCCATGAAGGCGACCTGGTGGTCCACGTCGCCCATGGCATCGCCCGCTACCGCGGTCTGAAACTCCTCGAGAAGCATGGCCGCACCGAAGAGTTCCTCGAACTCGAGTTTGCGGAATCGACCCGCATCTACGTGCCTGCCTCGGCAATCGAACTGGTGCAAAAGTATGTCGGCGGAGGCAAGACCGGACCCAAACTGGCCAAGATTGGCGGTACCCTCTGGGCCAAACAGAAGCGGGCAGTGGAACGGGCGGTGGCCGACATGGCCGCCGACATGCTGCAGATTCAGGCGGTCCGCTCCCAGCGGCCTGGCCGGGCCCTCCCGCCTGACACCCCCTGGCAGACCGCGTTTGAGCAGTCCTTTCAGTTTGAGCCGACGCCAGACCAGGCCACCGCCATTGAGGCGATTCGGGCTGACCTGGAGCAGCCCAAGCCAATGGATCGGTTGCTCTGCGGTGATGTCGGCTTCGGCAAGACCGAGCTGGCCATGCGGGCTGCCTTCAAGGTGGCCGAGGCTGGGGGGCAGGTCGCCATTCTCGTGCCCACGACGGTCTTGGCCGAACAGCACCGGCGAACCTTCACGGAACGGTTTGCTGAATACCCCTTCACCATTCGGGGACTCTCGCGACTGACCTCAACGCGGGAAGCCCGAGAAACGCTCGACGGGCTGGCCAGCGGACAGGTCGACATTGTCATCGGCACGCATCGCCTGGCTCAGTCTGACATCCACTTCGCCAACCTCGGCCTGTTGGTAGTGGATGAGGAACAACGCTTTGGCGTTGATGTCAAAGAACGCCTAAAGGCCCTGCGGGCCAGTGTCGACGTGCTGACCATGACGGCCACTCCGATTCCGCGGACGCTGCACATGGCCATGCTCGGGATCCGCGACATCTCCAACCTGACCACCCCGCCAGCCAATCGGCTGGCAGTTGAAACCCGCGTCGGCCGGTTTGACGAAACCCTGATCCGACATGCAATCGACCGGGAACGGGCCCGGGACGGCCAGGTGTTTTTTGTCCACAACCGGATACAGGACATCAAAAAGGTTGCCGACGCCATTCGCCGCATCGTGCCCGACATCTCGATCGGTATCGCCCACGGGCGACTCTCCGAGACTGAACTTGAACAGGTCATGGTTGACTTCGTGGCCGGCCGCACCGAACTGCTGCTGGCCACCACCATCATCGAAAGCGGGCTCGATATCCCGCGAGCCAACACGATCTTCATCGACGAAGCGGACCATTACGGACTGGCTGATCTCCACCAGTTGCGGGGCCGGGTCGGCCGCTCCCATCATCGGGCCTACTGCTACCTGTTGGTGCACGAAGCGACCCGGCTGACCTCGACCGCCGCCCGCCGCCTGCGTGCGATTCAGGAATTTTCAAGCACCGGGGCGGGGTTCTCACTGGCCATGCGGGATCTGGAAATTCGTGGAGCAGGCAACCTCTTGGGAACCCAGCAGAGCGGCCACATCGCCACCGTTGGCTACGAACTCTACTGCCGGCTGCTCGAAAACGCTGTCCGTGGGCTGAAGGACCTGCCACCGACCGAACCTCCCCCCGTGGCGATCGATCTGCCGGGTGATGCCTGGCTGCCGCGGGACTACATCGCCGACCTCCGCACCAAAATTGACATTTACCGCCGCATCTCACGCGCTAGCAGCCAGTCTCAGGTGGACGAACTCACCCAAGAACTCACTGACAGGTTCGGCCCCCCTCCGTCAGAGGCCGTCCGCCTGCTCGACCTGTCCCGGCTCCGGATTGCCGCGGCGGAGCGGGGCGTCGACTCGCTCAGCCGGCAGCCAGGGCTACTCGTGATCGGCCATCACAACATTCGTCGCATTGAGCGGTGGCGGAAGGCCTGCCTGCTCGCTGGCAATGAAGTGCGGTTCGTCGGCACGAAAACCGCGGTCGTTCCGCTTGAGTCGCGGGTGGCTGGCGACCCTGACCGACTCCTGCAGTTTGCCACCAGCCTGTTTCGGGCAGCCGGGAAACCTGGGCGAAAGAGCAAAAGCGGGAGGTGATTCCCGCGTCTGGATCTGCCTTTTTCCGCAGCCCGCTGATCTGTAGCCTGCTGCACGGGTTGAGGCTGTTGACGGCATGTCCTCGACTGAGCCTGATCCGTCCTTCAGCGCAGGGTACCCCGTGCGATCTCCTCTCCGTTTTTTGCGTCAAACATCGCTATTGGCCGCCAGCGTGATGCTGCTTCTGAGCCTGCCTCTGGTGGCCGTGGCTGGCGAGCCCGCTGCACCGCCCTCTGCCGCTCCAGCTCTCTTCGAACCGGTCATGCCGACCATTCCGGAAAGCATCTCCCGGCCGGCTGGCTGGCCCACCGCCGCTCCCACGTTGCTCAACAACCATGTGCTCTCAAGCATTCTGGAACTTCCCGGTGGGCCGCTTGAACCCGTGGACGAGAACGGGAACCCACTGCCACTGACCGATGATTCGGCCACACCGCAGAAGACTGGTACCGACGCATTAAAGCCGGACTCTGCTGGAACCGTGGTGCTCGCCGACTACCAGGAGGCCGTAGCCTCACCCTCACCGGGGACAGCGGCCCCGCCTTCAGCTGATCTGCCGGGCATGAAGTCAATTGAGATGGCAATGGTGGTGGCCCGGGTCGGATCAGAGGTCGTGCTGGCAGGCGACCTGATGACGCCTGCCGCCTCCGAGTGGCTGACAAAAGTCTCGCCCGGACTCAAGCCGGAACAGATTGAGGAACTCAAATTAAAGATCTATGAACAGGTGCTCGATCCGCATCTGCAGACGCTGCTTGTCTACGTCGATGCCTGCCGCACCATTCCCGAGGAGCGTCTCCCTGAAATCCGTGAGAAGGTCGACGAGGCGTTTGACCGGGAGCAACTACCCAAAATGGTGGAAGCAGCCGAAGTCTCCTCGATCCGGGAATACGAGCATCTACTTCGCAGCCAGGGACAGTCGCTTGAACGGATGCGCAAAATGTTCTTCGAGCGGGCACTCGCCCAGGAATGGATGCAGCAGAATGCCAGGACGGCCGGTGAAATCCCTCATGCTGAAATGATTGCCTGGTACCAGAATCACCTCGACGACTACGAGTTCGCTGCGAAGGCGCGGTTTGAACAGCTCACGGTGAGGATCAGCCCGACGCAGCCTCGGGACGTCGCCTGGAATCGGCTGGCTGCGATGGGGAACGAGATTCTCCAAGGACGTCCATTCGCTGACGTTGCCAAGGAGCAGTCCGAGGGCCCAACGGCCAGCACGGGCGGGCAGTACGACTGGACGTCGCGGGGGAGTCTGGTATCAGACGCCATCGACACCGCTATCTTCAGCCTCCCAGTCGGCGAACTCAGCGCCATTCTTGACGATGGCAGCGCTCTTCATATCGTCCGGGTGACGGAACGGACCGAAGCTGGACGCACGCCATTCATTGAAGCCCAAGTGGGCATCCGCGCGACCCTCGCCCAGCAACGCATGCAGCGAGCCCAAGACGACTATCTAAAACGGCTCCGTGAGCGAACGCCGGTCTGGACCATCTTCGACGATGATGCCGAGTCGACTGTGATGGCAGCAGGTCGCCGCGGACTCACCCGCTAACCCTCCCCGGAACCTGAGAGGGGGCCGCCGCCGATGAATCCCGGCGGACAGGAGGGTCGATTGCTGGCCGGTCTCAAGCGGGCTAGACTTCAGTTCTTCGACGTATTGGACGTGGTTCGTTCCGCAGTTGGTTCGCTGCGGATCGTCCCTCTCTGGAGGCTGCTGCATGAGTGCCCCGACCACCAAATCTTCTATTCCTGCGCCCCCTTGGCCAGGCACCCGTGCCGACACCCCAGCCAGCCTGACACTCGACGGGGAATCACTCGAACTTCCCGTGATTGTGGGGAGTGAGGGAGAGCGGGCAATCGACATTTCCCGTCTCCGGTCCAAGACTGGTGTGATCACCCTCGATGAGGGCTACGTCAACACGGGCTCGACCACCAGCGGCATCACCTTTCTTAACGGCGAAGAAGGGGTGCTGCGATACCGTGGCTATCCCATCGAGGATCTCGCCAAACGCTGCGACTTCATCGAGGTTGCCTACCTGCTGATCTACGGCGACCTGCCAACCAGCACAGAACTCAACCAGTTCCGTCGGTCACTCTCGCATCACTCGATGATTCACGAGGACATGCGGAGCTTCTACAACGGCTTCCCGCGAGATGCCCATCCGATGGCAATCGTCGGTAGTGTTGTCGGGGCGTTGTCGACGTTCTACCAAGACTCCCTCGATGTTCGGGACCCTCGGCAGGTGGAAGTGAGCGTTCATCGACTGCTGGCGAAACTTCCGACTATTGCCGCCTACAGCTACAAGAAGTCGATCGGGCAACCGCTGATCTACCCCAGCAATGCGTTGTCGTACTGCGAAAACTTCCTGCAGATGATGTTCGCAGTCCCGTGCGAGGACTACCACGTCGACCCGGACTTCGCCGAAGCACTCGACATGCTGCTGATCGTCCATGCCGACCACGAGCAAAATTGTTCCACCTCAACTGTCCGTATGGTTGGGTCCAGTGACGCCAATCTGTTCGCCAGCATTTCGGCAGGCATCTCGGCGCTCTGGGGCCCACTCCACGGTGGTGCCAACCAAGCGTGTGTTGAAATGCTTGAGCGGATTGTTGCCGATGGCGGGAACGTCAAGAAGTACGTCGACCTAGCAAAGAAAAAAGATTCTGGCTTCCGGCTCATGGGATTCGGCCACCGGGTCTACAAGAACTACGACCCCCGAGCAAAACTGATCAAGGCAACCTGCGACAAGCTGCTGGCAAAGATTGACCGGCAGGATCCCCTGTTTGACATCGCACAGCAACTCGAAGAGGTGGCCCGCGCCGATGAGTACTTCATTGAACGGAAGCTCTATCCAAACGTCGACTTCTACTCCGGCGTGATCTACCGGGCGATGGGCATCCCCGAGCAGATGTTCACCGTGCTCTTTGCGATGGGACGACTGCCGGGCTGGATCGCTCACTGGATGGAAATGCACCGCAGCCCCACCAAAAAGATCTGCCGGCCCCGGCAGATCTACTCTGGCGAGACCTGTCGAGAATTTGTGCCGATCGACCAGCGGTGAGGCCCCGCGGCCTGGGTGTCACGGCCTCGCCTCTTCCTGCTGCATCCTCTGCGGCCTTCGACCTCAGTGCCTTTGCCGCTTCTCGCGAAAAAACTCCGTGAGCAGCCGGCCGCAGTCGGCCTCAAGAACGCGTCCAACATGGTCAACGCGGTGGTTCAGCCGCGAATCATCGAACAACCGGTAGAGCGATTCCACCGCCCCAGCTTTGGGGTCAGCCGCGCCCCAGACCACCACCGGCACCCTGGCCTGCAGGATCGCCCCAGCACACATCGGGCACGGCTCCAGCGTGACATAGAGCACACACTGTTCCAGCCGCCACGAGTTGATCGCAGCTGCGGCCTGCGTCAGAGCGATCATTTCGGCATGCGCGGTGGGATCGGCCAGTTGCTCGCGCTGGTTGTGGGCACTGGCAATCACCCGGCCGCTGGCAACAATAATCGCCCCGACCGGCACCTCATCCTCTTCAACAGCCTGCCGTGCCTCATCGAGTGCCAGACGCATCCACCGCTGGTGCGTCATGGCATCGGCATCAAGCGGCAGAATGGACTCGTCGTTGGGATCAGTCGACCAGCTCATCAGGTTGTTCATGAAAGGCGTCCACAGGCCGGCAGGCGGATTTCTTGCAGAATACCGTGACGGCGGACTGGCAACCACCTAGGTGACGTCGCCTCTGAATGCCGTCGCCGCAGGGAACTGACGCTGCCTACCGCGGCGTCGGTTTTTTTGCCGCCGGTTGGACGGAGGTGTGGGCGAGCCGCTACGATGAAGGCCTTGTAGCGTTACTGCTGCGACCCCCTGACCTCCGAGGACAATCAAACGATGGAAGCCCTCCTGCTTGTGTTGCGCTGGTCTCATATTCTTGGTGCGATTCTGCTGGTTGGCGGCCTCGCCTTCATGCGGTTTGCCTTCGTGCCAGCCCTCAACGACACGGACGAAGAAACTCGTAGCCGACTGCACGAGTCGGTTCGTCGCCGCTGGCTCCCCTTTGTGATCATCGGCATCACCCTGCTTTTGGCCAGCGGGCTGACCAACTTCCTGCTGTTCAACAGCACCGTGAAAGCGGAGGGCTGGGCCGAGGGTCAGTGGATGCGAGAGAACAGCTATCACGCCATTTTTGGCGTTAAGTTCCTGATCGCGCTGGCGGTCTTTTACCTGGCCAGTGGACTCGTCGGCAGGGGCACAGGCACCGCCTGGCTCCGTAGTGACCGGTCGCGGTGGCTGGGTGTGACACTCGGTCTGGCCGTGGCTGTCATCATGCTCTCAGGCTGGCTGCGGAACCTGCATACGGGTCCGGCAGCCCCAGGCACCGAGCCGCAGGGTGTCCGCCTTGAGCAGGCGGCCCAAGCAGCGGCTGATACCAAAGATCGGTATGAGGACTCAGCGGCTGGCTCTGCTTTCCGTGCCGAGGGTGATGAGGCTGCTGCTGAACCGTCTGCCGGGACTGAACCCGCAGCCTCAGACGAGCCGTCTGCCGAGGAATAGCATCACCCTCGCCCCTGCCTCCAGACTCCTGCCTGAACTCCCGATGGATAAAAAAACAAAAAAACGAATCGATGTGCTCCAGCAGAAGATTGCCAAACTGCAGCAACTGCTGGCGGCTGCCAAAAAACAGCCTGATGACCCGACTGAAATCCCCCGGCTCGAACAGGAACTGGCTGCTGCCCATACGGAGATCTCGGCGCTGAAAAAGTGACGGCACACTCTTCCCTGTAGTGCCCTGCCCTCCTGTCGCCTCTGCCGCCCATGAATCTTCGCAGTCTGCTGGCCCCGCTCTTTTCCTTCGGTGGACCACCGAAACTTCACGTCTGGCGACGGTTTGAGCCACTCGGCGAAGGTATCGCCGGCACAATGTCGGAGTTCTACAAAGTCCGCGAACTCGAGTCGGGGCAGATCTTCGGCCTCAAACTCCCTGACGGCACCAAACTGGCGCCAATTGAGGCCCGCTTCAAGGGCCTCAAGAAACCCTGTGAAGGGGAGATCGGAATGCAGATTCGTGGTGACCAAGTTGTCACCACCCACGAGCACGGCCGGACCTCTGATGGTGGCCAGTACATCCTGCAGGACTTTCTCGACGGTGTCCTGGTCCACTTGCGGCTGAAGCGGGGCGAGCCACTCTCACTCCCCGAGCGGATCGCCATCGTTCGTCAGGTTGCCAAAGGGCTTGAGACGGTCCATCAAGCCGGCTTTGTCCACCGTGACATCTGCCCACGCAATCTGATGCTCGACAACGAGGGCCGGGTGACACTGTTTGATTTTGGCCTCTCGGTTCCGGACAGTCCGCCATTTCTGCGGCCCGGCAATCGCTCTGGCACGCCCAACTACATGGCTCCCGAAGTGATTCGCCGGCGGCAGTCTGACCGCCGACTCGATATCTTCTCGTTTGGGGTGACCGCCTACGAGATTTGCTGTGGCATGCTGCCCTGGCCGGGTGGCGGTGCCCGGGAAGCCCTTGCCCACGACACTCCCGCCCCCGACATCCGAAAGCGGGCGGCTGACATCCCCGACCGCCTCGCTGACGCCATCATGGCCTGCCTACGGGCTGAACCCGACGACCGCCCCGACTCAATGGCCGAATTTTCCCGGAAAATCGCCCGTCTCGACTGACAGGCGGGCCTTGCAGCAGAACGCTCGTGTCCTACACTGAGTCCCTCGGGAGAATGCCCCCCCGACCCCCTGCCCTTTTGCGATGGGTGGGCAAAACGCAAGGAATTCCTGCCATGACGATGAATAAAAGTCTTCGGGTCCGTAAAGGCGGCGGCGGCAGCCGCGGTGTTCTCAGCCGGGCCGAACGGATTGTCAAACTCAAAGAATTGGAGAAGTGGCAGGACGGCCAAAGCCCTCTCGGCCTGCCGAAGGTTCGGGTCTACAAGATCTCGATGAAGAAGAAAAAGAAGAGCAAGGCCGACGACGAAGAGGCCAAAAAGTAGGCGTCGTCCCCTACCTTCGAACGCTCGAAGAGAGCGGGATTGGCTCCGATTACCCGCCGCTGGATCGACGTGGCTCAGGCTCCCGTTTGCTGGCTGCCAACGGCCCGCTTAACCGCCTCTTGGCCGGCCGCAATAACCTGCGGAATTCCCACCCCGTCGTAGGCAGCACCGGCAAGCGCGAGTCCCCGTAGCCGGCTTTCAGCAGCACGAATCCGTTTGACGCGCTCAACGTGGCCAAGGTTGTACTGGGGCATCGCCGTATGCCACCGGTCAATCCGGCCATAGCGCGGCTCACCGCGGATCCCGAGGATATCCCGCAGATCAGCCAGCACCTGCTGACTGATCTCATGATCGGACCGTTCGGCTGCAGTCGGGTCGAGAGCACCACCGAGAAAGCCGCGGATGAGCACCGCGTCAGCTGGCGCCCGCCCGGGGAATTTTGTACTCGAAAAACTGGCAGCCAGTAGGCGACGACCGGCGATCCGGGGCACGATCATGCCAGCGGCGTTAAGAGGATGCTCCACATCCGCACGGGAAAATCCCAGCGAGACAATAGCCGCGCCGGAATACTCAATGCCCGCCAACTCCGTTGCCAACTCAGGGGCCGTTGGGTCCAGTAATCGGCTTGCCACCGGGGCCGGCAACGCGATCACAACGGCCGAAGCCGACAGGGGGGCCCCGCCTGCGACACCAACATTCCAGCCAGCCGCCTCCCGACGAAGTGTTTCCACCCGGTCGCAGACGAGTTCAACACCGTGGGCACGCAACCGGGCAACCAGCCCGTCGATGAGCGTCTGCATGCCACGCTGAAACGAAACGAACTGACCGTACCGGGCCCCACTGGCATCGGCATTGAGGCCGGCTTTCCGGAGCCGGTGTTTTTCCCCACGGGTCAGGCTGCCATGGTCCCGCTCCAGCGTGAGGAAGTCGGGGCAGGCAGCCGCCATGCTCAACCGGGCAGGGTCAGCGGTCCAGATTCCTGAGACCAGCGGCTGCACCAGCCGGTCGAACGCTTCTCGCCCCAACCGGCGGACGGCAAATGCCTCGAGACTCTCATCCGTACTCGGCCTCTGAGGCGGCGGAACAAACTGTTCCAGCGCCGCCCGCACCCGACCCGGCCACGAGAGCAACGGCGTCTTCAGAAGCGTTGCTGGCCGCCCGGGAGCAAGTAGGCGGAAGCCGGCTGGCACCGGCACAAGCCGTCCCCCTCCGCCACGGGCCGCCGGGCTCCAAACAAGCGCCCGCCGGGCGGAAGGAGACACCGACACCAGGGCATCGTCGAGCCCCAGTCGGTGCACCAGATCGAGCCCTTCGGAGCGAGCCGTCAGAAAGGTGTCGGCTGCCCGTTCCACCAGCCAGCCATCGTCGTACACCGTCTCAATGATTCCACCGAATCGCTCTGCCGCTTCGAGGACGGTCACCTGCGGCGGGGCAGCAGGGTCCGCCCGAGAGACCACCGCTTCGGCTGCAGCCAGACCAGCCAGACCGCCGCCAAGAATGACGATGTGCGGGGGAGGTAGCGAAGAATTTGTCATGGATACAGCTGCTTTCCGCGGGTGGCCGCCACTGGGAGGCTAGGAGGGGTCGGCCGTCGAGCCAAACCACAGCACCAACCCACCTTTCCTACTCTATCGCCCAATCCCCATTCCACTGCACACCCATGAAATTTGGGGTGGACGCAGTCAGAAACGACTTCTAGTGTCCGCCGCCAAACGTGGAGCGGTGTCAGGTGATGCCTGCCCATGTGTCCCCGGAGGCCCGAACCGTGATCCTGATGCCACGCCCCCGCTTGTTCCACGCTCGCCTGTCCCGGCTGGCTCCCGCTACCCTCGCCCTGGTGGCGACCGGAGCCGCAACGGTTAGCCTCGCGGCCGAATCGCAGCCCAACGCGGCAATGCGGATGCCGTCGTGGGTCGAATCACTGGGCCAGTCAGAGGCTGAGACTGTCTCCGGAAATGAATCGGCTCTGGAGGCAATTGTCCCGGTGGGCCGTCCTAGCGTCGGCGGCAAGCCGGCCCCGAGAAACACTCAGAGTGAAGCCCCGGTTACCCGCCGGCCGGCACCACCTGCCAGCACCGCGCAGGAAAGCCCCACGCTGACCGAACGAGCAGCTCGGCTCTTCGACCCCAAATTGCTCAAGGCGGCCTGGTCCGACCTGATGCCCAAAGCAGAGGAAGCCCCAACTGCCCGCCGCGAGGCAGAGACCGCGCGCCAGACCACCGACCTCGGCCCCGAGACCAGTGTTCTCAACCGCCCAGACAAGACCGCTGACAGCCCCAGTTGGCAGCGGCCGCTTGCCGCCGCCCGCAGCCTGCTTAAGCAGCCGATCCGCGCCGCCGAAACCGCTGCCATTGAAACTCGCGGCGAAGCCGAAGAGGCTGCTCCAGAACCGGCAACGCCCACCGCCACTGTGGTTGAGACCACCCCGCTGACAGCTCCCATTGCTGAGGCACCAGATGAGACCCCGACGCTCGCCATCGACCCTGCCAGTTTCCGGGGTGCCTATCCCGGGAAGACCACGCGGGCTGAAATCGATGCCGATTGGGGGCCGGGCCAGGCCATTCCCCGCGACGATGGGCTCGAGTCCTTCTTCTGGGAAATCGATCCATTTGACCGGGTGGCCGTCACCTTTCGGGATGGGGTGATCTCCGCCATTCAGATCAAGCTGGCCGAGCCAGTCTCTGCGAGCGATCTTGCCAAGCAACTTGAAATTGCCGACCTGCGGACGGTTGCTGTACTCGACGACAGTGGCACCGCCATTGGCCAGGTCTTCCCTGAACGGGGTGTGATGTTCAGCCTGGAGGCAGGCACCACCGCTGCCACCGCCGTGTTGCTTGAGCCGCTTGACCCCGACTCATTCGTGCTGCGTGCCGAGGGTGAACTCAACAGCAGCGCCGCGTATGCCGTCGCCGACCTGCAATACGCCATTGAAATCGACTCGACCCACCTGCGGGCCCATCGTCTGTTGCTCGCGCTGATGTGTGACGAGGGTCGCTGGCAGACCGCCCTGAAGCTAGCTGACAAGGCGGAAGAAATCAGCCCGGGCGATGCCTGGACCGGCCTGAAGCGGGCCGAGGTGCTGCTGGAACTTGAACGTCCCGATGAGGCCCAGGTCATGGTCGACAGCCTCGTGGAACGGCCCCGCGTTTCATCCCTGCTGGCCGCCCAAGCAGGCCGCCTGCAAGGCGGCATCGAATTGGCCAAGGACGAGCCTGACTTTGAGCATGCCGTTGACCTGTTCACTGAAGCGATTCGCAAGGCGACCCCTTTGGCATCGAGTCGATCCGAAAACGTCCGCTCGGTTGCTCGCCGGGTTCTCCTCGATGCTCATCTTGGCACGGCCCAGGCAATCGCCCGCGGAACCTGGCAGCAGAAGAACAGGGTGATTCCCAAATGGATCAGCCGGGCCAATGGCATCGTGGAAAATATCGAACCCGCTGATCGAGACCGGGACCGGCTTGAGCTTGACCTCACCTGTGGCGTGCTGGCCGTCGCCGCCGGATCAGCCAATGCGGTGGAAGCAGTGCCATGGGTGAAGCGGTTGTTGCAACTGCGCGAAACAATGAATGACAGCGTCACCGATCCGTGGCGGCGACGCCAGATCGACTGGCAGGTTGGGTGCGGCTTGGCCGACGCCCTGACTGCTGCCCGCAAGCGGGGTGAGGCTGACGACATGCTCGACAATGCCACCCTTACCGTTGCCTACCTGGAGCGAGGTGCGGAACACCGGGAACTGACTGCAACCGAACGCCGCGACCTGGGCAACCTGATGTTCCAAATCGGGATCATGCACAGTCTTCGCAACGGCGACCATGCCACGGCGGTCACCTGGTTCGACAAAACGATTCCGCTCTGGAATCGGAACCAGCGGGTGCTTGAAGACGACGAACTCGGCCGCGTTGGCGAGTCGTTTGTCAGCATGGCGATTTCCTACTGGCAGGTGGAACGCCGTGAAGATGCCATCGACCTGAGCCGGACCGGCGTCGACCTGATGGTGGAGGCAGTCGATCGCAAGAAACTTGCGGAGCGGGCCTTGTCGGTCGCCTACGGAAACCTGTCGACGATGTACGCCGAACAGGGCGATGCCGAGAAATCACAGGCCTATGCCGAGATGGCCACCCGCGTTGAAACGGTGGGGGGGATGCTCCGCTAGGCGTCCTGCCGAGAGGCATCCTGTTGCGTGGTCACCGTTTTGCGGTGACCGCGGCAGCCGCGAACAACTCACCTGCTTTGCGAGGCAGTTTCTATCGCCGGCTGGTGACCGACAGCATGGCCAGACTCTCTGCCCCGCGAACAGACTGTCCCACCCACAAACGCGGGGACGGCCGGCCGCCGCGCCAGACAGACAGGTCGGGCAGGAGTCACGAGCTGCTCAGACCAACGTTTCCAGCAGCAGCCGCAACTTGCGGAGTTCGCCCACCTGATCGATGCCTTCGAGAGGTGGGAGGTGCACGCCAAGGGCCCGCTTGTAGCCAACTCGATTGAGCTGCGCAACGATCCGGCCGTATTCGACACTGCCTTGACCGACCCGCACCTGGAAGGCATCGGCCTTGGTGTCGCGCAGGTGGACATGGCAGACGTTGGGCAAAATCGAATCCCATGAGGTGGGCTTCTTGTGGTTGTAAATGGAATGGCTGGGGTCGAGGGTCACCCCCAGGCCGGGCACGTTACGGCATAGCGATGCGGTTGTTTCGGCATCCTGCGTCATGCGTTCAGCAGCGGTTTTCACCCCAACCAGCATGCCGTAGGAGGCCGCGATCGCGACAAACTTCCGCAAGCGTTCAATCTCGCCATTGAATGGCGTCCCGAGCTCCGACGACTCAACCACGAGCGTGACGATGCCCAGGGCTTTTGCCAGCCGGCAGCAGGCGTCGAACTTTTCGTACAGCAGTTCGTTCTCTGGGGCTACAAATGACAATGCCACGGGCCGCAGCCGCTGGAGATCACTGCAGGCCGCGACCGCTGCCTCAGGGTCGGCCAGAACCGCGGCGGGCTGCAGGTGACTTCCTCCCTCGTGCACGTCCAATTCCACGGCAGTGAATTCCAGCTCCGCAAGCCGCTCCATCGCCTGATCGAGCGGAAGATCGGGAAAACACTCAGTACTGACACAGACAAACACGATGGCGGGCTCCGGAAGGTGCGGCAACGACGGCAGGGAGTGAACCAGCCCCTCTGGGCCTGTCCACCGATTGCCTGCAAGGTAGCGACCTTGCCCGAAACCTGGCAACGCCGAACCATTCCGCAAGTGGCTGCCGTTGCCATAGAATCAATTGGGTGTCGCCGTCAGACCGGTTGCTACGGACCGCGACACCTGACGTCTTCCCGTCTTCCAGCCACTCCGGAGCCAGTCTCATGTCGTTCGCCCCCGGCCAGCCCCCCACTCGCGTCATCCTCGAACAGCCAGGTGGCTGGAGCCGCTGGAGTGGCCGGCTCGCCTGGATCGTGGCCGGCCTCGCGCTGCTGGTGGCGGTTGTCTCCGCTGGGGCCAATGCGGAGTACTTTCAGACCAATCCTAAGGTAATCGAGCAGTATCACTCGCTGGCCGAGACAGCCACCGACAAGGTGGCGATCGTTGACATCAGCGGACCGATCATGGGCGGAGAGGGGTTTGTGCGGCACCAGATCGATCAGATTGAAGACGACCCTGCCGTTCGGGCCATAGTCCTCCGCATCGACTCTCCCGGCGGTACGGTCAGCGGCAGTGACGAACTGCACTACCGAATCGGAAAACTCGCGAGGGAACGTGATCTCCCCGTGGTGGTGAGCATGGGAGGCATCGCTGCCAGTGGTGGCTACTACCTTGCCATGACCAGCGGCGGTCAGGACGAAACCATTTTTGCCGAACCCTCCACCATCACCGGGTCAATCGGCGTGATCATTCCGCACTTCGACCTTTCGCAGTTTCTCAAGCGATTTGACATCACCGATGATTCGTTCACCAGCGGTCCATTGAAAGAGATGCTGAGTCTTACCAAAGACCGTTCGCCCGAGTTGGCGGAGCGGGAACGAGAGGTTATCCAGGGCTTGGTCGATGCGATGTTCACGCGGTTCAAGAGCATCGTCAAAGAGGGGCGACCGAACATCGACGACGAGACGCTCACGAAGGTCACGACCGGCCAGGTCTTCACCGCTCACCAGGCAGTCGAATTCGGCCTCGTCGACAAGATAGGCTTTCTGGAGGATGCTGTCGATCGGGCCGTTGCGTTGGCCGGTCTGTCAGCGACAACAGCCCGGGTGGTGCGGTACCAGCAGCCACAAGGTCTGCTTGATGAACTAGTTGGTGGTCGGGCCACCGCCCGCACCGCTGGCTCGCTGCAGACACTAGTCGAGTGGACGACGCCACGGGCCTGGTATCTCTGCACGTGGTGGCCAGCGGTCGCTGCCAGTCACCACTAACGCTGGCTCACTCCGTCTGCAATCGGCCCAGAGCGGCGAGCCGGGCATGATCGGCTGCTGTGAGCCGCCGGCCGCTCTCTGCAGCCAAGGCCTGCCGGCTCCAGCAGATCGCCGCAAGCACTGCCTCGTCCGTGCCGCGTTGATCAGCAAGGTGCACAACCGCCAAGCAAGAGATCAGTTGCTGAAGCCGTGTCGAGCAATCAGCGACCAGCAATTGCTGCTCAGCCAGACGCGGACCATGCCGACGGAGCAGCCGGTCAACGCGAATGCTCCAGCGAACGAGCCGGCGGCGTGCCCGGTGAGCCAGCCTCCGCAGCGTAGGATCGAGCAGACGATCATCCTCGGCCGCCCGCCGAGCCCGCCAGCGGCGTGACAGCCGCCAGAGCAGCCAGCCAGCGGCTGACCGCCTGGTGGCCAGCGGATGTCGCTTGGCAACACCCTTGAAAAGTGCCAGACCGAGCAAGTCGCTTTCGCCCTCATAGACGCCCGCTGCGAAGTGATCGTGAAATGAATCACCGAGTGGATGGCCAACAAGAAAACTGCGGCCCCCGTGAATGCCCAACGCATCCGTGGCTGCCTGCCGGAGGCAACCACTGGCAACAACCTTGGCCACCACCGCCTCGAGTTCGCCCGTCCCACCAGACTCAATGGCGGCAGCAGCCCAGCCAGCGAGGGCCTCACAGGCCAGTCGGCCGGCTGCCATTCGCCCCAGACGACCCAGCACAAGTTCCCGGTGAATAATCGGCTCTCCCCAGGTCTGTCGCTGCCGGGCAAAGGCAGCCGCCTGGGCTGTCAACAGTCCGATCGTGCCGGCCGCCTGGGCCGCGAGTGTCACCCGGCCCCGGTTGAGGCCATGCCAGACAATGGCCATGCCATCCCGCTGGCGTCCCGAGGCCGCGGCCGGGGGCTCGAGGAGATCGGCCGGATCGACGGGGAACCGCAGGAACTCAAGTGCCGTGTTGTGGGTGTGCTTGAGGGGGTGCAGGGCATAGCGATGCAGCCTGAACGCAGGCGTATCAGTGGTGGGCAACTCAACGAGCACGATCGTCGGCGTGCCCTCGAGGAGGGCCAACAGCTTGACCAGCCTGCCGTAGGTGGCCCCAGTAATGAACATCTTCGTGCCCGACAGCAGCAGCCGGTCGCCATCCCGTTCGAGCCGACACTGCACCCGCCCAAGATCACAACCGGCGTCGGGCTCCGTTGCCGCAAACACCGACAGCGGTTGCCCCGCGGCCAGTCGGGACAGCCACCGGTTCTGTTGGTCTGCGGTTCCAAACCCCGTCAGGGCAGAGACCGCGCCGATCGTGGAATGCACTGACACCAGACCAGCGACCGTCGGATTGGCCCGCACCAACTGCGTGACACTGCGGACGAAGTCGCCGAACCGGCAGCCCGTTCCGCCGTGCTGCTGCGGCACCATCAGCCCCCAGAGGCCAGTCTCAGCGAGGCGTGCTTCAGCCGTTCGGGAGATGCGGCCC
>WTHB01000184.1 GCA_011523305.1 Planctomycetaceae bacterium | reverse complement strand
GTGCCGGATGCTGACCGATGCCGGGATTGAAACAGCAGGCCGGCACGCCGTGATCGTCGGCCGCAGCGACATCGTTGGCAAACCGCTGGCTCTCTTGTTGGCTGGGCGGGGGCCCAGTGGTGATGCTACCGTCACCCTCTGCCACAGTCGCAGTGGTAATCTGGCGACCTGGACGCGTCAGGCCGACATACTAGTAGCCGCAGTTGGTCGGCCACGGCTGATCAAGGCGGATATGGTCAAGCCGGGGGCGGTGGTGATTGATGTCGGCATCAACCGGATCGAGGAGCAGGGCCGCAGCCGGCTGGTCGGGGATGTTGACCACGATGCAGTTGCGGACGTCGCCGGAGCGCTCTCGCCCGTACCGGGAGGTGTCGGCCCTCTCACGGTCGCAATGCTGCTCGAAAACACGCTTCAGGCAGCGCTGGCCCGCAACAGCCTTTGAAACCCGGCTGTTTCTGCCTTGTCCCGTCGGTGGCTCCGGGACTACCCTCCGCAGCGGTTGCGAGGCATCTGCTGCCTAGCGGTAGCGGCTTGCGTAGTCCCCCTAGCTTTTGTGAGTGCCGTAATCGGCATGGCTGTATCGGACCGGTACACCATGCCCGATGACGTCCGATTGAACAGGAATCAGGAATGTAGTTGCCATCGGATTTGACCGTCGGCAGCGTTTTCGCCGTCTCCAGACATCAGCATGAAATACTTTCTCCGTGCGCTTCGCGATGCTTCCAAGAGTTGGCCATTTCTGGTGGGAGCGTTTCTCTGCTCCGCTGGTGTCGCTGGACTCTGGGGGGCGAACATCGCGGCTCTGTTCCCGATCATTGAGGTCACCCTCAACGGTGAGTCGTTGCAGGAGTGGAACACCAGCCGGATCGAAGATGCCGAAAAGAGGTTGAAAGAGCATGCCGACGAGATCACTCAACTGGAGGAACAGCTTGCCGGAGGTGGGCTGCCCGACGCTGACCGCATCGCTGCCCGTGGTCGTGTCGACTCGCTGATTCTCTCTGACAAGGGGGATGTCGCCATCCTGACATCGGCCCGCTGGCTGCAACCCTGGCTCGAAGGCTATCTGCCCCGAGATCCCTTTCAGACAGTGTTGCTGGTGGTGGTGCTGATTGTCGTCAGTACCTTTCTCAAGCATTGCTTTCTGCTGACGAGCACGATGCTGGTCAGTTATGTCGCGATGGGTATCTCCCGCGACATCCGAACCCGGATTTTCAACAAGGCCCTCGAGCTTGATCGCACTCAATTCATGCGGCAGGGCTCAGCTGGCTTCATGGCTCAAGTGACACACACCGCCGAAATGCTTGCCGGCGGTATCACCACGGTTTACGGTGGAGCGGTCACCGAGCCACTGAAAATCATCGCTTGCTTGACCGGTGCCTTCTGCATCTCCTGGCAACTGACACTGGCCTGCCTCACCATGGCACCAGTCGTCGGTTTTCTGATGGTTTGGCTCAACCGTCAGATGCGAAATGTCTCGAAGAACATTCTTTCCCAGGCCCTCGGCTTTCATCATGTGATGCTCGAGGCCCTCAATAATGTGCTGACGGTCCAGGCCTACACAATGGAGCCGTTCGAGCGGGAGCGATTCCGCGAGAGCACCACCAAAATGATGCGGATTGGGATGCGTCATACCTTTTTTCGGGCCTTGGCCAATCCAATCACCGAGATTCTCGGTATCGGCATGGTGGCGACCTCAATTGCTGTTGGGGCCTGGCTGGTGATCAACCAGGAGACACAGATCTTTGGCATCACCATGACCGATCGGCCGATGACCGTGCCTGGCATCATGGTCTTCTTTGGCATGCTCATCGGGGCGGCCGACCCGGTGCGAAAGCTCTCTGGCGTGATCACCGGTATCAACGTCGGGATTGTCGGCGCTCAGTCGCTCTACCCACTGCTCGACACGCCATCGAAGCTGCGGGAGCAGCCCAATCCCCTGCGGCTACCCTCACCTCATCGGGAGATTCGCTTCGACAAGGTTTCGTTCTCTTACGACGGCATTGATACGGTCCTTCGGGAAGTCGATCTGTCGATTAATTTTGGTGAGCGGGTCGCCATTGTCGGGCCCAACGGCGGGGGTAAGAGCACCCTCATCAACCTCATCTGCCGCTTCTATGATCCGACCAAGGGCAGCGTGCTGCTCGACGGCGTGCCACTGAGTAATCTAGCCCTTGCTGATCTTCGTCGGCGAATCGCGATTGTCACCCAGCAGACGGAACTATTTAACGAAACGATTCTTTACAACATCCGCTATGGACGCTGGGACGCCACCGATGAGGAGATTGAGGCCGCGGCCCGCAAGGCCAGGGCTCATGATTTCATCGCCGACTTTCCCGAGGGCTACAAGACAAAGGTCGGCCCCAACGGCTTTCGGCTTTCCGGCGGCCAACGGCAGCGGATTGCCCTCGCCCGGGCCTTTCTGCGGGATGCCGAAATTCTGGTGCTTGACGAGGCGACCAGCCAGATTGATGTCGCCAGTGAAGAACTCATCCACGAGGCACTCACGCGGTACGTTGAGAATCGGACGGTGATCATGATCACCCACCGGCCCAGTACTCTGGCTCTGGCCGATACCATCCTGCAGGTTGACCACGGTACCGTCACCAAGCGGCCGGCGGCGAGCCATCAGGCAGCATGATACAAGCGTCGGAATTCTTTCAGGTCTCCTGCCCTGGCGGCCATCTGGTCCGGGTGCCCGTTGGCTTGGCGGATGAAGAGCTTGTCTGTCCACAATGCAGCGAGTGGTTCGTCGCTCGTGCTGCTGAGAGCCTTGAGGCGAGCGAGGATCGAGTCGAGCGAGCGGCCCAGCAGTGGCTTTGGGTGGCGGTGGCGACGGCTCTTCTTTTGGTTGTCACCGGACTCGGTGCATTTCTGGCCGGCATGCTTGGCTAGCCTTCCCGCGTGAGCCGTCAGACCCGACCGGGATCACTTTTGGCTTAGCAACCCTGGTAAGCATCGGTTCGGAGGGGGGAAAGGTCGCCCGAGTGTGCATCCACCCAATGCCCCTTCAGCGTTTTCCGCCCCCGTCGCCTCCTCGGGGCGAGGCATTTGCGGGAAGCTCAGCGAACGATTGCAGTCGTTGCATCAGCCACCCCACCGCCGCTGCGTTGGCCGGTGGGAAGCGGCTGGCTGTGACCTCCTCCGCTGTGAGCCAGCTGAACGGTGAGTGCGGCACGGTGGTGGATGTGTCGCTGAGCCGGCCGCTCAAGAAGTCGATCCGGCCGCCACCTTCTGGCAGTTGATTTGAAGCAATCAGATCCTCGACGAGGACATCAAGCCCCGTTTCTTCAAGGCACTCCCGCCGAGCGGCAGTGGTGGCAGTCTCCCCCGCTTCAACCTTGCCACCAGGGAATTCAGCATAGCCAGCCGCGCTTGCCGCCGTCAGCGGCCGTTGTCCGACGAGCACCCTACCGTTCTCAATAACAAGAACGACGGCGATGGAGACATCCTGAGCCAAACCGGACCCTTACTCCCCCTTGGGTACCAGGTCGAGCAGCCGGCCTGGCGATCCCATGATGTTGTATCCGGCATCAACATGCAGCAGTTCACCGGTGATGCCAAGGGAGTCACGGGACACCAGCCACGCACCAGCTTTGCCAACCTCTTCGTGGGTGATATTTCGTCCAAGTGGTGACATGTGCTGGTAGAGGCCGAGCATGTCTTCGACGCCAGCACCACGGCCAGCGAGCGTCCGCAGTGGGCCGGCACTAATGGCGTTGACCCTGACCCCTTGCGGCCCCAGGTCGTAGGCCATGTACTTCACGCAGGCGTCGAGCGTTGCTTTACAAACCCCCATGATGTTGTAGCCGGGAACAACCTTTTCGCCACCGAAATAGGTGAGGGTGAGGATGGCGGCATTGGGGGCGAGGAGGTCGCGGGCAAGCCGTCCGACAGCCAGCAGGCTGTAAGCGCTCGTCTCCATTGCCAGCCGAAAGCCCTCGCGGCTGCAGTTGGTGGTTTCTCCCTTGAGATCCTCCATTGGGGCGTAAGCAATCGAATGGACCAGAAAATCAAGCGTCCCGAATTCGGCCTTCGCCTTCTCCATGACGGCGGCGATCTGGTCGTCACTCGAAACGTCCATCGGGACGAGAAACCTGGCATTCGGCTCTTGGTCGGTCAGTAATGCCACCCGACGGCGGTTGCGTTGCCGCTGATCATCGGGTTTGTCGGGGAGATGGCTGAAGCCGATCGCCGCGCCCCCGTCGAGCAGTTCCTTCGCGATCGACCAGGCAATCGAATGATCGTTTGCAACGCCAAGGACAAGTCCTTTCAAACCTTCGTAGCGACCCATAAATCCTCCGCGGGGGCAAGTATCTTAAGTGGGCCCGAAATGTAACGAGTCGGCAGGATTCCCTCAACGTGCCGGCGGCGGGCAGCCGAAAGATACTGCTTGCTGCCGGTGCTGCTCGGTTCCACCCCCTTGCCTCAACCGCCGGTGGCAGGTAGGTTTTTGGAAGATGCCCCGTTAGCTCAATTGGTTAGAGCATCTGACTCTTAATCAGAGGGTTCTAGGTTCGAGTCCTAGACGGGGTACTTTCTCGAATTCCGGCGATGGTGTCGCAAGGCCAGTGTTTGTCGGAACCATCCAAGCGGTGTCGCTTCTTCTGGCCGCGATGTGGGTACCGGCAGGTTTCTGGTCGTCAGGTGTTCCGCATGCACTTGTCGTCTCGTATGCACTTGCCATCCCTGCCGCTAGGGGGGCGGGTTTTTGGCTGTCCCGATCGGCCACGCGTTTCTATTACATACATACTTGCCTGCTGACAACTTGATGTTATAGTTCGAAAACATTGGCTTCTATCCAACAACCGAAGGGCCGCCGGCCTGAGAAGAAGAGAGTGAATTGTCTTATGGCAGATGCGAAAGCAAAAGAAGTGAACAAGTCTGAGGAAATCCGAAAAGTTGCCAACAGCATGAAGGCGAAAGGCGAAAAGCCCCGTCCGGTGACAATTATCACAGCCCTTGGTAAGCAGGGAATCGAGGTATCCTCACCACAGGTTTCCATGGTGCTGAAGCGGATGGGTTTTCGGCCTCGGAAGCGACGCAAGGGTGGGAAGTCTGCCACCGGTCGTCCCGCCGCAGCCAAGAAGCCGGTCGCCCGGGGGAAGGCTGCTGCTGCAATTTCAGTCGACGATCTGCTGGCAGCCAAAAAGGTTGCCGAAAAGTTTGGTTCGGCTGATCAGGCGATCAAGGTGCTTGAGGCATTGAAGCGATTCGAGGGCTGAACAGCCCTCGCCAACAGCCTGTCTAACAGCCTGTCTAACAGCCTGTCTAACAGCCCTGTTTAACAGTTGTTCAAAAGACCGTGGCGACGCCTCCAGCGTTGCCACGGTTTTTTATTTGAATCTCGTTGGGAAGCCTTCGTAGCCATTGGCTGCCATTCCCGCGCGAGGGCGGCTACCGCTAGAATTCGCTGCCTAAGGCCGTGATTCGCTTCGGCCCGACCGCTGTTCCTCAGACTCGTTGGATTCCCTCCGAATTTTGGCCTCAACCCTCGGGGCACTTCATGACAGTCGACGCTCCAAAACTCTTCGTGCTCGACACGAATGTGATCTTGCATGACTCAAACTGCATCCGGAACTTTGAGGAGCACGATGTTGCTATCCCGATCACGGTGCTCGAGGAGCTCGATAAGTTCAAACGGGGCAATGAAGACATTCATTTTCAGGCCCGCCAGTTCCTCCGGCAGTTGGATGCCCTGACCGGGGATGTTCTGTCTCCCGCGGGCGCTCCGCTCGGCGCGGGCCGCGGAGGTGTCCGGGTGATTATTGGGGCAGAGCAGCAGGCTCGCGTCGCCGATGCGTTTCTTGAGAACACCCCCGATCACCGAATTCTCAACACTGCTGTTTGGCTGCAGCGGGAGCGTCAGGACAGACCGGTCATTTTGGTGTCAAAAGATACCAATCTACGGATGAAGGCAAAAGCGCTTGGGCTGCCGGCACAGGATTACACCAGTGACAAAATCGAGAGCTTCGACAAGCTTTACATGGGCAAACGAGTGGTGGAGGCGACACCAGCCGAACTGATAAGCCGGTTTTACAGCGACGGCGGCGTTGTACCGGCGGCCGAGTTGCCGTTCGTTGATTCGCCGATTGCCCACGAAAACTTTGTCCTTCGGGATGGCAGCAAGTCGGTACTGGTGACCTACCGGCCTGATGACGATGCCTTCGTGCGGGTGGAAAAGAGTACCTGTTATGGCATAACGCCGCGAAATGCGGAGCAGTCATTTGCGCTCCATGCGCTCCTTAATGACAACATCAAACTGGTGACACTTGCTGGAACGGCCGGAACCGGAAAGACGCTCTTGGCGTTGGCGGCCGCTCTCGAATGCCGCCAGCAGTACCGCCAAATTCTGCTGGCGCGGCCAGTCGTGCCGCTGTCAAACCGTGACCTCGGTTTTCTGCCGGGAGATATTTCCGACAAACTCGACCCGTACATGCAGCCCCTGTACGACAATTTGACGGTGATCCGCCACCAGTTCCATGAAAACTCGCCTGCCGCTCAACGCATTCTGGAAATGCGGGAGTCAGAGAAATTACTCGTTACCCCACTGGCCTATATCCGAGGACGAAGCCTGCAGCGGATCTACTTCATTGTTGATGAGGCCCAAAATCTCACCCCCCATGAGATCAAAACAATCATTACGCGGGCCGGCGAGGGGACCAAGATCATCTTCACCGGTGATATTCGGCAGATTGATCAGCCCTACCTCGATGCCCTGTCAAATGGTCTGAGCTATCTCATTAACCGCATGGTTGGGCAACCAATCTATGCGCACATCACGCTTGAAAAGGGCGAGCGGTCGCCATTAGCCGATCTCGCCAGCGAACTTTTGTAACAGCGATGCCACTGGAGTGTTACCCACCTAGTCGTTCATTCCAGGCGGTAGCCGCTCGCGGCTCGTAGGTGACGAGGTCAAAACTGTCACGGACGACGGCACGCACGCTTCTCAGGTCGACCCTGCCCTCACGGGCCATCAGCTGCACCAACAGATTGCCGATGGCTGTGGCTTCAATCGGCCCGGCCACCACTGGTCGATCGGCTGCATCGGCGATCATCTGGCAGAGGAGGCCGTTCTGGACGCCACCACCGACGACATGGATACGGCCGATCCGGCGGCCTACCAGTTCGTCAAGTTCGCCGAGTGTCTGCCGAATGGCGGCGGCAACACTCTCCAGTGCTGTCCGGACAACGGCACCAGTCGATTCAGGAACAGGCTCGCCCGCCGACCGAGCTAGCTCACGGATGGCTGCTGGCATGTCTGCAGGAGCAACAAGAGACGAATGGTTTGGGTCGACCAGTGTTGCGAGCGACGGGGCTTCTGCCGCGAGTGCGGTGAGTTGATCCCAGGTCCACTCCTGACCTGCTCGCAGCCAGCTGGCCCGGCACTGTTGGACCAGCCAAAGCCCACAGATATTTTTCAGCAGCCGGGTGGTCCCCCCCACGCCGCCTTCGTTGGTGAAGTTGCGGGCAAGGCATGCTGGCGTCACCAGTGGGCGGTCGAGTTCAGCCCCGACGAGTGCCCAGGTGCCGAGGCTGACATAACACCAGTCAGGACGGGCTGCCGGTGGCTCAAGGGCCGGCACCGCTGCCACCGCGCTGGCAGTATCGTGGGTGCCGGGCAGCACCACCCGCACATCGGCGAGCCCAGTTTCGGCAGCAGGATCGGTCCGCAGGCTGCCCAAGTCTTGCCCTGGTTAGGCGACGGGAGAGAAGAGCGTAGGATGCAGTCCAAACC
>WTHB01000084.1 GCA_011523305.1 Planctomycetaceae bacterium | reverse complement strand
CCCTACCCGTACCCGCTTCGGGGCATTGAGGTCCGCATCCGCGTCTATGAGCCGTCCAGCCGGCAGGTGCGGCAGGTGACGGTGCGACAGACATTTGTGCCGCATTAGGGCAGAGACCAGCAAACCAGCCGACAAAAAAACAGCCGCTCCAATCAAAGCAAACCAAAAAGAAACAACAGGGCCGCACACAGCCACCGGAATTGCCGTTATGATTCACCAAGCGTTGGGGCAACAGGCAGTGACGGGGCAGGTGGGGGCCATTCACCACAACCAGGAATCCTCAATCAAGCGAGGTGATCAGATGCCACGAAAACCATCCCATTCACAGCCCGCAGGCTTCACCCTTGTTGAGCTGCTTGTTGTCATCGCAGTGATCGGCATCCTCATGGGGCTACTTTTGCCAGCGGTGCAGAGTGCCCGAGAGGCTGGCCGTCGGAATGCCTGTGAAAATAACCTGAAACAGATTGGGTACGGCATCATCAACTTCGAAGGCAAGAAAAACGGTTTGCCGGGCTGGCGGATCGATCTCCCTAAGAATGACAGCGCCATTACGAAGGGATCATGGGCCATCGCGATCCTTCCGATGATGGAGCGAAAAGATGTCTACGAGGCATGCAAAACTGCCGATGGCAGCGGCAATGGTATTCCAGACTCCCTTGTACCACCGTCGGTTGAGTTGCCGTTCTATCGCTGCCCTTCTGCACCCGCAGCTCAGGGTGGCTCAGAACTAGCCTATGCAGGCAATGGCGGAACCACGGCCTGTAGCGGCAGTTCACAGTGGTCAGGCGACGGTGTCATGTTTGATGCGGTCGGTGCTGTGGGTGTTCAGCCGCGGACACTCAGTCTTGATGCTATCTCGTCGGCTGATGGAACCCCAACCACGCTTTTGATTGCGGAGCGGGGCGGGCCTGCGGTGACAAGCCTAGCCAGTTGGAATGACACGATGCCCGTGACAAGCATTCAGGCGAGTGGGCGTCTGCTTGATGATTATTCGACGGCTCCAATTTTCGGGCTCGGAGCGACTGTGCCAGCTGGCAACATTATCAACAACACAACCGCTTTTACACTCTACCCATCATCTGGTCACTACGGCGGAGCCCAGGTCGTTTTCTGCGACGGGCATACGCGGTTTCTCTCTGAAAATATTGCTGCAAGTGTTTACGCGCAGATCGTAACATCAGACTCTTCAAAAGATTCAGTCGGGGCTGTTTGGGCGCCGGGGCTCCTTAATGAATCTGATCTCAATTAAGAATCTTGATTTTGTAAACGGCACGACAAGGGGCTTCACCGATGCCAAAGCCTAGTCTTGGTGGTTTCACCCTGATCGAACTTCTTGTCGTGATTGCCATCATTGGCATCGTTGCTGCATTGTCGATTCCGGCCGTCCAAACGGCTCGTGAATCATCGCGGCGAACCTACTGTTCGAGCCAACTTGGACAAATTGCGAAGGGCATCATCCAGTATGAAAGCCAGCATCGAAAGTTTCCTTCAGGTGGCTGGGGGAAGGATTGGCTTGGCTCAGCTGGTCCAGTCGGCAAGTCTCAGCCTGGTGGATGGATTTACGCAATTCTTCCGTTCACCGAACAGAAAAACCTGTACAACTCCGTGCCCTCGACGGCCAGCGTCGCAGACTATGTGGCTCTGTGCGAAGAAACAGGTTTAATCTTTACGTGCCCAACTAGGCGGCCGCCGACACCTAAGCCGGTTTCAACGACGTCTTTCAAAACGCCAAGCAACGTAACGATTTCCTCAGCGGCTCGGACAGACTATTGCCTCAACGGCGGTTCAATTACCTGGGGCGGTGATGGAAACGACTACGCCGCGGCATTGCCAGCGGCACTCCATTCCAGCAGCGTCCCAATCTGTGTCGGAGGAGGCGGGTCAACAGTTGCAGTAAGTGCTCTGGTTCGTGGGGGTGCGTACAACGGCGCCACTCTTGGGCCTTGCGGCGCGGAAGACACCGGGGTCGATGCGGTAGCGCAGTCTCCGACAACGATGAATCAGGGCGCAACATGGGCGAGTCAGGCATACCAAGCGGTGGCAGGCACAACCTTCGCTACCGATTACGGTGTGCCCTCTCTCGGGAACGGCATGGGTTGTCGCATGAGCCAGGTGACTGCAGGCAACGTCCTAGATGGACTCTCCAACGTCTATCTGGTTGGCGAGAAGTACATCAACGAAACAAAATATGAGACAGGCACGGACCCAGGCGACACCCAGCCGATGATGGTCGGGTTCTCCAGTAGCAGCATCCGCTGGGCCAGTGAGGAACCTCTGCAAGACACCGACGAAGATCACCCAAATATCTTTGGGTCGTCCCACCCTGGGGTGTTTAATGTTGCCCTCGGAGACGGATCGGTCAGGTCCATTTCGTTGGAGATCGACCTCGAGACGCATAAGAATCTTGCTGTACGGGCACCACGATATGCCGGCGAAGTGCTTGAGGCGTTCTGACAGTCAACAGTGTCCCGCGGGCCCGTTTTGTATCGGGATACGCCTTTTCTCGCGGCCCACTGGTTTTTTGTGGACGCTCGATACGCCTGCGTTTTGCTTGACAAAACGATCGGCTAGGATTGAAAGGGTTGGTGAGGCAGGGGCCCCTCCGGCGACCTATGGAGACGCATGGATGAGTCGATGGAAGACGCTACAACAGCCGCGCCGCAGCGGTTTTACGCTGCTTGAGATGATTGTGGTCATCGGAGTGGTCAGCGTGATGTTCAGCATGCTGCTGTCTGCACTGCAATCAGCCCGGGAGGGTGCCCGCCGCACGTCCTGCAGAAACCACCTGGCTCAGTTGGCCAAGGGCATGATTCAGCACGAGTCGCAGCACCGCTACTTTCCCACGGGCGGGTGGAGTGAAAATTGGCTGGGAACTCCGGATCGAGCGAGCGACTCAAGCCAGCCAGGTGGGTGGACGTTCACCGTCTTGCCATATATCGAAGAGGTAGTCTTGCAGGACGGCGTGCTTTCTGCAGCGGATGCTCAGACGGCGTATGAGCAATTATGCGAAGCACCTGTCGCTTCGTTTGGTTGCCCGTCGCGGCGTGGTGGCGAGGCCCTTGCTGGTGTTGATAATGAAGAGTCCGGAGTGCGCTTCCGAACATCGTTTGGAGGCAATGATGCGACGGTCACAATCACCCAGGCCACTCGCTGCGATTACGCTGCCAGCGGCGGGTCGATGGGCGCCTGTATTGAAATGCCAATCAAGAAGTTTATCGCCTTGGTCGGCACTGGCGGTAGTGGCAAAGTGCGGCTTGCGCACAGGCCGCCGGGCAACCCAAGTAACTGCAACGAAATCCTGGTTCCTGTGTCCGCATTGAGCGGTCATGCGAATCACCCACATGACACGATTGGACGCTGTGACACGAGTGGGCCGTGTACCGAGTTCATGGATGCAATCCTGTACGCCCCCACAGATCTTGATGATGGTGATGAAAAAAGACGGTGGCGAAAAAGTCAGCGCATCAGTCAGTTGGGTGAGTCGGGAGTTCCCGATCTGCAAGACGGAATGGTTGACCGCATGGGAAAGGTGCAGGCCGGAGCTGTTCTCGACGGCCTTTCCAATGTCTACCTCATCGCTGAAAAGTATGTTCGAGCGGATGGGTATGACGGAGGCGTTGATCGGGGAGATAATTCGATCCTCTATGCCGGCTACTCGGCGAGTAACGTTCGTTGGGCGAGTGAACCGCCACAATCGGATGCAGACGGCGAGGAGTGGTTGAATGCATTCGGCAGCGCTCATGCCGAAGTCTGGAACGCGGCCTTTGGAGACGGCTCTGTCCGGTCAATGAGTTACGACATTGACCCAGAGGTTCATAAGAACCTTGCCGCAAAGACACCCCGTTTCGAAGGCGAAGTGCTCGGTAATTTCTAGTGCCGAGAAGTGACGATCTGGCAATGTCGTCACAAAAGCCCGAACCGCAGGGTGAGGGAATGCGGATTGGCTGAGGTGCAAACGTCGCACCCTACCCTGGCTCACGGTTCGGGCTTGCGTGGGCAGATGGTGCCGCAATGCCACAGGGGTCAATGCGTGGAACTGTCCCCAGGTGTCCTGTCGGCGTGTCTCCCCAGACAGGTCAAAACTGCCCATGAAACTGTACTGACCTTCGGGCAACGCAAATAATGCACTGGAGGGCGAAACGTTCGCGGCACAATTCCTGGGCTCCCCGAACCCGTTGCCGTCGCAAATTGCCCTGCATGAGGCATTTTGCCGCAGCGGCAGAAATCAGGGCCCTCAACTTGTGCCCGAAAAATCACGTTCGGAATCAATTTGAGGCAACGGATGCCATTGGCGCGCGGTTTGCCCAGTTTGAAAGGACGGGTGGAGGCAAAGGCGCCCGACTGCAGAAAGGCTGGTGGAATGATGACCCGCTTCACACGCTATCCCGTTTCGACTTCAGCAAGCACCCACCGTCAGCGTGGCACGGTCCGGAAGGCGTTTTCGCTCATCGAACTGATCGTCGGCATCGCCATCATTTCGGTGTTGATGGCTATTGCATTGCCGGCAGTCCAGGCAATTCGCGAGGCGTCCCGCAACAGTTCGTGCAAGAACCACCTCCGGCAAATGAGTCTGGGGATTCTGCAGCATGAATCGAAAACCGGTTACATCCTCACAGGTGGTTGGAGCCCACTCTGGCTGGGCGTGGCAGAACGTACCGCCGATGGCCGGCAGCCAGGCGGCTGGACATATAACATCCTGCCGTACATTGAGGAGTTAGGGCTCCATGGCTCAGTTGAGGGTGTGACCTCGGCGACGGCCGAGTCTGCCTATCAGGCACTTGCGGTCGCGAATGTGCCGATGTTCAACTGTCCGTCTCGCCGGCATGTCAACCCGTTGCCGATCGACATGACGTCACTGCAGAGCAGCACAAGTGGTAGTGTGGTGGAAACCTCAAGTGGCACGAACGTTATGTTCGCAGGCCTGAATTCAGGTGGCGGAAATGGTGGCGGAAATGGTGGTGGAAGTGGCGGTGGGAACACCTACTTCCGGACGGCGGTCAACCTGCAGGTGTCGTTGTCGGAAGCGACCCGCACCGACTATGCCGCGAACGGTGGTTCGTATGGCGTCTGCTTCTCACCCAAAGTCGTACGGAAGTATGGACACGTCGATAGCCAACAGAAAGTCCTGATTGGTCACATGCCCGGTAACGATCCTGATAAATGCACCGAGATTGTTATTTCGTGGAATGCGTTCACGAGTAACCATGGCCACGCGGGGCACCTGCATCATGATCTCGACAGGGTAGGTGGTTGCCCCAACAAGCCCTCCTGCACAAACCCCATCGATAGCAGTATTTATACACCAAGCACGGTCGCTGACGGTGACCTCTGGTATTCCAGCACGACGATGGAGCGGCTCGAGCTGGCCGACTCGGGCATTCCCGATCTTCAGGATGGAGTGATCACCCGGATGGGCCGAATCGCCTCGGCCAAGGTGCTCGACGGTATGGGGAACGTCTACCTGCTTGGGGAAAAGTATGTTGCAGCCGATCACTATGAGACGGGCCAAGACCCAGGTGACGCCGGCGTGCTCTATTCAGGCTATTCCAGCAGCAATATTCGCTGGGGGAGTGAACCACCGAAGCCAGACACGGCCGGGGAGTTTCACAACAATTCCTACGGCAGTGCCCACGCTCGTGGCTTCAATATGGCCTTCGGGGACGGCCGAATCGAAACCTTTGGTTTTGATATCGACCCCGCCGTGCACCGTGCCCTCGCCGGCCGAGCCAACGGCAGCCTGCCGGTCATTGACTAGCGTTGGCAGCGGCGTGATGGTCCCACGGCACAGCCGGTGCGACCGCCACAGGCTCACCTGCTCTGTGGCCTGCTCACGGCAGCCGGTTTTCTTTGCCGAACTTTCCCAGAGCGACCCACGGTGGGTCACGCTGGAGAAGCCGGCATGCTGGTGGTCACCGCGAATTGGAATATCACAGACGGCTCCCTGTGGCGACGGCCACTGCGAGGGTTGGTCGCCCGCACCTGGGGTGCGGTGCAGCGGGCCGCCCTGCGGGCCGGCTTTCGCCACGACGGGCACTACGCGCCGATCGACCGGCTCGATATCGTCTTCGCCGGGGACACCTGCGACCTGCTCAGTAGCCAGCAGTGGGTTACTGATGACCTGCGACCGTGGAACCGTTCCACCCGCGTGGCCACCATTCGCCGTCAGGTTGCGGCAGCCGCCCTGCGACGGGCTGCCCCCTTGCTGCGGCAGGCCCGGCAGCTGCTGGCCGATGGCCTGGTGGTGCCCGCCGCGACGGCCCAGGGCCGGCCCTACCTGCGACAGCCGGTCAAGGTGCCGGTCAGCATCACGCTGCTGGCGGGTGATCGCGACGGGTTTCTGGAGGCGGCGACGCCGGAATGGCAGCAAGTGCACTGGGCCGAACAGTGGCAGGGATACGGCTGGCAGATTGAGCACGGTCAGCGGTTCGGGCCCTTGCACCACAGCCAACGCGACCAGGCAGACACCCCCAGCTTTTCGCAGTTGCTCACGGTTGGCCTGCTGGCCCGCTTCGCTGCGGCAGTCCTTGATGGGGCCGCCCGGGTCGCCGGCGTCACAGCAGACGGCCTCCGACTGCTGGCGGAGAGTCATCCGCTGGAAGTCCCTGACCTGTTTTGGCAGCGATTCTTGCCGCAGGCAGCCGGTGGCAGTCAGGATTGGGCGACGCGCTTGGCCACGCAGTGGAAAAAGGCGGTGAAGGCCTGGCACCGCGAGGCGGTCTGCAGCCAGGTGCAGGTGCCCTGCCAGTTTGATTTTGTGGGCCGGTTTGCAGGTGCGTTGGAGGCCCCGAGTGACGAGGGACACGCCGAGGCCCTCCTCGCTGATCTCTGCGGAACGGCTGACAGATCATCTGGCCCGGATGATGTCACCGATCCAGCGGGCCTGCTGCTGGGGCATCCTACTGAGGCGGTGCAGGCTGCCGCGTGGGGTGAAGCTGTTGTCAGCCGCTGCCTAGGCCGACCACTCGCTGTAACGAGCGAAGTCGGCCTGGTGAGCGGCGAGACCGTCGATGTCAAACTCGTTCAGCCGGCGGTGCCGGCACTGCGGCCCGCCAGTCCGCGGGGCCTGGCGGTGATGGGTGACGCGGGCCGGGTCGAGCCGCTCGACCTCAGTCACCACAGCCCAGCGGTTGCCTGGCAGCCCGATGAAGCCATGGCCGCGTGGCAGCAGCCACTCCAGCGAACGGGCGAGGCGGCGTAGGCTCTTACGCCTCCAGCAACGCGGCCTGGGCCTGCTCGACGGCGGCGTCGGCCTGAGCCTGATCGGTGGCTTCGGCGACGATTCGCACAATCGGCTCGGTGTTGCTCGCCCGCACCAACAGCCAGCCCTCGGGCCAGTCGATGCGAATGCCATCCAAGCGGCTGCTGGTGGCCTCAGGAAACGCCGCAGCGACCCGGTCGAATGCTGCCTGCACATCGGCTGAAGTCCAGCCAGCGGGGAGCGTGACCTTCTGCTTGGTGATCGCCAACTGGGGGAACGCCTCGACCAAGGTGTCCACCGGTGTCAGGCTTTCGCCGGTTGCCATCCGCTCCAGCACCAGGGCCATCGCCACAAATGAGTCCCGCACGAGACCGACCCGGGGGTCGATCACCCCGCCGTTGCCCTCGCCGCCGAGCACCGCCTGCCGACGCAGCATCTCGTCAACGACGTTTGCTTCCCCCACCGCAGACAGACTGCAGGCCACGCCATGCCGCTCGGCAAGCCGAGCAGACAGGCCGCTGGTCGAACAGTTTGTCACGACGGGCCCCGGCGTCTTGGTCAGCACGGCATCAACCGCCAGGGCCAGCGTCAGCTCTTCGCCCAGGTAGCGGCCGTCACCGGTGGCAATCGCCAGCCGGTCGGCGTCGGGGTCTTGAAAAAACCCAATGTCGGCGCCCGCCGCAGCGATCTGCGGCAGCCAGTCGGCAAGGTTGGCTGCCGTCGGTTCAGGCTCGTGCTCAAACTGGCCGTCGGCCGGCAGGCCCACCAGGGTTAGTTCACAGCCAAGGGCTTCCAGTAGTGGCTGGGCCAGCCGACTGCCCGCCCCATGGCCGCAGTCGAGCCAGACCCGAGGTTTCACTCGGCGAATGGCGTCGGCATCAACGATCTGCAGCACCCGCTCAAGGTGCGGGGCCACGCCATCCAAAGGGCGAAGCTGTCCCGGGGTGGCTGGTGCCGCAGCGGCAGGGGGCGTGCGACGGAGGGACTCGAAGCGTCGCTTGACCGCCTCACCAGCTGCGACCGGCAGCACGCGGCCTTCCGTAGAAAACAGCTTGAGGCCGTTGTAGCGGGCAGGGTTGTGGCTGGCAGAAATCTGGATGCCGCCGGCCGCTCCCTCTGTTGCCACCACAATGCCGATCGTGGGCGTGGAGGCCACGTCGCAATCGAGCACGTCCCGCCCGGCCGCCAGCAGGGCTGCAGCGATCGCCTGCTTGAGGACGGGGCCCGATTCGCGGCCGTCCCGCCCGAGCACAATCGGCCCGGGGGGAAGTGTCTCGGCAAAGGCGAGGGCATAGGCCGCCGCCACATCGCCGTTGAGGGTTGCCCCAACCACGCCCCGCAGGCCCGAGACGCTAACAATCAGCGGTTCTGTTGGTGCTGGTGTGGGTGAGGTCGGTGCATTGGCGGTCGTCATCAAAAACAGCCTCCCTGCTGTCGGCACAGTGTTGGTCTCCGGAGTATAAAACCGAGTGAATTTCCCTGCCCACCCGCGTTTTCCGGAGACCCTGCATGTCGTCCTCGCCGTCCACTGCCAGCCGCCTTGCCGCCCTCACTGCTGCCCGGGACGCCGGCACCATCACCGATCACTCAGCCACAACCATGCAGGCCTGGCTGTCGGAACCTCGGTATGCCGAGTTTGCTGAGGAACTGGGCCGGCTCATCGATCGGGCTGCTGGTGAACCGGCTGTCTGGAAGGAACTCGACGATGCCTACTGGACCGTCATTCCCTTTGGAACGGGGGGCCGCCGGGGGCGGATGTATCCGGTCGGCTCCAACGCCATCAACGACCGCACCATCGGGGAGAGCGCCCAAGGTCTGGCCGACTATGTCACTGCCAGCCTGCCCGCCGGCAGTACCCCAACCTGCACGATCGCCTACGACACCCGGCACCACTCCGAGCACTTTGCCCGCCTCTGCACCGAGGTGCTGCTGGCCGCTGGCTTCAAGGTGTTCTTCCTGCGGGGGTATCGCAGCACGCCGGAACTCTCCTTTGCGGTGCGACACACCAACAGCACCTGCGGCATCATGGTGACAGCCAGCCACAACCCACCCAGTGACAATGCGGTGAAGGTCTATTGGGCCGGTGGTGTGCAGGTGCTGCCCCCGCATGACAAGGGCATTATCGAGCGGGTGATGCAGGCCGATGAGATCCGCCGGGAAGCATTCGACAACGCGGTGGCGGCCGGCCGGGTGGTGTTTGTGGAAGAGGAGATTGATCCCGCCTTCATTCAGGCCGTGCTGAAGCAGGCTTCGGCCGGCTCGCGAGATCTTTCAGTGCTCTACACGCCGCTGCACGGCGTGGGGGCCACGGCGGTCATGCCGGTGTTGGCGGGGGCTGGGTTTGAGCAGGTGCGGCTCTACGGCCCGCAGGCAGAGCCGAGCGGCGACTTTCCCAATGTGCCGGGGCACGTGTCCAACCCCGAGAACCCCGCCGTCATGTCGGGGGCGATTGCCGAGGCAAAAGCGCAGGGCGACGACCTCGTGCTGGCCAGTGACCCCGACTGCGATCGGCTGGGGGCTGCCGCGGCCCTGACGGCAGTAGCGGGCAGTGAATGGCAGACGTTCACTGGCAATCAGCTCGGGGCGCTGCTGGCTGACTGGGTGCTGTCGAGCCGGTCTGCACACAGTACCAGCCAGCCGACCGACACAGTGGTGACCACGCTGGTGACCAGTGGGCTGATTCGCCGCATTGGCAATGCCCACCAGGTGCGGGTGATCGACAGCCTGCAGGTGGGCTTTAAGTGGATCGGGCGAACGATCGACGACATCGGCCCCGAGCACTTTGTGTTCGGCTGTGAAGAGTCACACGGCTATCTGGCGGGCACCCATGTTCGCGACAAAGACGCCAGCGTGGCGGCGCTGTTGCTGTCGGAACAGGCGGTCAGCCTGAAGGCGACGGGCAAGACCCTTCATGAAAAACTCGATGACATCTTCTACACCCATGGCTGCCATCTGGAGCGACAGGTGGCGATCACGCTACCGGGCGCTGCGGGCATGGACCGCATGCGGGAGATCATGGCGACCCTGCGAGCCCAGCCCCCAGCAACACTCGGTGGGCTGCCGGTTGCCCGTACGCGCGACTATGGGCAGTTGCTGGTGACGGAGGCAGGCGGCTCACCGACAGCCTTTGCCGGAGAAAAGGGCGACCTGGTGATCTTTGATCTGGCGGATGACACGCTGCCCGCCGAACCGCCGCCCGACGCCGGCTTTCCCCCGTTGGCCAACGCGGTGGCGGCCCGACCGTCAGGAACTGAGCCGAAGATCAAATTCTATCTGTTCACGGCCGCTGCCCCCTGCAACTGCACGGAACTGCCGAGTGTAAAGGCTCACCTGACGCAGCGGCTCGACGACCTCGAACGCGACCTGCGTGAGTTGGCGGGTGTTTGAGCGAGCAGCAAACAAGCGGGGCAGTGAGGGGCCTGCGTTTCAGCTGAGAAAAACTTGACAGTCGATTTAATATCGGCTATCGTGCTACCCCATTGGGGGGGGCGTGCTCGTGTCAGTCCGACGCTCTGTTGAGCGGAATGTCGGTGGCCGCCTCTTTGATCAATTCATGAAGCCAAATTCGTTCTCGGTTGGAGGGTGATCTGATGAACAAGAACAGAAGTGCGTTTACGCTGATCGAACTGCTGGTGGTGATCGCGATCATCGGCGTCTTAGTGGGGCTACTTTTGCCAGCAGTGCAGCAGGCTCGCGAGGCAGCCCGCCGGTCGTCCTGTGGCAACAACATGAAGCAGCTGGGGACTGCGATTCACAACTTTTACGATGCCAACAAAAGGCTGCCATCGGGCAATGTTGGTGAGGCTTCGTTTCCGGGTGCGTGTCATGCAGCAAATAGGACCCATTACTGTGGCCAGTTCGGTTGGCCGGCATACATTTTGCCGCAGCTCGAAGCGCAAGGCGTTTATGACCAAATTGATTTCAGCAAGCGATCGTACACATCGACTGGTGGGATAAATTCTTGGCATGGTGGCGCTGCGGGTGATTCAGCGAACAAAGCTGCTGCTGATTCAATGCCAAATACGTTCAGTTGTGCTTCTGCCCCCAAGCTAACAGCAAATCACAAAGATTACTCAGCCGCCGCCCAAGGAGCATTTAGCTGTTGCCCTGAACGAAGCGCCTCTTCCAATGGTGTCATGTACCGAAACAGTAAAACAAAGTTTAAGGATATCACCGACGGCACCTCGAACACGTATCTGTTGCTTGAAGATGCTCATTCGTGGTTCGATGCAGCTGGAAATCCATATACTCGCGGCAGTAATTCCTTCTTTTTTGTCAATCATGCCTCGTCGGGTTACGCAACCGGACTTTACTTGCCAAATGCTTTGGTAAACGGTAACCGGCATCGGTTCGCCCGTAGTCACCACCCGAACGGATTGCAGGTGGTCATGTGTGATGCAAGCGTGCGTTTTCTGAATGAAGAAATTAACCTGACGGTTTACCGAAATACGTTTACGAGAGCTGGTGGGGAAGTTGCTATCGCGGGTAATTAGTAACGGCAGGCAGTTTGTAGTTCGGTGGCAGGAGGGATAGCAGGATGGGCAATCCAAAGATGGTCGGTGGAAGGTGTCATGTGCTGCGACAGCGATTCCTGAGTGAGAAGTGTTGTCTCACTATCTGCCTGCTTGGTCTGCTGGCTTATGGAGGGTGCGGTGGCTCAATCGGCAGGACCGTGCCTGTAACTGGTGGAGTTTTGGCAGATGGAAAGCCGGTGGCTGGATTGACAGTGCAGTTCAACCCGGTCGCAGGAGGGCGGGGAAGCACGGGATTCACCGATCCTGCTGGGCAGTTTGAACTGCGGTACAACAAGGATATTCGGGGTGCCATTCCCGGCCGTCATCACGTCACCTTTAGTTGGTCCCAGGATGAGCCTGGCCAAAAAATGACAGAAGTACAGGCTTTGGTTCTCGAACTTCATTCGGAAGAGTCGGGCACTCCGTACGAGGTGGAAATCACTGGTCCAACGCGTGGGCTTGCCTTGGAGTTTACCTCTCCTGTGGCTGAGTAGGTGCGGGCTTAGGATCGCACCTATCGACCTAGGCGGCCGATTCCCCCGGTGCCAGTGGCGGGCGTCGCAGCGACGCACCGCTGGCCGTGGTCTAGACTGGTGCGATGGACGAATCGCCCGCCGCTGACTCAGAGACCTCGCCCGCTGACACGGACGCTGCCGTGGAGGTCCGCACGCGGAGTGCGGCGGCCCGGAAGGTGCGGGAGTTTCCGCAGACGCCGGGCGTCTACCTGATGAAGGATGCCGCTGGCCGGGTGATCTATGTCGGCAAAGCCAAGAACCTGCGAAGCCGGGCCGGCAGTTACTTCCTGAAAGCCGCAGCCCTCGACCGCCGTACGGCAGATCTTGTCCAGGAGATCCGCGACATCGATTACCTCGAGGCCGACAGCGAGGTCGACGCCCTCCTGCTGGAAAGCCGGTTGATCAAGGATGTGCAGCCGCGGTTCAATTCGCTACAGAAAGACGACAAGACCTTTCCTTATCTGCAGATCACCACCCACGAGGATTTTCCTCGGGTGGAGTTCACCCGTGCGCCGGCGAAAAAGGGCGTGAAACTCTACGGGCCCTTTCCCAGTGCCGGCAGCCTGCGGGGAGCCATCGTGGTGCTGCAGCGGATTTTCAAGTTTCGCACCTGCTCCCTCGACATCGATGCCGACGATCCGCAGTGGCGGTGGTTCCGGCCCTGCCTGCTTGCCTCGATTGACCAATGCACCGCCCCCTGCAACCTGCGGATCACTAAGGCCGAATATCGCAAGGACATCAATCGCCTGAAGACATTCCTCGAAGGAGGCAAAAAGAAACTACTTGAGCAAATGCACTCAGAGATGCAGGCCGCCTCGGCGGCTCTTGAGTTTGAGAAAGCCGCTCGCCTGCGGGACGAAATAAAGTTGCTTGAGCGGCTCCATGAACGGGGTGAACTGGAAGAGCACGTGCAGCCTGAGGTCTTTCTGGTTGACCCCAAGAAGGGCTTGGCTGGCCTTGAGAAAGTGCTGGGCCTTCCTCGACCACCACGGGTGATCGAGGGGGTCGATATTGCCCATCTTGCTGGGAATGAGACGGTGGCAAGTCTCGTCCAATTTATTGACGGGTTGCCCTTCAAGCCTGGCTATAAGAGGTATCGTATTAAGACCGTCGCTGGCATCGATGACTTCAAGAGTATCCACGAGGTCGTGTCTCGACGATTTGCACGACTACTACGGGAAGGTGCCGAGTTACCGGACATCTTCTTGATTGACGGTGGCAAGGGACAGCTTTCAGCGGCCCTCGATGCGGTTGATAGTCTTGGCGTTACGCCACCCTGCATGCTTTCGCTAGCCAAGCGGGAAGAAGAGATCTTCCTGCCGGGCCGTTCCGAGCCATTGCGGCTGTCTCGCGACGCCTATTCGCTGCGGCTGCTGGAGTACGTCCGAGACGAAGCCCACCGGTTTGCACAGCACTATCACCATCTGCTCCGCGGCAAGCGAACCCTCGCCGATGGTGAGTAAACGGCTACGCTCCCCGAATCCACGAGCGGGCGGTTTCGATCTGGCTTTGGTCGAAGTAGGCGATTGTCGCCGTCGTAAACGGTTTGCAAAACCAGGCCATGCCTTCCTCCCACTTTTTGTCGCCAACCAAAGCGAGCCGCTCGATGTCCCGGAAGTGCTTGATGTCAAATTTGATGTCTTCCCAGAGTGCTCCGATTTCCCAGCCGGTGAAATCCCGCATCGACACCAGCAGTTTGACTTTGCCCTGCCGCATCTGCGTCTCAATAACCGGCACAAAGACGTCGTAGTCTTGCCGGGTCAGGGTGCCGGTGACCTCAATCTCAAGCACCTGGCCGTCTTCTGATGGGGTGATGGTTGCCGCCATGATGTCGTCTCCTGTGCGTGGGAAAAGTCGTGGGTTTCGCCAGATTTCGTACCTGCTCGTGCCAGCGTGGCTCCCTTCCCTTATGCCCCAGAGGGGGGGTAATAAGGGGACTGGCCTCGGAAACATTGTTGCCACTAAGTGAGTCTCAGGTGACGATAATTTTTGTGTCGAGAAACGAAGCTGCTGATAGGGGAGACCGAGGGTGCCACAATGGAGGGCATATCGTGGATGAAGCGTGGAGATCCAAGATGTTCCAAGAGGATCATGTCGTGATGCGAAATCAAAAACGGCACGGACAGTTGGCACGGCCCGGCCGGCGGGAATTCCTTCAGGTCGGGGCACTCTCTGGGCTTGGGCTGACGCTCGGCTCCTTTTTCACTCAGCGTGCCGCTCTGGCAGATCAAAAGCAGTTCGCCCATTTTGAGGGCACGGCCAAGAGTGTCATTCATATCTGGCTATCTGGGGGGTGGGCCCAACAGGAAACCTTCGATCCGAAGCCACACTCACCGCTGGAATATCGCGGTGAGATGAGTTCGATTGACACCGTCTTGCCCGGGATTCGGTTCAACCAGCACCTCAAGCGAACAGCAAAAATCGCAGACAAGATTACGGTGATCCGCTCCATGACTCACGGCGAAGCTGCCCATGAGCGGGGCACCCACAACATGTTTACCGGCTATCGCCCAAGCCCAGCAATTACCTACCCAAGCCTGGGAAGTGTGGTTTCCCACGAACTTGGGCCCCGAGCTAACCTCCCGCCATATGTCTGCGTGCCGAATCTGCCCGCTCCGGATGCAAACGCCGGCTACCTTGGAAGTGCCTTTGGTCCGTTCACGCTCGGTGCTGACCCAGCAAAAAAGAACTTTACGGTCCGTGATTTGTCGCTGCCGGGCGGAGTGAACGCGAGTCGTTTTCAGTCACGGCAGCATCTGCGGGAAGTCGTCGGGCGGCATTTCGGTCGAATTGAAGATTCGCAAGACCTCATCGCAATGGATGCTTTTTATCAGCGAGCTTACGATCTTGTTAGTTCAGCCGAAGCTCAGGCGGCATTTGATATCGCTTCCGAACCCGACAAAATTCGTGATGCGTATGGTCGCACTGAACCTGGGCAGCGAATGCTACTTGCTCGCCGACTTGTTGAGGCAGGCGTGCGATTCGTCACCCTTGATAACAAAGGGTGGGACATGCATCAGCGGATCCGGCAGGGCATCGACGCGAAACTTCCACCATTTGATCAGGCTTTTTCAGCCCTGATCAATGATCTCGATCAACGAGGCCTGCTCGACTCGACTCTGGTGATGGTCTCGAGTGAGTTTGGCCGCACACCCAAAATCAACCGAGACTCGGGCCGGGACCACTGGCCCAAGGTCTTCAGCGTCGTCATGGCTGGTGGCGGTATGAAGCGGGGGCTGATCCATGGGGCATCCGATGCGATTGCCGCCGAACCGTTCGAAAGCCCGGTGACGATCGAAGACCTTGCGGCAACGGTCTACCACTGTCTGGGAATTGTGGCGGAAAAAGAACTGATGGCCCCGGGGGCCCGACCCGTGGAGATTGTCGACGGTGGCAAGGTCCGGCGGGAATTGCTCATCTGAGCTCGGCGCGCGGTTGCTCCAGCAGTGGGAGAGATGAAAACAATGACCGACAGCATGGTAGAAGGCAGTAACAGAAGGTGGCGGCTCCTGTGGGTATTTGTTGTCATGCTTTTGGCACGACCAAGCCTGGCGGCTCCTGTGATTGGCAGGATCATGCCGCCAGCTGGCCAGCGAGGGACCGAGTGTGTGGTCACCATCACTGGCAGTCGGCTCGATAGCGTCGAGGAGTTGTTTTTTGAAGACGGCTTGATTGAGCAGCTTTCCATTGAGCAGCTAGATGCAAAGACCGTCACGCTGCGGCTGCGGATTCCAAGCGACTGCCCGCTCGGGGCGCACCGGGTGCGGCTGCGAAGCCCTGCTGGCCTTTCGGACCTGCGGACGTTCGCGGTGATCGACAGTCCGATTCGGATTGAAGGAGAAACTGAAACGGGCAATAAAGCCCGCAACGACACGGCTGAAGCGGCCGAAGGAGTGGAGCTCGCTGGGGGGCACACCCAGACCATTGCCGGCGTGATCCGGCGAGAAGATGTCGACACCTACCGGGTGCACCTGAAGCAGGGTGAGAAAATCGCTGCGAGCCTCTGCGGGGTGCGGCTCAATCACACGCCATTTGATCCAGCGGTTGAACTGGTTGATGCCGCGGGCTTTGTGGTTGCCTCGTGTGACGACCATTCACTCGTGCAGCAGGATGCCATGCTTTCGGCACGCGTTGACCGTGACGGCGACTATTTTCTGCGGGTGCGGGAGAGTGCCTACCGTGGCGATGACAACTGCGTCTACTTGTTGCACGTTGGCCGGTTTCCCACGCCGCAGGTGGCCCTGCCGCCCGGGGGGCAGGCGGGTACGACCTTGGACCTGACCTGGCTTGGCGACAGTGATGGGCCCTGGACAACATCACTCACGCTGCCAAAACAGGAGGGCCGTCGGGCCACGGCATTGGAAGGCCTGGGCGCCGTGACGGCCATTCGGGATGGCATCCCCGCCGCCGAGACTGTTCCGCTGCGACTGACCACGCTGCCGGTCACTCGAGAGGTCGAGCCCAATAACATTGCCAACGAGAGCCAATTGCTCCCCACACCAACGGCAGCCTGGGGGCAGTTGCAGCAACCGGGGGATGTCGACTGGCTGCGGTTTGAAGCGGCGGCAGGCACGAAATGTTCGGTGCGGGCCTGGGGACGCCGGCTCGGATCTCCGATTGATCTTATCCTCAATGCCTATCGTGATGACGACAAGCGGCAGAAGATCACCGGGAACGACGATAGTGGAGGGCCGGATAGTCTGATGACGGTCACGGTTCCTAAGGAGGGTTCGTTTCTGGTGCGGATTGACGACCAGCAAGGCCGCGGAGGCGAGGCATTCGTCTGGTGGGTGGAAGTCACTCAGGTGGAGCCCGCGATGACGGTGGCCGTGCCACCGACCCAAACCAAGACGCAGCTGGGCCTGATTGCCCAGGTGCCCCGAGGCAATCGCGTGGCACTTCTTTTGAATGCAACGCGGACAGACACGTCGGAAGACGTTTTACCAGAGGTCACCGATCTGCCTGCAGGCGTTCAGGCTACGGCTACGCCGCTCCCCCGCAATGCGCCTTCTGCGTTGGTTGTCTTCGAGGCGCAGCCAGATGCACCGTTGGGGGCTGCGATGGCCGCTATCAGTCTCGAGGCGATCAAGGATGAAACCCGCCATGCACTCGGCGGTGTGCGGCAGCCAACTGAGCTGGTCCATGGGAACCCCAATCGCACCTGCTGGCGGCAGAGTATCAGTGACCGCCTGCCGGTGGCGGTGGTGGAGGCGGTACCAGTCCAGATTGAATTGGTGCAGCCTGCCGTGCCACTGGTGCAGTCGGGGCGACTCGACCTGAGGGTCCGCGTGACGCGGGAGGAAGGCTTTGAAGGTGCCGTTCGGCTTACCTTTCCGTTTCGTCCACCGGGGGTTGGGGCTGCATCAGGGGTGAATGTTCCGAACGATGTCACCGAGGTGGTGTACCCAATCAATGCGAGTGAAAAGGCGGTCATTGGTCGTTGGGGTGTCACAGTCAGCGCGACCGTACTCGCCAAAGGGGAAAGTGCAAAGACAAGGCCCTTTTTTCAGGTGGCCAGTCGCCCAGTGACGCTCGATATCACCGAGCCAATGCTGCAACTTGCTGTTGACCGTGCTGCGGCTGAGCAAGGGACGGAGGTACTCCTGACAGGGAAGTTTGCGGCACCGGCTGCGGTGGCTTCCAAGGCCATGTTGCTGGGGCTGCCAGCGAATTGCACGGCCAAGGAGGTGGCCGTGGCTCAGGGCGACACGGAGGTGCGGTTTCCAGTGACCGTGGCTGGTGATGCGCCACCAGGAAAGCATGGATCAATTATCTGTGAACTCCATGTGCCGCAGGGTGACGCCGCGGTGATTCACACGGTCAAGGTTGGGGAGCTGCGGATCGACAAACCGCTGCCGGCAGCGGCCACGGTAAAGAAAGCCGAGCCGGTCAAAAAACCGGCGGCTGGCCCGCCTCAGCCAAAGCCTCTCAGCCGTCGGGAGCGGCTGCGGCAGCAGGCCCAGGTGCTCGTCACTGCAAACGAGAAGGCAGTAGCGTCACAGCCGGAGAACTGACATGGTTCGTTATGATCACCGAGGCCGCAGGCTCTGGCACCTGGTGCTCGTGGCTGGGCTCTGCCTGGCCGGCAGTGGTGCTCGTGCTGACACTGCGTCGGAGGCAGTGGTCGCACTTCGGGTGTTTCCACCGGCAGTCCAACTTGATTCAGCCCGAGACCTCCAGCGGATCGTGGTTCAAGGTGAGCGGGCAGATGGCGTGACACTCGATCTGTCGGCCGAGGCAACAGTATCGGTCGGGGATGCGACGCTCGTACACGTGGAGGCTGCCGATGCGGCAGCTGGGCGTCCGGTGCCCGTCCTGCATCCGCGTGCCGACGGGGTGACGAGCCTGACCGTGACGTGTCGCGGCCTGACCGGCGAGGTCCCTGTGCGAATTGCGTCCGCGACCACGAAGCCGCCACTTTCCTTTCGGCTGGATGTGATGCCGGTTTTCGCCCGCGGCGGCTGCAACATGGGCAGCTGTCACGGGGCGGCCCGGGGCAAAGATGGCTTTCGGCTGTCGCTGTTCGGGTTTGATCCGGCTGGAGACTACCAGCGAATTACCAGAGAGATGCCCGGGAGGAGAATCGACCTCAGTGAACCGCTCGCCAGCCTGCTGGTGCAGAAGGCGATTGGGGCGGTGCCCCACACCGGCGGCAAACGATTTGCCGCAGAAAGTGACTTGGCGCGCAGGCTGATTGACTGGATCGCCGCCGGCGCCGAGGACGATCCCGATCTCGCCAACGTACCGGAGTTGACCGGCCTCGATCTCTATCCACCACAGTCGCTGCTAGAGGGCGAGGCTGCAACGCAGCAACTGGTGGCGGTTGCTCGGTTTGCAGACGGCACCGATCGCGATGTGACCGACTTGGTCTGGTACTCGTCGACGAATGCCAGTTCTGCTGCAGTTTCGGCGGATGGACAGGTGACGAGTGGCCGGCGGGGTGAGGCCTTTCTGATGGCCCGGTACGACACCATCACCGAAGGGGTGCCGACGGTGGTGATCCCGACCGGACTCACCTTCCAGTTTCCTCAGGCCAACGACAACACTTGGGTTGATGATCTGGTCGATGCCAAACTGCGAAGCCTGCGAATCACACCTTCTGCAGTCTGTGATGACGAAACCTTCCTGCGGCGAGTGTTTCTCGATTGTGTTGGCCTGCTCCCCACGACGGAGCAGCGGCAGGCGTTTCTTGAGGACACGTCACCCGACAAGCGAACCCGTGTGATCGACGAATTGTTGGCTCGGAAAGAGTTTGTCGATCTATGGGTAATGAAGTGGGCGGAAATCCTCCAGATTCGCTCGCAGGGTGTTTTTGTCGCCCCAAAGGGTGCCTTGCTCTACCACAAGTGGCTCGACCGGCGAATTGCAGCCAACCAGCCGATCGATCAGATGGTTCGCGACCTTGTGGTGGCCTCGGGCGGGACGTTTGAGAATCCGCCCACGAATTATTTTCAGTTGGAACGGGACACGCTGAAGCTGACTGAGAATATCGCTCAGGCCTTCCTCGGCATGCGGATTCAGTGCGCCCAGTGTCATAACCACCCGTTCGATCGCTGGACAATGGACGACTACTACGGGTTTGCGAGTTTCTTTTCACAGATCCGCCGGAAGCGTGCCGAAGATCCGCGAGAGACGATCGTCTACGACTCAGGTGGCGGGGCCATGAAGCATCCGGTGTCGGGTCAAAATGTGCCGCCGAAGTTTCTTGGTGGCGAAGCTCCGCAGGTGAGTGTGCAAGACCGCCGTGAGGCCCTGGCCGACTGGATGGTCGCGCCGGACAACCCGTTCTTTGCTCGCCGGATCGTCAATCTGGTCTGGGCCCATTTTCTGGGCCGCGGCATCGTCGATGAGCCCGACGACTTCCGGGTGAGTAACCCGCCAGTCAACGGCCCGCTGCTTGATGAACTGGCCGCACGATTTGTTAAGTCAGGCTGGGACTTCCGCGGTTTGGTCAAGGAGATTGTCCGGTCGAATACCTATCAGCGTTCGAGCGAGCCCAATGCCAGCAATCGGCTCGATACGACCAACTTTTCTCATGCAGCGATTCGGCGGATTCGGGCTGAAGTGCTGCTCGACACCCTCGCCCAGGTCACGGACACCACGAATAAGTTTCCCGGCCTGCCGGAAGGTGCGCGGGCGGTGCAGGTCGCCGATGGCCGCACCACGAATTACTTCCTGACGACGTTTGGTCGGGCGACCCGTGAAGATGTCTGCTCTTGTGCCATCAGCATGGATCCAAGCCTGTCGCAGGCCCTGCACCTACTCAATGGCGAGGTGGCCAACGAGCGGATTCGCAAGGGCAACCTGGTCGGTCGCTGGATCAAAGAAGGCCTGACAGATAGTCAGGTCATCGATCGGATGATTCTCCGCTGCTACGGCAGAAAGCCGCTGGAGCGGGAGCGGATTGAACTCCTTGCCAGCGTGCAAGGGCAGTCGAATCGCCAGCAGCAGTTCGAGGATATTTTCTGGGCCCTTCTCAATGCACCTGAGTTTATTTTCAATCACTGAGCCAATGTTGCGGCCACATCGACTTGGACGGAAAAATCGAGGCGGCGGAGTGATCCGCGGGGGGCTGCTTCTAATCGCCGTGGCAACGGGCGTGCCGGCTGGGCTGGCTGCCGAGAAGCCACCAACCTACGAGCAGCAGGTGTTGCCGATCTTTCGAGAGAAGTGCTGCGGCTGCCACAACCCGGGCAAGCGGGCCGGTGGACTTGATCTGACCAGTTACCAGCAACTCCAGGCAGGTGGAAACTCTGGGGAGGTGGTCGCTTCGGGAGATCCCGATGGTTCGTATCTCTGGCAGGTGGCCAGCCATGAGTCAGAGCCGGTCATGCCGCCCAATGCCGATCGGATTTCGGACGACATGCTGGCGGTCATCAAGGCCTGGATTGTCGGCGGGCTGGTGGAGCGGGATGGAGCTAAGCCAGTGGCCGCCGGGCCGGTGACAAAGTTGGCCCTCGACCCTGGGGCCATTGTCACACCCCAGGGTGATCCGGTGATGCCGCCCCGGTTGCCGCTGCAGGTGGTGACGCACGGTCTGCGGCCGACAACGGTGACGGGGCTGGATGCCTCGCCGCACGGTGACCTGCTGGCTGTTGGCGGTCGGCAGCAGGTGCTCCTTGTCAGTCCGACAACCCGGCAATTGCTGGGGGTACTGCCATTTCCCGAGGGGAACTGCAAAACGCTGCGTTTCTCTCGCAATGCGCGACTCCTGCTTACCGCAGGAGGCGTTGCTGCTAAACGTGGTCGTGTGGTGCTCTGGGATGTTGCCAGTGGCACACGGTTGGCGGCTCTGGGAGATGAGTATGACGAGGTGCTGGCTGCCGATCTTTCCGCCGATCAGCGACTGGTTGCCCTCGGCGGGGCAGCCAAGGTAGTTCGGTTGGTGACCACCGAAAACGGTCAGGAAGAAAGCACGATCACCAAGCACACCGACTGGATTACGAGCGTTGCCTTCTCTCCGGACAGTGTGCTGCTTGCGACTGGAGACCGGGCGGGCAATCTGTTTCTCTGGGAGTCGTTCGGGGCCCGTGAGTGGGCGGTCCTGAAGGGGCACACCGGCGGCATTACCGCGGTCTCCTGGCGCGGGGATGGCCTGGTGGTGGCCAGTGCTGCTGAAGACGGCACGATTCATCTTTGGGATGCCGACCAGGGCAAAAAGGTCCGGTCGTGGGCAGCACATGCGGGAGGAACTTCTGATGTGCGGTGGCTGCGGGACGGCAGCCTCGTCTCGACTGGCCGGGACCGTCGAGTGAAGCACTGGGGTGGCGATGGCAAACTCAAACGTGATCTGGGAGCGATGACGGATATTGGTATCAGGGTTGCCGTCAATGACAGCCAGAAGTGCATTGTGGCGAGTGACTGGACTGGGACCATCACCGTCTGGAGCCTCACGGATGCCTCACAACAGGGCGTGATTGATGCCAACCCGCCGAGCCTGGAAACACGGATTGCCGAGGCCGACAGGCAACTTGCCACTGCGCGGCAAGCCTGCGACGCACAGCGCACCAAAGAACGTGTGCGGCGGGCCGCTGCGGACGAGCAGGTCAGCCGTACACAGGCCGCCCATGCGGCTGCTGAGACAGCACGTGCAAAAGCAGAAGCACAGCTTGAGCAGGCCCGTCAGCAGGTCTCGAAAGCAAAGCAGCAACTTGCGGCAGCCAACCTGCAGACTGAGAAAGCTAAGCAGGCTGCGAGCAACGTTCGTGCAGGCGACGAGAGTGATGTTGCGGAGAAGCCTGCCGAAACCCAGCAGGCCGGGGGAGAGCAGGCGGTGGCGGCGGAGCAGCACCATGCAGAGGCGGTTACACAGGCGAAGGCTCAGTTAGGCAAGGCCACAGAGGCCACGAAACGGTCCGCGCAGGCGGTTCAGAGGGCTGCTGCCGAGGTCACGAAAGCAACTGCGGCTCGCGCCAGCATCATCAAGGCTGAGACGCAGGCCACTGCGGACGCAGAGGCAGCCCGTGCCGCTGCTGAGCAGGTCCTCAGGCGGTGGCAGGACGAGCGCGCCTTCGCGGAGCAGGCTGCCGCACAGCGGTGAGGCTCTCAGGACTCTTCCAAGGCATCAAGAACTCGAAGCACCTGGTCGGCATGGCCGTCCACCTTGACGGCCTTGTACACCTTGGCGATCCGGCCAGCGGCATCAATGATGAAGGTGCTCCGGGCAATCCCCAGGCGTTTCTTGCCGTAGAGCGTCTTCTCCCGCCAGGCGCCATACTTTTCTGCGACGCGGTGATCGGGGTCAGCCAGCAGCCGAAACGGTAGGTCGTACTTGTTTCGGAATGCCAGATGGCTGGCAACATCATCAGGGCTGACCCCCAGGACAGTCGCCTGATGGCGGCCGAGGTCCTTGGCGGCATCTCGAAAGCCGCAGGCTTCACGGGTGCAGCCCGGAGTGTCATCCCGGGGATAGAAATAGAGCACCACCGGTTGGCCGCGAAGCGACGAGAGTTTGACCCGGCTGCCGTCATCGGCCGTGAGCGTAAAGTCGGGGGCACGGGTGCCCGGTTCGAGCCAGTCGGCCATTGGGAAAGCCTTTTTGCGGTTTGAGATGAGGATTCGGGTGCGTGTGCCCTGACTTTTCGAGCGAACACTGAATGCCAGCATAAAAAATCGTCCGCCGACCTGGTAAGGCCGGCGGACGATCATGGGCACAATTATACCGCTACCGCTTTAGTTGCTGTCGAGTGGCGGGAGTGGCGAGTCGGCGGGGATGGTGCCATTCAAGACCCCTTGGATCGGGGCCCGTGAACGATCTTCCTCCATCTTCCGGAGAAGGGCCAGCCCAGAGATCAGCACCTCTTTCTGGGCCTGCTCATGGTCAGTGAGGTTGTCCGATGACACAAGGTTGTCGATATAGGCGGAAACTTCAGTTGTGCCCTCCGAGAACTTGTTGAAGTTGGCCTCAATAAGGGTCTGGACCATTTCCCGCAGGGCAGGTGCAGCACCAGCAACAGCTTTTTCGAGTTCCCCTTCTTTGGCCAGATCGATGTTCTTCTCTTTGGCCTGGGCGATTGTGTCTTCAAGGGCATCGTGGATGACCTTGTAGGCCTCGTCTTCAATTTCTTGGAATTCAGTCTCAAAGAAACTGACCAGAAACGCGTCGGCTTCATCGAGTACCTGCGGAATTGCTTCGAGCAGCATGGTTTCGGCCTGGCCAATCACGGCCGGGGCCTGCGCCTTGAGCGACTCGGCCAGTTGCGCGGGTGCTTCCTGGAGCCGGGGTTCGACCTGATCCGACACCAACTGCACCAGGGTCGGAGCATCGGCGAATTCGGTGATGGTCTTGGAGAGAAATCGCAGGTAGAGGAACACGCCGGCAAGCAGGGCCACCATCACCAGGCTGGTGATCGTCAGTCGCTGGCTGGAACGTGAGGCGGTGTCAGCGACCCGTTTCTGTAGGTTTTGCAGACGCGTTTCGACCGCTGCTGCGTTTGAGTCGTGGGCTGAGGACATGGTGTTAAGACTCCAATTTTGAAAGGAGGGAATGAATGTGAGCCCTCAGGACATCCTGAGGACGATGTGGCGGCTGGGCGTGCCGGCCGCCGTCAGGATCAATTCTGTTGGGGGACGTCAGCGTCGAGCATCATCGTTGCATCGGACCGCAGGAACGATTCATCCGGAGCGACGGCTCGGTCAACGATCATCAGCATGTGATGCATGAACCGCTGCTGGAGTCGCTCTTCTGATTCCTTGGCTGCTTCAGCAACCGGCAGTTTCTGCAGGATCTTCTCGATCCGAGCCGTTTCCTTTTCACTGACCTTGCTGAGCATCGCCTGCAACTTGTCGGCTTCCAGTGCCAAGCCTTCAATCAGCATGTCCGACATCTGCTGAACCTTTTCGGGTGTCAGGCTGGGGACTTCGCTTTTGACGTCGGCTGCCACCTTTTCGGTGACCCGGTCGAGGCTGCCAGCAATTTTCTCTTGGAGCATGCCCGGCAGGCGGTCAGCCACGGCGCTGGCTTCTTTGGAGACCATGGCCTGTAGCTTTGGCTGCAACACTTCAAGCCGCTTTGTCACTTCTTCGCGGTAGGCGGGAACGGCTGACATCGCTGCCTTGGTGAGCTTCTCGCTGAGTTGCGGCCAAAGTTCCTCGGCCTTGGCAGTGAGGGCCGCCTGCAGGGTCTGTTCATTGAGTTGGGTCTGAAGGGTCTTGAACAGACTCAGTCCAAACGACGCCATGGTGATGATGAGCAAAATGGAACCGCCGAGAACAACCAGTCGCCCTGTTTTCTGCGTGCGGTTGATCGTGTCGAGGTGTTTCTCGATCTGGTCGATCGCCCGTGAGAGTTCCTGCGGATCGATCGAAGATCCTGTGCCGGTTTCTGACATTGGTTAGCCCTTGTCTGGTCGTGGGGGGAAGGGAAATGAAACGAAGAGAAAACATGGAAGGTGCCGAGCAAAGCCCCAATTTTGTTTGGAACCTATCGCTCTCAATCCGCCCCGGTTCCACAACCGGAGTAGACTCTAAGCGATCCATTCCGCAGCCCAATCCCTGGGCCGACAAGCCTTCTCCTCCCCGTCTGGCCCGAGTTCTACTTCCGCACATACCAAATGTCAAACAAGGCCCCAGAAAAAGACAGTTCACGCTCCAATCCGCTCGTGGCTCGCCTCACGCCCGACGGGGCCGGGGCGCTGGGAGTCATCGGCCTGACCGGGGATGACAGCCAGCGGGTGCTCGGCCAGCAGTTTCGTGGCTGGGGGAGGAAAGGCCTGGAAACACTTGGCGTTGGGGACCTGATGGCTGGCGTGTGGCAGCATCAGTTCGCTGAAGACGGCGATGCTGCGGCCTTCGACACCGCCCGACGAGCCGCCAGCGAGCCGGTTGTTCTGGTGCGAGCGGCCCATTCGGGCTGGGAGATTCATACCCACGGCGGGTGGGCCGTCATGCGTTCGGTGCTGGATGGGCTTGTGGCTGCCGGGGCCACGGAAGTGCCGTGGAATGAATGGCCACTTGTTCTGTCCGGCGAGGTGGGTGATTCAGCGGCAGCCGCCCGACTCGCCCGTGCGGGTGGCTGGCGGGCGGCGCAGATTCTCGCCCGGCAGTTGGCCGGAGCCTTCGAGCAAGATGTTGCTGCGGTGGCCCGTCTGCTTGAGTCGCGACAGCCGGTAGCGATCACCGAGGCGACCGCTACCATCACCCGGCTGGAACGTGCCGCCCGCGTTGGTCTGCGGCTACCCACGCCCTGGCGGGTGGTGCTCACGGGAGCCGTCAATGCTGGCAAGAGCAGCCTGGTCAACGCGCTGGCCGGCTCCAGCCGCAGCCTGGTGTCATCGCTGGCGGGAACCACCCGAGACCTGCTGGAAACCCGGCTGCTGCTGGATGGCTGGGAGGTCGATCTGGTCGATACCGCTGGGCTGCACCCCGAACCCGCCGGGGGCGGTGGCGACCGGGTCGAGCAGGCCGGCATCGGAAAGGCAGCCGCAGCCCTCGAGTCAGCTGATCTGGTGCTTCAGGTGGAGCCGGCTAGTGCCCTACTTGCCAGCGGTGCAGCCCCGCCTGCCTCTCGGCCCAACCAGCTTGTTGTCGGAACCAAGGCCGATCTGCTGGTAGATGATGCAGCGTCTGCGGCCGCCGATGGCTGGCTCCTGACCTCAGCGGTGACAGGAGCGGGCATTGACCTGCTGACTCACCGCATTGTCGAGGCCCTCGTCCCGGAGGCGCAGGCAGGAGAAGACTGCGTGACCGATAATTGCCTGACCCGCGGCGTCCCGCTCACGCCCGCGCAGGTCAAGCAGGTTGCTGCCCTCCGCCAACGCCTTGAATGCCTGCCTCGATAAGAGTCAGGCTCCGGTCTTGCGACCGCGGATGACCAGCTTGATCGGAACTTCAGCAAACGGAGCCTGCTTCCGCAGCGAACTGAGCAGGTACCGCTTGTAGGGAGCGGTGATGCTTTGGGGGCTGCTGGCCGACAGCATGATGGTCGGCGGGGCCGTGGCGATCTGCGTGGCAAAATAGATTCGAACCGGTCGGCCACGGCGATCGGCCGGGGGATGATTGGCCTGGGTGGCGGCATGGATGATCGTGTTAAGGGCGGCCGTCGGGACCCGGGCCTGACTCTGCCGGAACAGTCGCTGGGCGGTATCGATGGCCGCTTTGACGTTTCGACCTGTCTGGGCTGTCACAAAGGCGATGGGCGCCCAGGGCATGGAACGAAAGGTGTCCCGCAGATACTGCGACCACTCGCTCCGCTCGACATCACCAGCGTAGAGATCCCACTTGTTGACCACGAGCACAACGGGTTTCTGTTGCTCGACAATCGACTCAATCAGTTGTTTGTCCACCTTGCCGATCGGCTCGGAAGCATCAAACATCATCATCACGATGTCAGCCCGCCGGATGCTGCGTTCCGCCCGATGGGTGGAGTAGAAGTCAATGTCACTGGTCCGGCTTTTCGTTCGCCGGAGCCCGGGCGTGTCGATGGCCAGGAAGGTGTGGCCATCGACCTCAAAGCGAACGTCGATGCTGTCGCGGGTGGTGCCGGCGACAGGGCTGGCAATCACGCGTTCCTCTTTGGCGAGTGCGTTGACAAACGTGCTTTTTCCGACATTGCGGCGGCCGACGATGGCCACCTTCATCTCAGGAAGGGCAGCTTCTTCGGCCTGCTCGCCGCCGTCGGGAAGCCGTTCCAGGATGGCCTCGATCAACTGGTCCCGATGGCGATTCTGTTTGGTGCTGGTCACGAGTGGCTGGCCGAAGCCGAGACTGTCAAACTCGTGGGCGAGCACGTCGAATTTTTCATCGTCAGCCTTGTTCGCGACCAGCAGGACATCTGCCCCAGCCTGTCGCAGGCGACTGGCGACCTCCTCATCAGCCGGCACCAGTCCAGTGCGGACGTCAACGACGAAGACGACTGCTCCAGCGGTGACCAGACCGGCTTCGATCTGCATGTCGATCTGTTCGGTCAGCCCGTCCGGGTCGTCGAATCCCATGCCGCCGGTATCGACGAGATCGACCACCCGGCCCTCAAGGTCGAGCCGTTGCACCAGTCGGTCGCGGGTGACACCTGCCGTGGGGTCTTCGATTGCGATCCGGCGTTGGGACAGCCAGTTGAACAGGCTCGATTTCCCAACGTTCGGTCGGCCGACGATGACGACTTGGGGGATGGTGCTGGACATACAAAACCCGAGGGAAATAGGCCGGAAAGCGTTGGGAGTGCGAGCGGTCCGCTGGCAATCGCTCAACCGCCGAGGACCGTTGCGACGGTCGCAGGGGTCGGCTTCTGAATAATACCCCGCTCCGTGATGATTGCTGTGATCAACTCAGCTGGTGTCACGTCAAAGGCAGGATTGAACACCTCGGCACCGGCCGGGGCTGCCTTTACCCCGAGTGGAGCGAGCACCTCGCTGGCAGCCCGTTCCTCGATCGGAATCTCGGTGCCGGTGGCCAGGGAGAGGTCGAACGTGCTGGACGGTGCGGCGACGAAGAAGGGAACACCGTGTGCCTTGGCGGCGACCGCCAGGCCATAGGTGCCGATCTTGTTGGCAGTATCGCCATTGGCAGTGATGCGATCGGCGCCGACGATGCAGCAGCCGATCCGTCCCGTCTTGAGCAGGTGGGCTGCGGCGGAGTCAACCAGCACCGTAACGGGAATCTGACGCTGCACCAGTTCCCAGGCGGTCAGCCTGCTGCCTTGCAGGAGCGGTCGGGTCTCATCAGCGAACACCCGGAACCGTCGGCCTGCCTCCCAGGCGGTCACAATCACGCCGAGCGCCGTTCCGTCGCCACCAGTGGCGAGGCTGCCGGTGTTGCAGTGCGTAAGGATGTCACCCTCAGGGATCAGGTCAGCACCATGCCGACCGATGGCAGCGCAGAGCTCCTTGTCTTCCTCGTGAATCTGGCGGGCCTCGGCCAAGAGGTGCGAGGCCAAGTTCATAAGGTCGGGGGCAGCACCGGCAGCCTCAATCTGCCGCAGCAGTCTGTCGACCGCCCACTGGAGGTTGACTGCCGTGGGGCGAGCGGTGGCCAGTTCCGATCCGCGGGCGCGAATGTGGGCCAGGGCGTCCGCCCCAGTCAGTCCCTGGCTGTGGGCTTCCTGAGCGGCAATGACCAGTCCGTAGCCACCGGCAATGCCAATGGCAGGTGCCCCACGGACCCGAAGCATCTTGATCGCCTCAACAACCGCCGCCACATCACTGCACTTGCGGTGTTCGGTGTGGCCCGGCAGGAGTGTCTGATCGAGCAGTTCAAGGTGGCCGCTGGTGTCACCGCACCAGCGGATGGCGGCGGGAATCGAGGTGGCAGGAGTGGGCATAAAACGACCAGCGGAAGTGGGCGGGGCAGAAAATCCCTGAGTGGGGCCGCAGGGGAAACCTGCATCGTAGCGATGCAGCGGCGAGGAAAAAGGAGCGTGCCGCAACCACCGCCGCCAGAACCGTCTAGGTTTCGGCGAAGGGGCTCTGGCCGCAGGACAGTCCAAAGGCCGCCGCGACGGCTGGCTGGATGAGTTCGCCCCGATAGACGTTCACGGCTGAGCGGATCGCGGGGCTCGCTGTGGCCGCCTGCTCGAGGCCGGCAGCAGCCAGTTGCAGCACGTAGGGCAGGGTCGCATTGCAGAGGGCATAGGTGCTGGTGCGGCCCACCGCCCCAGGCATGTTTGTGACGCAGTAGTGAACGACGTCATCAACAATAAAGGTTGGCTCGGCATGGGACGTCGGGCGACTGGTTGCCACGCAGCCCCCTTGATCGATGGCCACGTCGATGATCACCGCCCCCGGCTTCATCAGGGCGAGGTCCTCCCGCTCCACGAGGTGAGGTGCCCGGGCCCCCGGGATCAGCACGCTGCCGATGACGAGATCGGCCCGGGCCAGCCATTCCCGAATCGTATGGCGATCGGAGTGGAGGCAGTCAACGTTCGGCGGCGTCACGTCGTCGAGATACCGCAATCGTTCAAGGTTGGTGTCGAGCAGCCCGATATTGGCTCCGAATCCAGCGGCAACCTTGGCGGCATTGGCTCCGACCGTGCCAGCTCCAAGGACGAGCACGTCTGCCGGAGCGACGCCGGGGACACCACCCAGCAGGATGCCTCGGCCCATCTGCGGCTTCTCGAGATACTTGGCCCCTTCCTGAATGCTCATCCGTCCCGCCACCTCGCTCATCGGAGTCAGCAGAGGAAGGCGGCCGCGGTCATCACGGAGAGTCTCGTAGGCGATGGCCGTGGCTCCGGTGGCCAGAAAGCCCTCGGTCAGGCAGCGATCAGCCGCAAAGTGGAAGTAGGTGAAGACCAGCTGCCCCGGCCGGATCAGGTCCAGTTCCGGGGGCTGTGGCTCTTTCACCTTCACGATGAGATCGGCTGCGGCGAAGACCTCTTCTGCAGTCGCGACCAGCTGGGCTCCGCAGGCAGCGTAGGCATCGTCAGGAAGGCCTGAGCCGCTGCCAGCAGATGCCTGCACGAGCACCGTATGGCCAGCCCTCACCAGTTCTTCAACCCCAACAGGAAGGAGCGAGACGCGATACTCGTCCCGCTTAGTCTCCTTGGGGATGCCGATCTTCATGCTGACCGCCTCTCGCTTGGCCCGTCCTATCAGGCCATCTTGCCGCCAATCTTGTACGAGGCTGGCATCGGAATGGCGTAGTTGCCGTCCTTGTCAGGCACGACTGGAGGCGTCGATTCCCAGGTGAGGTTGTCGGGCATCAGGTTGAAGTCAGCAGCCAGCAGTTCCTGGTAGTTTTGTGGTTTGCCAGAGTAGGTAGCCGTACGCGCCAGTACAGCCGAGAAACTTGATGTGGCACCGTAGTAGGCATTATTCAGTGGCGTGTCATTTCGGATGGCAGCCTGGAGTTCGTTGTGCTCGACCTGGTAAGGATTTGTGGACCCCCCAGCCTCTTTGCTCTTTGACTTTGTGGGGCCTTCGTATTGCCAGAGGACTTTCCCTGAATAGTCCGTGATCTGACCAATTTTGACGAATCCCTTGGTGCCTTGGAATTCCTCGTCGACACGATTTTTTCCACCAGGGAATTGGCGGCACTGACTCGCAATACGAACACCATTTGGATAACTGAAATTCACCGCGTGGTGATCGTAAATTTCACTTGGTTGTCCAGGAATTCGATTCTGTCGTCCCCCGACGCCAAAAGCTGATTCGGGCAGCATGTCGAGAAACCAGTTGGCGATGTCGATGTTGTGAACATGCTGTTCGCAGATGTGGTCACCGCACAGCCAATTAAAGTGATACCAGTTGTGCACCTGAAACTGCATCTCGTTCATGTCTGGCTCACGCTTGCGGTACCAGATGCCACTGCCGTTCCAATAGACCTGCCCGCCAATAATTTCCCCAACCATCCCGTCGCGAACTCGTTTGATAGTTTGTCGATAGGAATCCTGGTAGTGCCGTTGAAGGCCGACGACAACCTTGCGGTTTGTCTCGTCTGCTTTCTTAGCAACCTCGAGTACCAGCCTGGCGCCAGCGCTATCGACGCAGACCGGCTTCTCCATGAAGACATGTTTGCCGGCGTTGATTGCCGCTTCAAAGTGGGTCGGGCGGAAGCCAGGTGGCGTCGCCAGGATGACCATGTCGCAGTGGTCGAGAACCTTGAGGTAGGCATCAAGTCCGTGGAACTGGCGCTCCTTGGGCAGATCGACCTTGTCCTCCATCTTGTTGATGGCCCGCAGCGTCCGGTCGATGTTCTGTTCGAAGGCGTCGGCAACAGCCGTCACTTTGACGTTCGAGCCATCCACGCTGAGTGCCTGCTGCAGTGCACCGGTGCCTCTGCCGCCACAGCCAATCAGTCCGATCCGAATCTGCTCAGTGGAGGGCGACTGGGCGTGCACGCCGCGGAGCGACGCCAGGGTGCCGCCGGCAACGCCTGCCATCTTCAGAGCATTGCGTCGGGAGGAGCGGAAGGCAGTGGTGGCATGGTCGGTCATGAAATTCTCCTGCGTAGAAATGGGCCGGAAAAAAGTGGTGATTTTACTTGTGCATCGAGCGGGAAACATGTGACGGAACGACGGTTTTCGGGAGTCTGATGTATCTTTCCCCCATTCGCTTACGGGCCTCGCGGCACCGAAAGGATACCCGCTGCTTTGCCGCCGTGCCAAAGCGGTAGCACTGGCCGTCAATACCGCGGTACTGCGTTGTCGATGGCGGTGCTCCAGGCTTCAATGCCGCCCCGCAGGCTCTGTGCCGCGGAAAATCCCCGCTCCCGCAGCCAGTTGGTCACCCGCAGGCTGCGGACACCATGGTGACAGTGGACGATCAGTCGTTTTTCCCGCCAGGCGTCAAGTTCCCCCACCCGTTCGGGGAGTTCCTGCATCGGAATCAGCACGGCCCGCTCGATCTTGGCGGTGGCATATTCTTCGGGCGTACGGCAGTCGAGCAACAGGCACTCACTGGGTGGTGCTTCTGCCAGAACCGCAGCCGCCTCGGTCGGATCAATTTCGCTTGGTACCTGCATGAACGGCAGCATACCGGGTGCAGACCCCCGTCCGCGAGGCCGTGAATTGATTGTCGGGGATTGCCGCGGACAATAGACGGTTCACCTCAAAGGTTTTCTGCTCATGCCTGCCCTTCCCGCCGATCCCACCGCTGCTCGGGAGTTTGCCTTTGAAGTCGTGGCGAACCTGCGGCAGGCCGGTTTTGAGGCGGTCTGGGCGGGCGGCTGTGTGCGGGACGAACTGCTGGGCCACACTCCCGCTGACTATGACGTGGCCACCTCAGCCACACCGCCCCAGGTGCGAAAACTCTTTGGCCAGCGGCGAACGCTTGCCGTGGGAGCAGCCTTCGGGGTGATCACCGTGCTCGGGCCGCGGGCTGCCGGGCAGGTGGAGGTGGCCACTTTTCGGGCCGATGCGGCTTACACCGACGGTCGGCATCCAGCCGGGGTCACCTTTTGCAGCGCCCGGGAAGATGCGCTCAGGCGCGACTTCACCATCAACGGTCTGTTTTTTGATCCGCTCGCAGGCGAAGTGATCGACTATGTCGGCGGGCAGGACGACCTGACTGCAGGCATCGTTCGGGCGATCGGGGTGGCCACCATGCGATTTGGTGAGGATCACCTGCGAATCCTTCGGGCCGTGCGGTTTTCGGCTGGCTTCGGCTTTCCGTTGGAACGGGAGACTCGGCGGGCGATTGAGTCGATGGCCCATCTGGTTGACTCGGTGAGCCCAGAGCGAATTGCGGCCGAACTGCGAACGATGTGCTCCCGCCCCGGCCGGGGACGAGCAATCAGCCTGCTCGTTGACACAGGCCTTGTCGGCCCGGTCTTCCATGAGTTTAGTACTAGCGATGTCGCCTTCTGGCAGACTGCTGCCGCGACCATTGATGCCCTCGACGAGCCGGGGCTGCCATTGGCCCTGGCCGTTCTCTGCAACGGCGATCCGGCTGCAGTCGATCGCATCAGCCAGCGGCTGCGGCTTTCCAATCAGGAACGCAAACAGGCAGGCTGGCTGGTAGAGGCTGTCGCTGCGATCGGTACTCACGGTTCGGTCGCAGAACTTGAAGGCAGGCCCTGGTCGACCCTGCAGCCGTGGTTGGGTCATTCGTGGCGTTTCCAGCTGGCAGATCTGCTGCGAGCAGCCGCTGCCATAGTCGGCGCGGGGGGCGAGGCCGCTGCCTGGATCAGTCAGCAGGCGGCCCGACCGCTGGCTGAACTCGCTCCACCAGACTTGCTTAGCGGTAATGATCTGCTTGCCTGTGGGGTGCCGCCCGGACCCATGGTGGGGCAGGTGCTCAAAAAGCTTCGGGGCAGTCAGTTGGATGGGCTGATTGCCAGCCGTGAGGAAGCCTTGCGGGCTGTCGCTGCCTGGCTGGCTGCTGAGTAAGCCGGCAGGCTGCGGGAAGTGTCAGCGAGGAGGCTCGTGCGGGTCGGGCAGGTCGGCAAGCGTCCGCAGGTTGAACACATCAAGGAACCGTGGCGTCGTGCGGAAGTGCGGCACCTCCTCCTCAGTGTCGTCGCCGTCTGCTGGCAGCTTCACCAGTTCCAGCAGGCCCCGGCGCACCAACTGCCGGAGTACCGCCGGGCTGGCATCGCACCCAAGTTCGGCCAGGCGGTCTCGGGCCACTGGCTGATTCCAGGCCACCAGGGCGAGAGCATCGAGGGCAGCAGCATCGAGCCGTACCCGACGGGTCCGCGCCTCGAGCACAGCCCCGAACTGGCGATACTCGGCCCGTAGCCGCATCACCCAGCCGTTCTCCTGCGAGACCACCTCGTAGGGACAGTTGTTGCTCTGGTACTGCCGGGCGAGATCTTCGGCCAGCGCATCAATTTCCGGAGCACGTACTCCTCGCATGAGGCCGGCGACCCGGCGACTGGAGAGCGGGGCTCCTGCCGGCAGGCCGACAAAGAGCAGGGCTTCGAGGATTGATCGGGGGCTAATCCGGCAGGCGTCATCGGCAGTGTTATCAGCAGCACAGGCGGCTTCATCCAGGTCAGGAGAGGTGTCGACCTGCGCCAATGGGGCCGCCTCACTGGCAGCAGCCTGGTAGGGATCCTGCTCGCCCATCATGGCTGCAAACGCCTGCGCCAAACGGTCGATCGACATGCCACCGTCGGCAGGTGTGGCCTGAAATCCAGCGGACGGCTCGTCGGGCTTCTGTGACGGACTCATCGTTGCTGCGTCTCCCACCTGCGGTCACCCAGCAGTCAGCCAGATTGGCTGCGGCTGCAGTCGATCTCAAATCAGGACCAACGCTTCGCGACGTTCGCCTTCATAAAGGCGAGACCATCGCTGGCGAGCTGCTCTTCTGAGGTGTACATCTTTCGCCAGATCTTTGTGGCGGCAACGATTGCCGGTAACGCCAGCCCAAAAGCCTCGACGACCATCCAACCGTCCCAGTCGTTGGCCTTGATCGCGTCGAAGGTTTCATCCCAGGCGACATGCCCTTGCCCGGGCGTACTGCGATCGTTCTCCGAGATGTGCACGATCTTGGTCCAGGGCATCGCTGCCGTGATGGCGGCCGTGAGATCCTTCTCTTCGATGTTGGCGTGAAAGGTGTCGTACATCATCTGCACGTTGGGGTGATCGACCGCCGTGATGAAGGCAACCGTCTGCTCGACACTGGTAAGAAAATAGTTTTCAAACCGATTGAGGTATTCTGTGACAATCGTCACGCCAGCGGCCGCTGCGTGTTCGGCAACCTTTTGCATGGTGTCGACACCCCACTTGAACTCATCGTCCGTGGGACCGGCCCCGGAGAACTCCCCAATCGCGGAATGAGTGGGGCCCGCCAGCAGCGAGACGCCAGCTGCCTGGCAGCAGTCGACCGTCTTTTTCATAGCGGTGACGGCGGCTTCTCTAACGCTTGCCGAGGGGCTGATCGGGTTGTCACCCGCGCCACGAATCGTCACCGCCGTCCGTTCCAGGCCGAGGTCATCAAGTTTTTTTCCCCAGACGGTGAAGAGTTGTTCGTTGGGGTCAAACATCGGCAATTCAACGCCGTCGTAGCCCATCGCTTTCACCTGCTCCAGTACTGGCATCAGGCCGTCGTGCATGCGGTCGGTCCAGAGCAAGAGATTAATGCCGTATTTCATGGTGAGGGGCTTTCAACAGAGGTGCTGCGTGGAAAAAACGCTGCAGCGACGTATTCGCTGGACCCGTGATTCAACACGGCTTGCCCGAAGAAGGCAACCCTGACAGGCGGCAGTCACTCAGGCAGGCTTCCGCGGGCGGCGGGACCGTGGCTGAAGGCGGCGGCCTTGGGCGGTTGCCGGGACGCTCTTGAGCGGTTCTGGGGCCCCATCAAGCGGCTGGCCGACCTGAATAGCGGCGAGCCGTTTGCGGATTTGGTCGGCATACGCCTCTGACAGTTCGAAGCCGAGGAAGGTCCGGCCAAGTTTCTTGGCAACCGCCAGGGTCGTGCCGCTGCCGGCAAAGGGGTCGAGCACAAGATCGCCAGGGTTGCTTGAGGCGCGAATGATCCGACCGAGAAGTTGCTCAGGCATCTGGCAGCCATGCCAGCCGGAGCGTTCTTTAAAGGTGCCGCAGACCCGGGGGAAGTACCAGGTGTCTTCATTGGCAGAAAATCCTTCAGGGAGATCCTGCGGCCGGAGGATCCAGGTGTCGTCAGGCAGTCGGCCAGTGGGGTTGGCTCGGCGGTCGCCGTACACCAGTTCCCGGGCGGAGGGCACCCGAATGGCATCGGTGTTGAACGTAAAGGCGTCGGGGTCACGGACGAAGTGAAACAGATGAGCGTGTGAGCGGCTGAACTTCTGCCGGCAGTTCACCCCGAAGGTGTAGTACCAGATGACCCAACTGCGGCAGGTGAGGCCGAGTTCACGGGTGGCCAGCACCTTGAGTTCGGCAGCATATTCATCACCGATGGCCAGCCAGAGGGTGCCATCAGGCCGCAGCACCCGACAGAGTTCACTCATCCAGCGTTTTGACCAGTCGAGGTAGTCTTCGCTGGAGCGGTGATCGTCATAGCTGTCGTAGTCGTAGCCGATGTTGAAGGGCGGATCTGCAAAGGCGAGCGGCACACTTGCATCGGGAAGCTTGGCCAACAGACTCAGGCAGTCACCTCGCCGCACGCGGTTGACGGCAGGGCGACGGGGGGCGGCAGTGGCGGACTTCTTGCGGGGCATAGAGGAAGAATGTACGCCGCGTGGTGGGGTGGCGTCTATTGGTCTGGTCGCGCTGCGGGCTGTTGGTTGTCTTCAGGAGGCACAGAGTTCACTGCCTTCGTGCTCGCGGCCCACCCGGCGGCAGAATGCCGCCAATGAGTACCAGCGGAAGCATGCGAACCTTGGCTTCG